>CAZLTT010000001.1:0-1089 GCA_964562515.1 uncultured Micavibrio sp.
TCGAGCCTGCGCCAGGATATTTGCGTGCATGCCTGAACTTGTAGCTCATTCTTGTATAGAAATCGTACACATCTCTCTGACCCCATTTATATGGGCTGTGTGGTACGTTTGCGACCGCTGCAACTTCACGCGCAAAGTATTTGTAGTGTTCACCGCCACCGTCCAGCATTGCTGGTGGTCTTGTAAAGTCAGCCTTCATCTTGTCGAGCAAGGCGTGGTTGCCGGAGCTTAAACCTGTTTTATCGTTTAGACGTTTTAATGCCTCGAGAGCTTCATGCTCACCGCCCAATTCGTAGGCGTTCTTGAGCAAACCTTCCAATTCACCTGACTTGCTGGCATCTGTTGGATCCATGTCTTCGATCCGCATGATGATTGCTTCCATGTTGCTCATCTGGCTTGTTTTGGAAATGGGCAATGTACGACGGTGCGGGTTGAAGTAACCTATCCGCATTGCAATTCTGTGCGCGTTTACATCCTCGAGACGGCTTTGGGTTGCTCTCCAACGAATGCTTTGTGATTCATCGTGGTTGCCGGGTATAGGTTTTCCATCAGGACCTTTTACTCTGTTTCCGGCTGCATCTGTTGGTGCAGGTCTCATGCGAACTTCGGCTTCTTCTGCATTTCTGCTCAAGAAGTTGATTGGGTGGAAAATTTCGTCTTGCAGACCTTCTACACCGCCGCCCCTTGCAATCGCTGCATCAAGGGAGGCCTCATATTTTGTTGCAAAGTCCGGTGCCAACAAGTCGTCGACAGAACGTTGTAAGGTGTTTACGTAGCTTGACATCGCCGATGCTTGACGCTCTTGCAGGAAAAATTGTTTCTTAGCACCGTTAACAACAGAGGCAACTCTGTCATCCGCACCGTCAAATGTTCTGCCTGTTCTTGTTGTGTAGTCCGCAATAATCTGTCTGACTTCTGCTTTAACTTCAGCATCAGGGCGTGCGTCTTTTCCTGTGTCACGAAGCGTCGTGATCTCCGCCAGTCGTTTTTCCAGAGCCATTTCATCGGCAATGGGTCTCAAGGCATCGGACAGTTCTTGTAATTGTGCTCGGTTTGTGACCGACGCTTTAATTGCAGGTGTTTTGGATA
>CAZLTT010000001.1:1099-5327 GCA_964562515.1 uncultured Micavibrio sp.
TAATTGTGTTCGGTTTGCCGTCACAAAGTCCTGAATGGCTCTAATTGATTCAGCTTTCGCTTGAGCTGGTGTGAGAGAACCGGAACCACCGCCAACGCTTTCGCGGATATCGTTTAATTTTTTCTGTAAAGGTTCAAGAACGTCATTCAGGTCGTGGCTTGTTCTTGCGCGGCCAGTAAAGTGCGGCGCATCGGCTTTACCCAACAGACGATTATCAACGGCGTCGATAAACGGCAGGATAAAGCGGTCAAAAGCAAGATCATTTGGAATACTGTCGGCTGGGTTAGAGATTTCCATACCGATGCTCTTACCAATTCTGTAACCGAGATAGTGGTAAGGGTTGTAGTTAACCAGATTGTGAATCCATGTGCGTGTCGGGTTAGGCAGCAAGTTGTTGCCTTCAGGGCGAATGCTACCCGGACCTCTTGTCAGACGGCTCCAGAAACCACCACGAGGTGTATGGCCGCCTGGCGCAGCGAAAGCATTACGGACACCGCCGCCCTCGAATGGGCTGGAAGCACCCAAGTCGCCATCGACTGTGCCTGATGGACCGTCTGTTGCTGTTCTTGTGGTTCTTGTCGTTGTTTCTTCTGCGGCGTCGCGTGTTGCTCTTGTTGTCGCGCCTTCAGTCGCATCACGGGTTGCGGCTGTTGCAGCATCTGTAGGTGTAACGCTGCGACGGAAACCTGAACCCAGACCCGGAATGCGGGAAACACCGTCTCTGGCCAGACGCACAGTAGGTCTGATGATACGGTTTTCTACAGGACGAATAACAGCGGCTGTGCCTCTACCGATATATGGTGCTGCACCGCTAAGACCTGCACCCAGAACGCCACCGGCAGCAAAACCGATACCGGCTGACAAACCCGCTTGAGCAAGGCTGTAGCTTTCTTGGCGGCCCATGGAGATGTTAACGCTTTGCATGTTGGCATCAGCGGCCACACCGTAAATGGCACCTTCGCTAGCGGCAATCAAACCGGCTGTAGCAATTTTTGAACGCAATGGAGCGCGAATAGCCGCTTCAGCACCTTCACGAACGACTGTTGAGAAGCCTCTGCGCAGTCCTTGGCGCATGCTTTCTCTAACGGCCATTTTAACGCCTTGTCTGGCAGCAAGCTTTGCGCCTTGTGCGGCGGCTGTACCGGCACCAAATGTACCGATACCGATATATGTTGTCGGGTCAACGAGCATGTTACCGGCAAAGGCCAAAGCGCCGCTGCCTGTGATGTCTGCTTCGTCGAGGCTGTCCATAAGGAAGCCGAATGCCTGCTTTTGTGCATCTGTACCGCCGCGAACTTTCAACGCGATATTGGTCATACCGCCGTGAAGACCCAGAGCTTCTACGTCGAGTGTTACAAGAGCACCGTTGAATTCACGGATATAGTCCAGACCCCATTCGGCGATTCTCTCATCGCTCCAGTTTTCTGAAATTTCACGGCCATAGTGCATTTCATACACTTCGCGCGCCGCACGAACCCAAGAAGATCTGAACTCTGCATTTGTTTCCAGAGACTCTTCAATATTACCGAGTTCTGTTCCGCCTTCGGCTTCTTCTCTGAAGTGATCGCTGTAGTAATCGGTTTGTGACCAGAGATTATAAGTTTCGTTGTCGCTCTGTGGCTCAACGATAGCACGGCCACCGCGAACGCTTGGCGTTAGAGTTGCGTCTTCTACACCGCCTGCAGGGCCTGCTGCATAAGTTGGTTGATCAAGTGTTGTGTCTTCGGCCGCATCGACGTCAAAACCTGTCGCTGCAGCGGCATATACAGGCGCTTCTTCAACTGTAAGACCTGTGTTGCCAAAACCTGTTTCTCTGATTGTGAAAGGCTGAGGGTCGAAAGCGCCGAGCCACATCAGATCGGTAACAGTGCTGTCACCGCGTCTGCGCTCCTCGGCTCTTCTTCTTTCTAATATCGCGGTAGGATCCGCCATTTTCTATACCCTCTTTTTTTACCGTTTGCCCGTTTTCGAGCTTTTTATTAACGTTGTGCCTTAATTGGCTTTTATTCTGCTGTTGCTATTAATTCCTCATCTACGCCTGCTGTAACGTCAGGCCCTCCGACGTGATCTGCTCCGGTTTGTCCAACAATGTTGGGGTCATCCGCGTCAAATCCTTGTTCCATCACCACATGTCGTTGTGGTTGGTCTTCTGCGACCGAATTAAAATTGTTGGTCATGTTCCCTTTGATGAAGCTGATCGCGGCCATAGCCAAAAGTGCGAGGCTTCCCATCTTTTTTACAAAATCCGGAAGAGGGGACATCCACAGGGCTGCGATACCACCCAGACCACCGACGACACCCATATTGTCGCCCAACCAGTCCATAATGCCGCCGCCATTATTCTCTTCTTCGCCTTCTCTTCGGATGAAAGAGTTGCTTTCACCGGGGGCCGGCTCATTGCCCCATGCTGCATCCCATGCATCACCAATAGTGTCGGCGACTGCCGCGCGTCCATGACCACCTAATTGGTGATCGACGACTGTCGCTCCGCTTGCTAGTGCTGCAAATAACCAAGGGAATGCCATTTCCTATATTCTTCCTTCGTTAACGTCGCCAACGGCGCACTTTGTTAAACTTCACAGAAGGTATGGAAAGGAGAGATTTTTGATGCTTTTGAAGTGCAAAATCGAACTTTCATACCCTCTAATTACCTTTTAGTTTCAGCCTCTTAATTGGGCTTTTGTTTTTCTTAACCACGCACGGTAGAAACCTTCTACGGGTTATTTCTGATCTCATGGTATAGATGAGGAGTTAATAAAATCTTAAAAATGCGCGCTAAAGCTCAAAAAACTGCATTTTTTCGACATTTTTCATCCACCCGTACCTTCCAGTAATAAGTATACAGGCGAAAATACGCATAAATGGTTAACAAATATGCGTGATTTGAGGGTGTTAAGTTTTTGATTTAATGGCGGAAATGACGCATTCCGGTCATGACCATCGCCAGACCGCGTTCATTTGCGGCTTCAATGACTTCATCGTCACGAATAGAGCCGCCCGGCTGGATGACCGCGGTAACGCCTGCTTCCGCCGCACTGATAAGACCATCGGCAAACGGGAAGAAAGCATCGGACGCAACAACCGACCCTTTGGCAAGCGGCGTATCAAGGCCAAGCTCTTTGGCGGCTTCTTCGGATTTCCATGCCGCAATGCGGGCGGAATCGACACGGCTCATCTGGCCTGCGCCCACACCAACCGTTGCGCCATCCTTGGCATATACAATGGCGTTGGATTTAACATGTTTGGCAACGCGGAAAGCAAACAGCAGGTCCGCAAGTTCCTTTTGTGTCGGTTCGCGGTCAGTAACAACCTTAAGGTCGTCTGCTGTGATATGACCGAAATCTGAGTCCTGTACGAGCAACCCGCCTGCAACACGTGTAACCATACGGCGCTTTGTTTGCGGGTCAGGCAGGCCGCCTGTCGTCAGAACGCGAACATTCTTTTTACCTTCCAATACGGTTAAGGCATCGGCGGCAACATCAGGCGCGATAATGACTTCGCAGAATTTCTTGATAATCGCTTCGGCGGTATCTTTATCCAACGTACGGTTCAGGGCAATAATGCCGCCAAACGCACTGACCGGGTCGCATGCAAAGGCTTTGTTATAGGCTTCGAGCGTGTTTTCACCGCTTGCTACGCCGCAAGGGTTAGCGTGCTTGATGATCGCCACAGTCGGCGCATCAAACTCGGAAACCAGCTCGAATGCGGCGTCTGTATCATTAATGTTGTTATAGGACAGCTCTTTACCTTGCACTTGTGTTGCTGACGCAACGCCCGGGCGCTCTGAATCATCAACAGTATAAAGTGCGGCTTTTTGGTGCGGGTTTTCGCCGTAACGCAATTCCTGACGCAAATTACCGGAAAAACTGATGCGGCGCGGATAGCCGAAATTTTCATCCATTTGTGTCACAAACCAACCGGCGATATTGGAATCATAAGTTGCAGTCAGTGAAAAAGCGGTCACTGCAAGTTGCTTACGCAGCTTGGCCGTCACTGCACCGTTATGGGATTCCATATCGTTCAGCACCTTTTCGTAGTCCTGAGGGTCGGTAACAACAGCGACAAATTCATGGTTTTTCGCTGCGGCGCGGATCATCGCAGGGCCGCCAATATCGATGTTTTCGATACATGTCTGGAAATCGCCACCGCCTTTAACGGTTTCTGTGAACGGATAGAGGTTAATGACAACAAGATCGATATCGGTAATATCGTTCTCTTCCATCGCTTT
>CAZLTT010000001.1:5427-11515 GCA_964562515.1 uncultured Micavibrio sp.
GATGCGGAAATCAAAGCACGCTTAATCTTAACGGCATTTGGGTCACGGATAGTGTTATCGGATGGTTCGGTTTTTGGATGAGCGCTCATAATTCTATTTCAACTGGTTGTCACAATATGAGCACTGGTTTTAAGGCTAAATCTTAAGCAAAGCAAGCCCTTCAAGCCCTTAAACGGCTTAAGTCCCTGTGGCGAGCGCTTTCTTATCGATATGCGGACCGTCTGCACGACCGAATATGGATTTTTCGCTGGATATGGGAAGGATTGCATCATGGGTAAAGTCTTCATCCGCGCCAAAAAACATAAAACCGTCTTTTTCAAGATGGGCAGTAATGTTGGACAACGCCTTGGCACGGGTTTCAGGACAAAAATCACCGAGAACGTTTCTGCAAAAAATCACGTCAAACATGTCGATTTTGTGATCAGCATTGAGCAGGTTGTTGCGGTAAAACGTAACATATGAGCGCACGTCGTCCTTCAGCTGCCATTTATCATCGTCCTGCTCGAAATGTTTCATGAGCATCTGTACAGGCATGCCGCGCTGGACTTCGAATTGGGTGTATCGTCCTTCCGTCGCCTGTTGTAACAGGTCCTCGGAAAGGTCGGAGGCCAGAATCTGGAATTTCCAGTTAGGGTATTCCTGCTGCAACTCCTTGAACATAATCGCCAGAGAGTAGGGCTCTTGACCGCTGGAGCATCCCGCACACCAGACACGGATCGTTTTTTTGCGCTTACGGGCTTTTATAAATATCGGTAAGATATCGTTTTTAAACGATTGGAACGGTTTTTCGTCGCGGAAAAAGGCAGTGTCTCTGTTAATCATCGCTTCGACAATATCGTCAACCAGTCCCGGCTCGGGCACACCGTTTAAGGCCATCGTCATCATGCTCAAGGCCGGATAGCCCCACTTTTTAGCTACAGGTTTTAGACGGGATTCCAATAAATAGGTCTGATCCGGAATAATCTCCATCCCGGATTGATCCAGCAGTAGCTGTCTATAAACGTCGAAGTCGGTTAATTTCATATACTTAATCAGCTTATCACGATTTTATTGATATAGGCTTTAATTTGTTGATGGAAAAGGGCAACCGGAATTTTCCCGGAAAGCTGTTGTGATGCAAGAAAAGAGTGGGTGGGGATATTATTCTTCTTCGGCTTCTTCGAGCAAGCCGACTTGCGCGAATTTGGACTCGATAATTTCACTGTCAAAAGGCTTCATGATGTATTCGTCTGCGCCGCTTTGGATCGCACGTTGAATATGCGCTACGTCATTTTCGGTGGTGCACAAAACGACCTTTGGGTGCTTCCCGTTCTCCATCTCACGCAATTTCTCGAGAAACTCGACACCGCTCATAATCGGCATATTCCAGTCCAGAATAACGGCATCCGGCATGGCGTTTTCACATGCTTCATAGGCGGTTTGACCGTTATCGGCCTCAACGGGGGAGAAGCCGAGATCTCGAACGATACGCGCCGCAACTTTTCGAACAACGCTACTATCGTCAACGATCAGACAAGTTTTCATGAGTGGAGCTCCTTACGACTCAAAGTGACTCAAAATTTACGCCTTTAAAAATACCACGGCTAACTTAAAAGTCTATGAACTCTTCGCGGTCTTTTATGCAGCGGGGAGTTTTAGGTGGATATGCACAACATCGTCTTCCGGCTCGTGCATTGTTGCACCGTAATCGTAAGTCTGCGCGAGTAGCCCCATCAGATACGGGTGTACATATTTGGGTTCCAGATCATCGCGGGAAATCGCATGTGTTAAGGCATCGCCCGTGCGTTCGCGGATGCAGGCATTCTCGCCCTTGGCAATCACAACGGTTTCGTTTGCTTCACCGGCTTGAACTTCCAGTGTTCCGCCCTTTGGCAGGCATTCCATGCCGAGAATAAGCGCGCAGATCAACATTTTGCAGTAAGCTTTCGGGCGGTCATCGCCATAACCAAGCTCGCCATACGGGTCCCATTCCTGAATGACTTTTTTCTCTTCACCGACAATGGCCTCAATCGCCTGATGAACTTCTTCGGGTTTAATGGAATCATCAGCACCGCCCGCGCCATACGCCATGCGGTAGGCTTTGAGTTTCGCGGAAGCTTGTGAAGCGCTGAACGCGATCAGATTGACAACCTCTTCATCGACATTGTCACCCATATCCGTCAAAAACTCGATCCCGTTATTCACCGCGCCGATGGGGCTGATGATATCGTGACAAACCTTGGAGGCCATCATTTCCAATATTCCGGTATCGATTGTTACGCTCATATTCCTATTTTTCCTTTAATTGTCGAAGCTTAATGTATACCCGACTTTTGCAATTTCTTGAAGCGCCATATCTTTTAAACGCTCCAACCCTTCTTCACTTGCGCTTTCGGCGCGAAATACCAAAACCGCTTGCGTGTTCGACGGGCGCAATAGCCACCAGTCCTGACCGTTCTTAACACGCACACCGTCGGTTTCATCCAATTCAAACCCTTCAGGCATGCCGCCTTTCAGGTTCTTCGCAATCTGCGGCACGATATCAAACTTGGTCTCCTCATCAACCTCCACACGGTATTCGGGGGTGTTGAAGAGTGTAGGTAATGACGCTGTGAGTGTAGAGAGCGCGCCGTCGGCTTTCGCGACTTCATTCATCAGGCGGATGCCGCAATATAAAGCATCGTCATAGCCGTAATAGATATCGTTAAAGAAAATATGCCCCGACAGCTCGCCTGCGAGCGGGGATTTAAGCTCGGCCATCTTATCCTTGATCAGGGAATGCCCGGTCTTCCACATCACGGGCTGCCCGCCTAATCGCTCGATCTCGTCAAACATCACTTGCGAACATTTAACATCGCCAATGATGGCCGCGCCCGGATGGTTTTTCAAAACTTCCCGCGCATACAACGTCATCAGAATATCGCAGCGTAAGACTTCGCCTTTTTCGTTCACAACGCCGATACGGTCGCCGTCGCCGTCAAATGCGATCCCCAGATCACAGCCATTATCCGCAACCGCTTTTTGCAGATCGACCAGATTGGCATCGACAGTCGGGTCGGGGTGGTGGTTGGGGAAGCTGCCGTCAATATCATCAAACAGCAACGTATGCTTGCCGGGTAACTTATCGGTCAGCATGCGCAAAACTTCGCCCGCCGCGCCGTTACCCGCATCCCATGCAACATTCAATTCCCGCTCGCCTGTGAAATCTTTTAACAAACGTGCGATGTAATCTTCGCGAATATCGATATGTGTGGTTTGTCCCGAACCGTTTTCGAAATCGCCACTCGCGGCAATTTCGCCGATGCGCTGGATATGTTCTCCGAATACAGGCTCGGTCTGGGTCAACATTTTAAAGCCGTTATAATCGGACGGGTTATGTGACCCCGTGACCATGATACCCGCAGCGGCCCCGCGGTCCTTAACGGCAAAATATAGCATAGGCGAGGGGCCAAGCCCGATATTCACAACTGTAAATCCGGAATCGTTCAGGCCGCCGATCAATGCCCCTGCGAGCGGCGGGGAAGATGTCCGTCCGTCATAGCCGACGCAGATAGGTTTTTGCATGTCGCCGCCGCGCTCCCGCAACAGCCATGTCCCGAACGCCAGACCGAGTGCGTAGGCATCATCTTCGGCAAGGTTTATGCCGATTTGGCCGCGTATATCATATTCGCGCAAAATGGTTGGCGAAAATGTGTGCGGTCCGCCCTTGGTGTTCAGGTTATTCTGCGGCTGCATTCATGTCCTCATTTTCAAGCTTGCGGGCATATTCCTGTAAAAGGAGCTTAACGTCTTCGCCGATTTCCGGGTCTTGCGTTGCGTAGGCCAGATTGGCTTGGATAAAGCCAAGGCGGCTTCCCGAGTCATAGCTTTTGCCTTCAAAGCGCATAGCTGTAAATGGCTGACGACCGATTAACTTTGCCATTGCATCGGTTAGCTGGATTTCCCCGCCCGCACCTGTTTCGAACGCGGATAGATGCTCGAACACTTCAGGCTGCAGGATGTATCGGCCAATAACGGAAAGTGTGGAAGGCGCTTCGGCGGGGTCGGGCTTTTCAACCAATCCTTTGACCGGCATACCCGCTGAGCCGACAGGGGCATTTTCGCCGCCCGTATCGACAATACCGTATTTAAATGTTTCTTCGCGGGGGACGTCCTCAACGGCGATGATGTTTCCGCCGTTCTGGTTGTAAACATCAACCATCTGTTTTAAACATCCCGTCGGGGCCTGTATCAAAACATCGGGCAGTAAAATCGCGAACGGCTCGTTCTCAATCAGCTTCGCCGCGCACCACACTGCATGGCCGAGGCCGAGCGGACGTGGTTGACGGGTCAGGAACAATTGCCCCGCACCCATTTCGGAATCGCGGACTTTTTCCAACATGTCTGTTTTACCGCGGCTTTGCAGGGTCTCTTCCAGTTCAGGCTGAAAGTCGAAATGCTCTTCAAGCATGTTCTTGTGACGTCCCGTGACAAAGATAAATTCTTCAATTCCCGCCTCGCGGGCTTCTTCGAAAACATGCTGTATCAGTGGCCGGTCATTGATCGGCAGCATCTCTTTCGGCATAACTTTTGTGGCGGGGAGAAAACGTGTGCCAAGCCCGGCTACGGGGAAAATGGCTTTGCGGACAGGTCTAATTTGTGAATCACTCATAAGTTTCTATAGCGTATTTTTATCGGGTTTCCAAAAAGGCTTATTTGCCGAGCAGTATTTCGCGGGCTTGATTGAGCTTTGCGGCCATCCATTCCGAACCTTCATGGTCGGGATGAACTTTTTGCATCAGGCGCTTATAGGCCGCCTTGATGTCGTCCTCATTTGCCTCGTCATCCAGTCCCAGAATTTCCAGAGCCTGAGACTTGGTTTTGACTTCGGTATGTTCGTCAAAAAACGGATCCATGCCTTCGCCGCTTTCCTGTCTGGCTCTCCACCAACCGACGGCCAAAGGGGCCAAAGCGGTAAGGATAGCCAATGCTGCGGGTAGTCGTCCTGTAAGCGCCAAAGTGAATAAGGCAACACAGACAATGACCAGCATGGACATAAGGAAGAATGCTTTTACTTGGTGCACATCGGCATTCAGGAAAAAGCGGTACAAAGCATAAAGACCTACAATCAGGCCAATGACGAGTAATAAATATGGCATAACGCCCTCATTTGTTTCACAAAACACTAGCAAATGGCAACGGGCCAAGCCAGTATAATGCGTATGGACTATTCACAGGACAAAATCGCCGCGTTACGCGTCTTGATGAACAATGAAGGCCTTGATGGCTACATCGTTCCCAAAGCCGACGAGTTTCAGGGCGAATTCGTAGCGCCTTATGCAGAGCGTCTTAAGTGGCTGACAAACTTCAGCGGATCGGCGGGCGTAGCGATTGTGCTTTATAATAATGCGGTCGTCATGAGTGACGGGCGGTATACGCTACAATTGAAAACACAGGTTGATAGCCGGGTTTTTGAAACCGGAGACAGCATCAATACCGGTATTGATGGTTGGTTGAATGAGAACGCCGATGAAGACGCTGTTATTGGTTATGACCCGATGTTGTTTACCGCCGAACAAATTGCCAAACTGGAAAGAGAGGCGGGCGCATTTGTTTTCAAAGCGGTTGAAAACAACCTGATCGATGAAATCTGGGAAGACCAACCCGAAAAACCGTCAGGTAGGGTTGAGGTGTTCTGCGAAAAAATCGCAGGCAGATCGGTTCAGGATAAAAAACAGCAGATCGTTGAAGAGATCGAAAAACAGGATGTAGATCTGTGTATCCTGACGTTGCCGGATTCAATTGCATGGCTGTTGAATGTGCGCGGATCGGATATCGAATTCATTCCGAGTGTTCTGTCATATGCGATTGTGCATGCGGACGCCTCCAAACCTATTCAATGGATTACAGAGAAATCAAAACTCGATGAAGGTGTTTTGGCGCATCTGCAAGATCACGTTGAGATTGTCGGCATGGATGTTCTGGAAGAGCTTCAAACCGAAACGGTAATGATGGATTTTTCCGCTGCGCCGATCTGGTTCAAACATGATCTGGAACAACGCGAGATCACAATCAGAAATGTGAAAGACCCCTGTATCGCGCCCAAGGCGGTAAAGACATCTACGGAATA
>CAZLTT010000001.1:11615-42087 GCA_964562515.1 uncultured Micavibrio sp.
GGTACAACCGACATAACGCGCACAATCGCAATCGGTGAGCCGACAGAAGAAATGATCGAAAACTTCAGCCGTGTCTTGAAAGGGCACGTCGCGGTTGCGCGTGCGATTTTCCCTCATGGGACAATCGGCGCACAAGTTGATACGCTCGCCCGCCAACCTTTATGGGATGTGCATCTCGATTTCGCGCATGGCACGGGGCATGGTGTCGGTTGCTATCTGGCTGTGCATGAGGAAGCGGCAAATATCTCGCCGCGCGGAAAAACCATGTTCGAAAAAGGCATGCTGATTTCCAACGAGCCGGGCTATTACAAAAGCGGCGAGTACGGGATCAGAATTGAAAATCTCGTATATGTTCGCGAAACCGGAGAGGTGAATTCCAACGATAAGCCGATGCTGGAATTTGAAACGGTAAGCTTCGCGCCGATTGATCGGCGATTGATTAATCCGGGCATTCTAAACGAGGATGAGCTTGGTTGGCTCAACCGTTATCATCAAAAAACATATGATGTTTTAAAAGAGCATCTCGACGAAGATGTAAGAGAATGGCTTAAAGAACAAACAGCACCGATAGGCTAGTTTGCTTCCGCTTCTTCCGGCTCGACTTCGTCCGCACCGTCATCAGCATCCAGATCATCCTCAACCATGGGAACGGCATCGTCACGCTCGCCCATCATCTCCGCTTCTTTTGCGGAAAGATAGAGTTGTGGGTGGAATTTGACGTTCGAAACGACGTAGTCAAAAAACGGTGACTCAACCAAACGTCGCGGACCGAGAAGCTCGTGCACCAGAACCTTGTCCTCCGCATAGGTAACTCTGAGCTTTACCCAACGTACATCAGGCTTGCCTTTCGGTGCGCGAATATCATAGCCGATTGTGGCAATGGGTAACTCACCCTCGGGAACAGCCAAGCGGTTAAACCGCAAGCCGTCAGCACTGAGCCTGTGGCGTTTGATATGGCGCTCGGTTGTAATGCTTTCCGCACGCGCCATGTTAACCTCACCGTTCGGAACATAAGCATATACGTTGTAGTAAACTTGCTGGTTTAAGATCGGATCACGGAAAACGGCGCTGACACGTTCAATGTGCTTGGAATTACTGACTGTGTGTTTCTGCGGGTAATACGGACCATTCTGTTCGGGCAGATATACCGTGAACAGGCGCAGCGGGGAGGTGATCGGAAGCCAGTCATCCTGAATAGAGCCTCGATCCAAAGCGTACCCGTTCTTGAGAGAAACAGATTCATAGTGCTTACGCGTTTTGAACGCCGTCATCATGTCATCCGGCCCGCTCAGGATATGCTGAAACTTGGTGGTTTCCGTGTAGACAACGGAAATACGAATACTTTGTTCACCAAGTTCGGGATCTTCATATCGCACATAGATTTCGCCCGCCGGATAGCCGTATTTCAAGAATGAATCCTTACGGTCCCTCAAGACGCCATTCAGGTTCGTGTAATAGGCTTCATACAAATCCAGTTCCTTCTTCAGAAGGTTGGCAACGTCTTGCGCAGAAAGATTGTATCCGAGTGTTTGCTCGTATTTCATGATGTAGTTTTTAACCACGCTCTTGAAACCGCGCTGGTCGAATGTGGACACAGCCTGACCATGTTGAGCAACTTGGCGGTTATTGAGCCTGAAGCTGTAGACTTCCTCTTTGACATTATCGAATATGCGCATGCCGAACAGGTCGGTTTTCGATTTGAAATGCATCCATTGTTGCGCAGAAGCCGTTCCGGCAACGCCAAGGCATAGGAGGAGTGCAGCAGGTAAAATGTATTTTTTCATGATAAACGAGAGCTTTGGTGAACGTTACTCTCTAATTATAAGCCATAAAAAAACCGCTGCAAAGCTTTGCGGCGGTTTTTATGAAATGGATAAATCGGTTTAAAATCTAGAAACCATCTCTATCGCGGCGCTTACGCTCCATTTTGCGCGAGCGGCGAATGGATTCAGACTGTTCGCGGGCTTTCTTTTCAGAAGGCTTTTCGTAATGACGACGCAGCTTCATCTCGCGGAAAATGCCTTCACGTTGCATCTTCTTTTTCAAGACTTTCAAAGCCTGGTCTACATTGTTGTCGCGTACATTTACACTAACCACAGTGCATCACTCCTTTCAAAGAGTATAAAGGTTGAATTTGCCCTTAAACGCTTGTTTTAAGCGCTTAAAAAGCACACACTTCCTATCATTCCGAAAAACGGAATGCAAAGGAAAAATAACACGTAATAATTAATTATATGATTTTGCAGCGTTTTTTACAAATTGGACTGGTTTTTTCTGCCTTCTGCACACCTGTTTCAGCGCAGGATATAGAGCGCCCGCAACCGGAAATCGCCACCGATTATGAAGGTGTTTCGGTCGCCAAAGGCACCGATTTCATGATCGTTACAGCCAATCCGCTTGCAACAGAAGCCGGATATAAGATTCTCGAAAAGGGCGGGAGCGCAGTAGACGCCGCCGTGGCCGCACAATTGGTTCTGGGCCTTGTTGAACCGCAATCTTCTGGGCTTGGCGGCGGCGCGTTCATGCTGCATTACGATGGCGAAAGCAAAGAACTGGTCACATATGACGGGCGGGAAACCGCGCCTTTGCTCGCAGGGCCATATCTGTTTCAGGAAAACGGCGAGCCGATGGGATTCTACGATGCTGTTGTTGGCGGTCGATCTGTCGGTGTGCCGGGAACACCTGCGCTGCTTAAAGAAACCCACCAGATTCATGGAAAACTGACATGGATGGAGCTGTTTGATGATGCGATCCGTCTGTCCGAGGAAGGGTTCGAGGTCTCGCCGCGTCTGGCCAAAATGGTTGATGATGCACAAGACCGCTTGAAGCTTTTCCCCGCGACATCATCCTACTTTCTTCCCGATGGAAAACCGCTAGAGGCAGGGACGCGTCTGCGTAACTTGGAATATGCCGACACTTTAAAAGAATTCAGCTTTTACGGTTCATCGAAATTCTATCAAGGCGTTATTCCCGCCAATATCGTCCACGCGGTGCAGGGGTATGAGCCGAACGCAGGGGGCTTGAGCCTTGAAGATTTTCGCCGGTACCGCATTCAAAAACGCGATCCTGTCTGCGGCCCGTATCGCGAATATATTGTCTGTTCGATGGGGGAACCATCTTCGGGTGGTCTGACCTTGCTGCAAATGCTCGGCATGTTGGAAAAATTCGACCTGCCCGCACTGGGGGCGGACAACCCGCTTTCATGGAATTTCATCGCGCAGGCAAGTGCGCTCGCTTTTGCCGACCGTAACAAATACATGGCTGATCCTGACTTTGTGGATACGCCGGGTATAGCGCTGATTGATCCTGAATATCTGATGAGCCGTGCGGCCTTGATCAAACCTGACAAACCGCTGGAAAAAATAGAGGCGGGGACGCCGCCAACGATCGAACCTGCGGAATATGATGATGCGCCCGATGTCACCCGTCCGGGCACAAGCCATATCAGCGTCGTTGATAAGCACGGCAATATCGTATCGATGACCACCACAATCGAAGGGGCGTTCGGGTCGCATATGATGGTCGGCGGCTATCTATTGAACAATGAGCTGACGGACTTTTCGTTCGAACCATACGGCGCGGACGGCAATCCGATTGCCAATAGCGTCGAGGCGGGCAAACGTCCGCGTTCATCAATGTCGCCTACAATCGTGTTCGATAAAAACGGTGAGCCTGTCCTTGTCCTCGGTTCGGCAGGGGGTAGCCGCATCATCGGTTATGTTCTGCAACGGATCATCGCCGTTCTGGATTGGGGGATGCCGATTGAGGACGCGATGGCGATGCCGCATATCCTCGCGCGCGGCCAAACCGTGGAGATGGAAAGCGAGGCACACCAAGCGGCGCTTGCAAAAATCGGACATGATGTCGATGTGAAATCATTGAACAGCGGCCTGACAGGGATTCATCGTATGGGGAGTGAGTGGCGCGGTGCGCCCGACCCCCGCCGCGAAGGAAAGGCTATGGGCCAATAACTTGGCAGGTATCTGTGCAGTTGCAGCAAGGAAAACACGGGCGCTGAACGGGCAACATGATAAAATAGGAAAAAAGGAGATCCCGATATGAGAATTCTAGCTTTACTTGCCGCTGTGTTTATCGCCACCCCTGCATTTGCCGCCGATCCTGTCGAAGGGCTATGGCTGACGCAAAATGAACGTTCCGTCATCAATGTTTATGAATGTGATCAGGGCCTATGCGGTGATATTTACTGGATCATCGAAGGCGGCATGCAATATGACGCCAAAAACCCGGACGCTTCCAAACATAAAGACCCGATGTGCGGCCTGCGTATCCTTTACGGCTTTGAAAAGGACGAAGTCGGAGAATGGGAAGGCGGAAAAATTTATAAGGCCGATGAGGGTGATACATACAACGCAAATGTTGAAATCAATAAGAACGGCACGCTAAAGGTCCGCGGTTATGTCGGTGTGCCGATGTTCGGTAAAAGCCAGACTTGGACGAAAGTCAGTGCCGATGACTATGGGCAATGTAACGCCGCACCGAATGCAGATAACTAAGCGCTTTCCCGCGTTTTAAGATCGAGGGCTGCGTCGAGCAGAGCTTTGGTATACTCTTCTTGAGGGTTATCAAAGATATCTTTTGCGGGGCCGCTTTCGACGACCTTACCGTTTTTCATTACAATCAAATCATGCGCCATCGCTTTGACCACGCGTAAATCGTGGCTGATGAACATGTAGGAAATTTTATATTCTTTCTGTAACGCGCGAAGCAGGTCGACGATCTGCGCCTGCACGGAAAGGTCGAGTGCGGATGTCGGCTCATCGAGCACAATGAATTTCGGACGAAGTGCAAGCGCACGGGCAATGGAGATACGCTGACGCTGGCCGCCGGAAAATTCATGCGGGTAGCGATGTCGCGTTTCAGGATCCATATCAACATCTTGCAGCGCGCGGATAACCTCTTCATCGCGCTCTTGCGGACTTAAACCCTTGCGGTGGATTTCCAGACCTTCACCGATAATCTGCCCGACACTCAACCGCGGAGACAGGGAACCGAACGGGTCCTGAAACACAATCTGCATATCCTCACGAAGAGGCAGCATCACTTTCTGACTTGTATGGCTAATGTTGCGGCCGCTGAACACGATTGTCCCATCCGCATGTAAGAGCCGCAGCAAACCAAGCCCGAGCGTTGTCTTGCCTGATCCGCTTTCGCCGACCACACCGATGGTCTGGCCTTCGCGGGCTTGGATGTTGATATCATCCACGGCTTTGACCCACTCGGTCGGCTTGCCGAAAATATTCTTCTTCTTCGGGAAATGGATTTTGATGTTCGAACCTTCCAACAGAACTGGCGCGTCCTTGTCCGCCTTAATCGCCTCACCTGAGGGCTGGGCCGACAACAACATCTGCGTATATTCATGCTGCGGGTTTTTGAAAATCTTCTTGGTATCGTTGGTTTCGACGATCTTGCCGTGCTGCATCACGCAGACTGTATCGGCCATTTTTTCAACGATGGTCAAATCATGCGTAATCATCAGCAACGCCATACCCAAACGGTCCTGCAAGTCATTGAGCAATTCCAGAATTTGCGCCTGTACGGTTACATCCAACGCCGTTGTCGGTTCATCCGCGATCAGGATTTCCGGATCATTTGCCAAAGCCATCGCAATCATTACGCGTTGGCGTTGCCCGCCCGAAAGTTGGTGCGGGTATGCATCAAGCCGCGTTGTCAGGTTTTCCAGCCCGACAAGATTGAGCAGCTCCATCACGCGTTCGCGGGCCTGTGCCTTATTCATTTTCTGATGCAGGAACAGCACCTCGGCGATTTGCTTCTCAATTGTATGAAGCGGGTTAAGCGCCGTCAGCGGTTCCTGAAAGATCATGCCGATCTGCATGCCGCGAATGGTCCGCATATAGCTATCGCCTTTACCAACCAGATTTTCGCCTTCGAAGATAATCTCGGCATCGTCATTGTGAATGGCACGCGGGTAGGGCAGCAATTGCATGATCGACAGCGCCGTTACGGACTTGCCTGAACCGCTTTCCCCGACGAGCGCAACAGTCTCGCCTTTTTTGATTTCGAAGCTCACATCATCGACAGCACGAAACAGCCCTTTTTGGGTTTTGAAGTCGACGGACAGGTTGGAAACTTTTACGAGCGGTTCGGTCATATCTCTTTGTAGCGTAAAAGCCGAGTTCGGGAAAAGAGAAACCGTTGCATTTTGATAACTATACGCGTAATAAAACACCCTTAGGTAATATTTTAGTGACTGTTATGCATTTTTAAAGTCAGTTTAGCTTGACTTTTGACATAATACGTATTTATTGTGCCTTTTTTGCAAAGGAAAAACTATGACCTCGTCAAATGTTACGGTTCAGAAGCTCGCTGTTATAGACTTCATGACTGACTACCTCACGCCGGAAATGAGCGCGTGGAAGGATGAAGCAAGAGTACCGTATGCCGCAAGCTGTGCGCGCCAGATTTGGTATGGCGAGCTGGATGACTTTAGTGATTTTCCTCTTCCCGAAAATACGGATAACTTTCTACTGCTTCGCGGTCCGGAAGCGTATGCACATTTGCTAAAGGTTATCTCGGGCTTTGAAAGCAAACGCGTTGGCGAAACCCACGTGCGTGGGCAGTTCTATGATAGCTGGCGCATCATGCGCGAAAGCTACCCCGAGGAGGCAAAGCGTTTCGAGCGTTTGGTCGGACAACTGCGCATGGATGCAAGCTTTGTTCAGAATTCAATTTCTTCTAACTTTGCAGAGAAGTGCGAAGCGAAAAGCGCACGCGATATCTCGGGTCAGGTTAAAGGTGATAAAGTTCTCATCGTTGCGGGCAAGAGCCGCTATGGCGATGTGAATGATTTAACGGAGCGCATGGCCCGTGTTTGTGAAAATCTGCAAAAGCGAAATATGGATTTTATTTCGGTGACGCACCCGACAATGGAAGACAAGCTTAGAACGGCGACTGAGGTCTGGAAATCCAGTAAGAAGCTGAAATCGAAAATTGATGTTGTAGCATTTGATGATATTGGCCGCGCAGTAGAAGAGGCGGACCGCGTTTATGTGCTGAGTGCGATGGGCGAAGATTTAGAAGCCGATACATTGCTGACGCAAGCATGGGCGGGGCGTGTTCGCGACGATAACACATTGGTGCATTTACGCGGGAATCCGGCTAAGCGCGGCGCGTCAACAGAGCCTTGGGCATCCTTAAACGATGACGAAAGTTATTTCTCACCCGAAGATGTGCGCGCCGAGATGCAGCGCAGAGGGCGCAGCAACAATCAGGTCGTAAAAAATGCGATGGCAGCTTTTGAAATTTGCGCAGACCTCAGAGTACAAGGACGTTTGCCGAAAAACGAAATTCCGAGAAACATGCCGGAGCTTTTGGCTTCACAAGGCTAGTGTCCTACTGCGGGTCTAATCCGTAATGAATAAGCATGGCGAGCGCGACCGACACGCCCAGGCCAATCATCATCTTTAAGAAGTCCTTACCGATAAGCGGGAACACATAACCGAACTTGTATGTCGCGCGGTATGTTGTGGCAATCGCAAGCTCACGCCCCGTCAATAAGCCTACAAAGACCCATGTTGTACTCATCGGGATAGAGTTCAGTTCCTTAAAGTAAACGAGGATGATCGCATAAATAAAGTCGATGATGGTCGCGGAGCGCATGAAACGCGTACCCGACTTTTCAAGAACGATGTTTTGAATTTTCCCGCCCTGCGCCCAGAAAATATACGCCAACGCAGCGCATAGTATGGTGATAACACCGACAAGGAGTTCAACACTGAGCTCTCGCGGAAGAAATACGGCGATATTGGCCATGTCGTGACTAAGCCATGAATACCAAAGGAAGCCGGTGGAAAGCCATTGCAGCGTACGCCAGAATTTTCGGTGCTCGGCTTTTACCTTGTCATATTTTTCGTTCAGGATACGCGCAACCACCAACCATAAAAGGTAAGCGATAATCGCGGCAACACCATAACCGACAATGGACTTAACGAGCATTTTTTCAAGCACAAGCGTCGATGCAAATGTCGATAAAACAAGGAAGGTGGTCGAGACAGGTATACCGACCCGCGTAAGTAAAACCAATATCGCGGGGGCTGCGGCGTGGTACCATTGAATTTCGAGTGGCGGAATCTTATCAAGCCGCCCGAATGAGATGTCTCCGTCATTTACGTACCATCCATAGGTCAGCGTAGCCGCTAAAACCACACTCGCAACGAGCCAGAGAACCGCCCAGTGAAATATCCGTATGTTTGATGCTATGAAAGTGCCGAGCGTTTGTACGGCATCGTTTCCAATAACGGCATACGCAGCCAAAAGAAATCCAATGGTTGCGTAAATCGTTGTGTAATCCATGATATTCCCCGTGGTTTTCGGAAAGCCTTATGTCCCGAAATTAAAACTATCCTGTTGTATGCGCACGCCTGAATCTTCTAAACACCAAGCAAGTATAGCTTTTTGCGCGTGCAGGCGGTTTTCTGCTTCATCAAAAATAACGGACTGCGGCCCTTTTGCAACTTCTTCGGAGACTTCCTCCCATTCATGCATCGGCAGGCAATGCATAAAGATGGCATCCTTATGCGCCAGATCCATCAGGTCCTTGTTGACTTGATATGGCCAGAACTTATCGATGTCCTTACCTTCCTGTCCCATTGAAACCCATGTGTCGGTGACCAGAACATCAGCATCTTTTGCCGCTTCTTTTGCGTCGTTTGTGAATGCGGTGCCATCCGGTACATTGCCATTCAAATCCTCCGGCAAAGCCATAATGAATTCGTACCCCATCAGAGGCGCCGCTTCGATGTAACTTTGCGAAACATTGTTGTAATCGCCGAACCACGCAACTTTTTTACCTTCCGCGCTGCCGAGTTTTTCTTCGATCGTCATGAGGTCCGCCATAATCTGGCAAGGGTGTGAGCGGTTGGTCATACCGTTGATGACAGGTACTTTCGAGTATTTGCACAGCTCCAGAAAATCGTCATGGTTGCTCATCCGCACCATGATGGCATCAACAAAGCGCGACATGACTTGCGCCGTGCTTTCGATACTTTCCGCACCGCCGATTTGCGACTCTTCCTTGTTCATCACGACCGTATGACCGCCAAGCTGCTTCATCGCGACTTCAAAACTCATCCGCGTTCTCGTTGAGCGTTTGTCGAACATCATCGCCAAGGTCAGCCCGGTAAAAAGCTGCGGCGGGTTGAACTTTTCCGCCTTTAAAGAATGCGCTTTTTTCAAGATGCCCTTTAACGTCGAAGCATCAAAGTCCTTGAGGTCTATAAAATGTCGTGTGCTCATTCTTCCAGTTCGCTCAATGTTTTTTGAATGATATCGAGTGCTTCTTTTACTTCGTCTTCGCTGATGATAAGCGGCGGCGTGATACGCAAAGTTTCTTTGCCTGCCTGTGTCGCCATCATGCCGTTTTTCTGCAATGTGCTGAGCACGTTTTTAATGTCGAATACCGTATCGACACCAATCATCAAACCTTTACCGCGGATATCGACGATCTTGTTGGAGCTACGCTTGATCTCTTGAAGGCCGTCAAAGAAAATGCCGGAAACTTTCTGCACATGGTCCAGAAAACCGTCTCTGGTCATCTCTTTCATCACTGTCGCAGCAACGGCACAGGCCAGAGGATTTCCGCCGTATGTTGTTCCGTGTGTGCCGACTTCGATAGCTGAGAATTTTGCCTTAACCGCCATGGCGCCGACAGGAAAGCCGGAGCCCATACCCTTTGCCCATGCCGCAATATCCGGCTCGATAACTTGCAGGTTGTCAGGGTTGCATTCTTCGCCTTTCGCGCATTCAGGGCAGCATTCAAAAGCTTCATAGGCGTGCAATGTTCCCAAACGTCCAAATCCGGCCTGAACCTCGTCGAAAATCAAACAGATATTCAGTTCATCACAGAGAAGGCGCAGCCCCATAAGGAATTCGGGTTCTGCGGATGTAAGGCCGCCTTCGCCCTGAACAGGTTCGATGATAATGGCTGCTGTTTTCTCGGCAGAGGCCAATTCCTTGACGCTGTCCAGATCGTTGAATGTCGCGTAATGCACGCCCGGCAAATACGGACCGAAATAGGGTTGGACGTGGCGCTTTTCGGTTACACTGGCTGAACCGTAAGTGCGCCCGTGGAAACTTTTTCTGAATGCGATAATCTCGTTGGCTTGTTCGCCTTTGGCTTCATACGCCCATTTGCGCGCGCATTTTAACGCCGCTTCGACGCTTTCCGTACCGCTGTTCGAGAAGTAGACCTCGTCAAAGCAACTTGTCTCAACCAACAGCTTCGCCGCTTCCAGCTTTTCTTTCGTTGAGTAAGACGCCTGACAGATCATCATACGTTGGGCTTGCTCGGAAATCGTTTTCATCAGTGCCGGGTGCGCATGGCCGAGTGATGCAACGGCAATGCCCGCAGCACAATCCAGATATTTTTTACCGTCAGTATCATACGCATAACACCCTTCGCCGTAATCCATCACTACGGGCTGGGGGGCATAGGTTTTGACTAGATATCCGAATGATTCATCGATAATTTTTTGTGCTTCTGCGCTCATGCTTTTTGTCCTTCTACTAATTTTTGAGCTTCGACTTCGTTTTGATAGGAAGTGCGTTCACTTTCCGAGAATAACATAGTGCCGGGTCCGACGGGTTCGTAAATTTCTTTCTTTAATGCGTCTTTATGCAATCCGCTCATTAAATGAATGCGGCGGACGCCTGCGTCGAGGGCAGCCTTGCAGTTCTCAAGCTTCACCTGCATTCCGCCGGATGCGGTGCCGTCGGCGATCAACCCGTCAATTTGCTCGGCGGTAATAATGTCGGCGACTTTTCCGTCGATTTGCACACCATCAACATCAGACAGGAACATCAGCTTGTGCGCCTTGGTGCCAATGGCCAATTGTGTCGCAATCGTATCCGCGTTGATGTTGCATGTAACACCGTCTTCGGTTTGCGCCAGACAGGCACAGGCCACAAAGTTAACGCTACGGAACAGGCGGTTGATCGGCCGTGGGTAAACGCCGTGGATGCCGCCCGTAAATGTATCTTCAGGTGTTTTCGGCACGAGGCTGACATTCATCCAGTCCGCAGGAATACAGTTAAAAGACAGTCCTTCCAGCTTCATACGGGCAATTGCACCGGATACTTTTAAGGACAGGTCACCGCCCAGAACGTGCTTGACGACACCCATATTGGCTTCGTCGGTGATGCGCTTGCCGCCAGTTTTTTTGACCTCGATACCACGCTTTTCTGCCTCGATATCCATTGCACGGCCACCGCCATAGATCAGCAAAATTTTAATGCCTTGTAAGGTCAGGTCGCGAATGTTGGACATTAAATTGTCCAGAGCTTCATCATCCTCGATGATTTTGCCGCCGGCCTTTATAACGAAGAAGTTATCTTTGAACTTGCTCTCGTAAAAGGCATTGATGAAAAATTCCGGCATATTGTTTTTACGTTTCAGCATCTCTTCTCTCTTACGGGTAAACGGGGCTTAAACTGTCCAGACCTGTGGCTTCGTCCAGCCCGAACATAAGGTTCATATTTTGTATCGCACATCCCGAAGCCCCTTTGACGAGGTTATCAAGCGCGCCTTGAACGATGTAACCTCCGTCTGCCTTTTCAAAGGACAGATCGCAGTAATTCGAACCGACAACATTGGCCAAGGCGACCGTATCCATGATCCGGATGAATGGCTCGTCCTTATAAAGCGCAGGCTCGGCATTGGTCTTAATAAAGGCGGTTGCAAAAATTCCGCGCACAAACGGGCCGGATGTCGGGACGAAGTTTAACTGCCCTTCATCGATCTTGGCGGTGCGTGTGATTTCAGGAATATGCCTATGCTTATTGATGTTGTAGCTCTTCATGTTATGGGAGCGTATCGGGTGATGCGTACCGTCACTGGCCGATTTGCCCGATCCGCTAGAGCCGGTCACCGCCATAATATCGGCATGTTCGATTGAACCCGCAAACGGGTACAGCATGATCTGCGCCAGTAATGCAAAACATCCCGGGTTCGCGACAGTATCCGCACCCTTGATCGCTTCACGGTGAAATTCCGGTGCGCCGTAAACAACATCTTTCAGCAAGTCAGGATGGTTATGGTCCTGATAATATTTTTTGTAAGTCTCAACATCGTCGAGCCTGTAATCCGCAGACAGATCGATAACCTTTACCTTGCCATGCAAATCGGCAACGACATCCTGCGCGGTTTTATGGGGCAGGGCGAGAAAGACAACATCACTCTCCGCGCCGACAGTATTATGATCGGTGTTCGTGATCTTCAAATCCAGATGCGCCAGATGTGGGTAAACCTCGCCAATCGGGGTGTTGTCATGTTGTCGCGATGTTAAATACGCGATCTCGACATGCGGATGCGCAAGCAATAGCCGCAACTGTTCTAAACCTGTGTAGCCCGTAATGCCGACAATACTTGCCCGAATGCTTTTAGAGTTCTTAGGCTGCATGTTTCAACTCCGTTGCCCATCTGGCGATGATCAGGTCGAGCCAGAGATTATCGGGGTTAAACGCGTTATAGGTCAGAATGCCAAGCTGTTCTTTCAAGATGTCTTTACCAACCTGATTATCCGTGACGGGGCCGCTCAACACATCGAGCGGCAGTCCGATCTCTTCGCAGCCTTTGGCAAGACCGATCGCACCGACAGGGTCACGCGCACAACCGATATGGAAGCGAACATTTTTCTGGATTTCCGGATCCTGCAAAATGGCGTTCACGCCGTATTTACCCATCAACCCGTCACCAAACTCGACCATAATTGCATCGGGGTTGGATTTGGACAGATGGTCAATCGCGCCTTTCGCCACGGCGGTCATTTCTTCGTCCGGCATATCGGCGGTTGAGGTCACGCCGCAATCCACAAACGAAACACCATTATAGATGCCGTAATCCTGCATCTTGAATAAATCCCGCTGCGCACCGACACCCGTCAGCTTCGCACCTGCCAGATTCATACCGATCCGTGTAAGGGTTTTGACGATTTCGATCGCAACCGTGGTTTTACCGCTATCCATCGATGTACCCGTCGTAATAATAAGGGGCACGTCGCTCTTGAGCGTGTTTGATGGTTTGAACAAAGCGGCTTGCTTGATGTTCAGCAATTTGCCTTTTCTCTGGATGCCGCCCAGTACCCGCACCCGCAGAGGCTCACCGACCTCCTTAACATTCGCGGAGACACAGACACCGGCCACACCGCCGAAATTCAGCAGGTGAATAACATCGCCGACATTCAAGCTCTGGGGCAGATGGCCGACAAATCCCATCAACGCCATACGGTTACCAAGGGCAACGGCCAGAATATCGCCCTTTTTGAGCTTACTCATACGACCGGATGGTAATTCCAACTCGTTATAGATGCTTTTATCTTCCAGAACCTCAACGGCCAGAACGGTTCCCATCTCACAAGACAGCGTGTCTGTCAGCTTTTCCGTATGCTTGATGTCCAGATTTTTAGTCACGGACGCAATTTTATCGATGTGTATTTTGCTCATAATTTCAATTCTTTACTGGTTTAAACACAATGCAATGCTTTGTCTCTTCATTCAAGAGTCCAATTAAGCGTTCAAATTTCGTGAAGGTTTGTTTAGAGCACTAAAAATGCCCGCTTAATCGGGGTGATTAGCGGGGGCGTCGTCGAGTTGTTACTGTGACACCAAAAGTTTTCATGGACGCTATAAAGCCTTTTTCTAGGGTCGTTGTCAAACATATTTATCGTTAAATTTGCGCGCTGCAACATGCCGGAATTTGTATTTTTTATGTCGTTAGTGCTATAAAGCCATCAATTATTAATAAGTTAATAAATATACGAGAGAACAGAATGATTAAGATAGGTGTAGTTTTTGGTGGACCGAGTGAAGAACACGAGGTCAGTCTGGCAAGTGCAAAAGCCGTAATGAAAGCGATTGATTCGCTGCCTGGATATAAGGCGGAGCGCATCGGAATTTGCAAAGAAGGAAATTGGTGCGTCGGCGAAGGCGCTTTGCGTTTCCTGATCTCCAAAGCAGACCCTGACATGCTGTTCATCGAAACCGAAGACGATGTCGACAATAAGCCGCTCTTCGAAGTTCCTCCCCATGCATTTTTTGACAAATGTGATTACATCATGCCGATGACGCATGGTGCGATTGGCGAAGATGGCAAGCTTCAGGGCTTTTTCGAAACGCTGAACATTCCGGTTATTGGTTGTGGCACACTCGCCTCGGCTGTGTGTTTTGACAAGAATTACCTCAAGACGCTGCTCGAAGGACATGGCTTCAAGGTTGCGCCGGGTGGTGTCGTAAACATGGACATGGATACGATCAACGAAGAACTGTACCAGCAATTCGTTGAAACGACCGGCGGTGAAAAATTCGCGATCAAGCCGAACGACAATGGTTCCGGTATCGGTGTTTCAATCGCGCGTAATTTTGAAGAGTTCAAGCAAGGTGTCGAGAAAGCATCTCAATTCACCCGTTCCGTTCTGGTTGAAAAATTCATCCCGCACAAGGAAATCGTTGTCGGCGTAATCGGTAACGGTGATGACATCGAAATTTCACATCTGGGTGAGTCCAATGCGGAAGTCGATAACGTCTACGAATACGAAGCCAAATACAATGAGAACACATTCTGTAAGTGTCCTGCGGATATTGATCCGATGATGGAAAAGAAAATCCTGAAACAGACAGCCGAGATTTATCAGCTCGTCGGTTGTAAGGATTGGGCGCGTATTGATTTCTTTATCGAGAATGAAACCAACATGCTCTACATGAATGAGATCAACACCATTCCGGGGTTCAGCCCGCACAGCGTGTTCCCGAAAATCTTTGAAAGCAAAGGGATCGGTTACAAGGATTTGGTCCGTAAGATCATTGAAAGCGCGATCAAAAGCGAAGAGCAGGCAAAGGCCGCCGCATAGTCCTTAGTCGAGGTTAAGCGGCAGTCGGCTTTCGACCAGTTGCACAAAATACTCTATGCCGATAGGCAGAAGATCGTCGTTAAAGTCATAACGCGGCGTGTGTAGCCCGTTATTACAATTGCTTTCGGGAATGTCCGGTTCGCCCTGTCCTAAAATAATGTAGGCACCCGGGCGCTCGAGCAGCATCGCACCGAAATCCTCTCCACCCATCGATGGGTTGATATTGTCATTCATCTGCGCCTCTCCGACGATCTTGCGTCCGATACTCGCGCAAAAGGCGGTTTCTTGTTCATCGTTGATGGTCGGATCGAGGACAAAATCATATTCATAATCTAGCGCGCCGCCATGGGCCTCCGCGATTGTCCCTGCAACCTCTCCGATGCGAACGCTTAAATCTTGGCGCGTGTCTTCGTCGAAAGTCCGCAATGTCCCGACGATGCTGGCGTTGTCAGGGATAATGTTATGCGCACCTGTTCCGGCATTGAAATTGGTGATGGATAGGACAACTGTATCAATCGGGTCTATTTTCCGACTGACCAGAGTTTGCAGCGCCATGATGATTTGCGCGCCGATAACGACGGGGTCGATCGTTTTATGTGGCGCGGCGGCGTGTCCACCTGAACCTTTAACCGTCATGCGGAAAATATCCGCACTCGCCATGATTGGCCCTGACCGAATACCCATTGTCCCTTTCGGGAAATGCGGCCAATTGTGATAGGCGTAAACGGAATCGCACGGAAAACGCTCAAACAACCCTTCGCCAATCATGCGATGGGCACCTTTTTGTCCTTCCTCGGCGGGTTGAAAAATCAGGTGAACCGTGCCGTTGAAGTTACGGTTTTCACTTAAGTATTTAGCTGTGCCGAGCAGTGTCGCCGTATGCCCGTCATGACCGCAGGCATGCATCTTGCCGGGGTTTTTGGATTTCCATTCTTTGTTGTCGGATTCTTCGATATCTAACGCATCCATATCGGCGCGCAGGCCGATCGACTTGCCGCTATCGGTTTTCTCACCTTCGATAGTTGCGACGATTCCGGTAATACCGATTTCTCGCTCAAACGGAATACCCCATTCGGCGAGCTTCTCTGCAACCAAACCGCTCGCAAATGTTTCCTCATATGCGGTTTGCGGATTCTGGTGCATTTCGCGGCGGTAAGCCGTGATTTCGTCCTGCATGTCTTGAATGGAGTTTCTAATTTTCATTAAAGCGTTGTCTTTCTTGGGTCGAATGCGTCTCTTACTGCCTCACCTATAAAGGTAAGCAGGGTTAGCATCAAGGCAAGGGATACAAAGGAGGCGATGCCCAACCACGGGGCTTGCAGGTTATTCTTACCTTGGGCAAGCAATTCACCCAGAGACGGGGATCCGGGCGGCAAGCCAAGCCCGAGGAAGTCGAGCGACGTCAGCGCGGTAATAGACCCGGTCAGGATAAACGGCATGAAGGTTATGGTTGCCACCATGGCATTCGGTAAGACGTGGCGCCACATAATGGTCGGGTTGCCAACGCCAAGCGCCCGGGCGGCCCGCACATAATCAAAATTCCGCGCGCGCAAGAATTCCGCCCGCACAACATCGACAAGCTGCACCCAACTAAACAGCAGCAGGATAAGCAGCAACGTCCAGAAACCCGGAATAAAGATAGAGGAAAAGATAATCAGGATATACAGGCTCGGCATACTCGCCCAGACTTCGATACCGCGTTGCATAATCAAATCGAGCTTGCCGCCGTAATATCCCTGAACCGCTCCGGCTGCAACACCGATGACGGATGAAATGAACGTCAGCGCCAACCCAAACATCACCGAAAGGCGGAAACCGTAAATCACCCGCGCGGCAACATCTCGCCCTTGGTCATCCGTCCCGAACCAGTTCTCGGATGTCGGCGGAGACGGGGCAGGGGTTTGTAAACCATAATTGATCGTGTCATAGGAATAGGGAATGGGCGGCCAGATCATCCACCCGTTTTCATTGATCAGATCGGCAACAAACGGATCGCGGTATTCCGCATGGGTTTCAAAATCACCGCCGAACGTCGTTTCGGGGTAATCAATGAATGTCGGGTAATACATCTGCCCGTCATACTGCACCAGTATCGGCTTGTCGTTTGCGATGAATTCGGCGCCAAGCGCGATCAGGAATAAAAACAGGAATAACCACAGCGACCAAAAACCACGTTTGTTCGCTTTGAATTGGGATATACGACGTTTGGTAAGAGGGGTAAGCGCCATACTTAAAACTTAAACGAGCTTAAGCCACGCGTAAATATAAAAGCTATGGTAGGGGGGCGTTTGTCGGTGGAGGTTTTTTACCGGTTGGCAGCACCGTATGGGCGTGATGGCCGCAACCGACATGAATATCGCTCCATTTTTCGATATCCAGTTTGAAAATATCCATCTGTGCATATTCGGCCTTCAGCCCGTTTTCAGCCGCAGTCGCCGCTTCCCTTAAACGCTCAAACGTCTCCGTATCAAGGGATTGTCGGTCCGCATTGGCGAGTGCCTGAATGAATTCACCGGATGCATATGTTTCTCTGTGAAATTCGGGATCAAGCATTCTGCCGACAAGGTGACCAACCACATTATGCGCATGTGTAACCAAAACCGCAGCCTGCGGTACAGGTATGCCGTTACGGATACAATATTGCGGTAAATGCCAGAGGACCTGAATAGCCTGAATGTGGTCTTCGGCAGTTTGCGCGTTCAGGTGAGGGCAACCCGCCTCAACAACATTGACGCCTTTTTCTCTGAATTTATTCGAAAGGATGCTGCCCGTTTCATCTGCGCGGGCGAGGGGGCTGGAAATGACCAAAATATCATCCACACCTTCAAAATGCGGCAGGGCGCGGGATGATGTCCGTCCGGCCTGATACTTGCCGTACTCGGTCAGCCCCGGATTGATAAGATCCGGACCTTTATAGTTGTCAGCGTGTCTGAATGTCGCAACGAGCATGCGTTATGACTAATGCTGTTTTGTTGATATGTCAATTGTTTTGTTGGGTGTCTTTATATTTAAGTCGCTGAAATTACAGGGTAAAAAATGTAAAAGTTGACGAAAGGTTAATTTTACATAATAATATTTAACATGGATTGGGGACTTATACTTTCATTTGCGTATTCTTTGGTACCGATTATCGGTGTTACGGCTTATGGTCCGCAGATCATCGCACTTCTCAAACATACTGATAAACTTGAAAATTTCCCGTTCGCAACATGGGCGATTTGGTTGTTCACCGCATCCGTTTCTCTCGCTTACGGCGCGTTCAAGTTGCAGGATGTGCTGTTCAGTATTACGGCGCTAAGCAATATGATCCCGATTATTATCGTGATGATAATTGCGGCCTATAAATCAGGTTTGGTGTGCATGCACAAAAAGCAAAGCATACTGACTCCGAACTTCGCGGCGCTCGTCATTAACGGCGGCCCGAAATATCACATCTATCAGAGCTAAGCCGTACGGCTTTCGAAATCGATCCGTGGATCGACCATCACATAGACCAGATCACGAACCAAATGCATGACCAGTGAGATCAGCGCGAAAATATACAGCGTGCCGAGCACGACAGGGTAGTCACGGTTGATGACGCTTTCATAGCCGAGCAGTCCCAAACCATCGAGAGAGAAGATCACTTCGATCAGCAAACTGCCCGTAAAGAAGATATGTACGAATGCTGCCGGAAAACCCGCAATCACGATAATCATCGCATTACGGAACACATGCCCGTACAGCACCTGCTTTTCCTTTAGGCCCTTCGCCCGCGCGGTCAGAACATATTGCTTGTTAATCTCGTCGAGGAATGAATTCTTGGTCAGCAGGGTCAGGGACGCAAAACCGCTAATTACCATCGCCGCAATCGGCAACACCATATGCCACATATAATCGAGCGCGAGCTGAATAAACGTCATGTCTTCCCAGTTATCGGAGACAAGCCCCCGCAGCGGGAACAGGTCGAAATAGCGCCCGCCTGCAAACACAACAATCAGCAAGATCGCAAACATAAAGGATGGGATGGCATAGCCGACAAACACCGCCGCCGAAGTCCATATATCGAAATGCGAACCGTCCCGCACGGCCTTCTTTATCCCGAGCGGTATAGAGATCAGGTAGATAATCAATGTCGACCATAGCCCGAGCGAAATTGAGACGGGCATTTTTTCCAACACCAGCTCAAGGACGTTAATGTCGCGATAGTAACTCGTGCCGAGATCAAATTTCAGATAGTTCTTCACCATGATAAAGAACCGCTCATGCGCGGGTTTGTCGAACCCGTATAGCGCTTCTAACTCTGCGATAAATTCAGGGTCCAACCCCTGCGCGCCGCGATATTGGCTGTTCGCGCCCCCGCCAGCACTCTGGGAGGCCGCGCCGACCGCATCCCCCGCACCACTGCCGCCAAATCGGGCGGTGGCCTCGACGCCATGTCCCTGAAGCTGTGCGATCATTCGCTCGACCGGACCGCCCGGGACGAATTGGATAATGATAAAGCTGATCAGCAAAATTCCGAACAGAGTCGGCAGCATCAGCAATAAACGTTTGAGGATATAGGTCGCCATAGGTCTTTGAGTATACGTCAAAAACCGTGGCTGCAAAGAGGTGAATTTTGCCTGTTCGTATCGTCGCGTTTATCAGGCGACAGGGTCTGCGGAATAGCCTACGCCGTCTACCGCATCTGAGGTCCTGCGCAGCAGGTTTTGTCCAAGGCGGAAATCGGGGGCTACGCGCTCAAGTTCTTGTGCGTATTGATGCGCGGAACCGGGGTTTCCTGTATCAAGAAAATGCCAACCTGCGGCAAGCAGGGCAAAGCGGTTGTGAGAATTGCGTGCCAAGGCGTCCTGAACCAATCTTGCCGACCCGTTCACGTCGCCTGAAATGCGCAAGGCTTGAGCCGCGCGGTTCAGGTAGTTTTCTCCGCCCGGCTTTTCGGCCACGCTTGTTAGAAACGGCAGGGCTTGATCATACATTTCACGCGCATAGTAAAACCCGGCCAGAGACTTGCGTGTTTCGAAGACATCGCCAAATTCGGTTTCGAGCTGCTCGGCGATTGCAAAGGCACGGGATGCACCGCGCGGATCTCTCTCGGCGATGCGAAGTTGTTTCGCCAGAGACAATTCACGTTCGCCTGCATGTGTTTCAAAACGCTTGGCAAAATCTGTGGCGGTATCATATTGCTCGGCCTCGACAAGCGCATCGATAAGCTTAAAGAGTGTCGGTTTGTAATCCGGCTTCAAGTAATGCGCTTGCATCAAATATGGTATGGCGCGGTGATGCTCTCGCGCATCCGCATATGCGAAGGCGAGCTCTTCCACGTTACGCGGTGATGCAGGATCTATCTCATATGCGTCTTCGGCATACGCGATGGCATCTTCGGCGCGGTCAAGGTAACGGCGCAACATCTCGGATGCTCTTCGTTCTGCATAGCCGTTGCTGGGGTCGTGTTCGGTATATGTGTCGCTGGCTTTGTCAAAGGCTTCAAACGCCGAAGCAAAATCAGAGTTTGCAAGATAGGCATCGCCCAAATGCTCGTAAGTTTTCGGCTCGCCGTCAATTTCAGTGCGTTTTAAACCAACGGTCACCGCGCGTTCGGCAAATCCGCCATCCGACTGGTGCTTGTGGAGTTTGAGCAATGAATGAATAATTTTTCTGCCAATAATCGCATCTTCGGGATTACTTTCCTCGGCACGTTCCAAAAATTCCAAAGCACTTTTGTCGCGGTCCAGGCGGCTCAACAGCACACCTGTATGCCAGTTCGCTTCCCAATCTCCGGACATGTTGTCACGGACATGCGTCTTGATGGTATCAGCCGCGTCACGGATCGAGTCACGGGCGGCAAAATAATCTTCACGAACCATGTCACGACGGCGGTCGAACAGAGCTCTTTCAGTGTCCTCAAGTTCTATGAGTGCCTTCGTCGGGTCGGAGTCCAAAAAAGCCATCGCGGCTGTGATTTCGGATGCAACAGAAAAGCTATGTGTAATCGGAATGTTCATACGCAGTCAGGAAAGCAGGTTATTGCAAAGTGTCCGGTATCAATGTTTCCGCAGTGTCATATGCCGGACCAATAGTCATCCGTAAACGTTCATCGGTTGCGTCCTGAACGCGATCAAGAAGAGCAAGCGTGAAGTCGGAGTTTTCGATACGGTGTGCGCGCATAGCAAGCTCGAGCGCACGAGTGTCGAATTCCATGTGCGGCATATCCTGATGTGCATCCATAAGCGCATCGGCATAACGCGCAAGCACGGCCGCGTCTTCCGGTGCGTGATCAAGAACGGTCTCGAAAAAGCCGAGAGAGTCCAGAGCACGATCGGCACGGTGAAGATAACGCGCCATTTGCCATGATACTTGTGGGTCGTCGCCATAGTGAAGCAGAACAACATTTTCCAACGGACCGGCCGTTTTGTGAAGTGTGTGCAAGGCTAGCTCAGCTTCCTGCGCACGTTCCAAATGCGGTTTGGTACCTTCGGCTAAAAGACTTGCAGTAGTGCGCAAAGTCTCAAGCGTATCTGTGGGGTTGGTCATCACTTCGTGTTGTGCAACACGTGAGAATACTTTTGGTCTGTCATGCACAAGTGCATCAACTACTTTTGGCAAGGCCATAACGCAGCTCCCTGTTTTTTGAATGCAACTTAATTAGCAAAGGAGGAATTAAATTGCAACAATAATATGAAAAATTGCTGCAGAACGGAATAAACGGTAGGGCAGATGGCCTGAAAGCCTAGTAATGCGGAGGTTTGTCGCGCGCCGCGATTTGCGCAGGGGTAAGGCCTTTATCTTCGCCCTCGCTGTCGCGCTCTTCTTCTATTTGCTGGATTTTGTTTCTTAAACGCTGAATAAGCGCGTTTTGCTCCAGAACAACACTGTTCAGCTCCTCGAACTGCATATCCAGATGCGCAAGCTTGATTTCAATATCATTCAGACGGTCTTCACTCATGGTTTGATATTCCATTCCTCTATGCGCCATTGACCGTTCTCATGTTTGAAGATGGCCATAGCGCCGGTCGATAACTTGATTTTATGGTTGGCGGCAAACCCGTCAAAATCTCCGGTGATGTGCGGGGCAAAGCGGGCGATACCGTTAGATGTCACAACCAATACGGTTTCATTGTCATCGAATGCGCAGATTTGATCGGCGAACTTTTTCCAATTCTCGATAATTTGATCGGGATCGACTTTCCATCCGTCGGGCACCTTTGCATGCTCGTCCCAATCCTTGATGGCTTGTTCACCGATACGCGCGATTACGGTGTCCTCGGTCTGGTTTTCATCGGGTCCGTAATCAATCTCGTTGAATATATCGAGCGTATAGACGGGGTTGGAAACACCGCTCTCCTTAATCGCTAACTCGGCTGTCTTTTGTGTGCGTTGAAGTTCGGATGCGTAAACCACATCGGGAATAAGGCGGTTTTCGGCCAGATATTTGCCGATCGCCCGTCCTTGCGCTTCGCCTTTTTCAACAAGTGGTAAATCCGTATGCGCCCCGACACGGGTTGCCGTATCGTCCGGGCCGAACGTATTGCCGTGGCGTGCAATAATCAGCGTGGTCATGACGCCGCCTGTAACAGCTTTTCGGCACGCGCTAAATCTTCGGGCGTATCGATGCCGGACTGGATCGTCCCTTTATCGATATCAACATGAACGGCCGTGATTGTAATGCCGTTTTCAAGCATCCGCAGTTGCTCTAAGCCTTCCAGTTGCTCATACACCCCTTGGGGTAGGGCACAGAATTTTTTCAAGATATCGGTGCGAAAACCATACAGCCCCATATGTTGATGCACGGGCGACAGATCGCTTTCCTCGCGCAAGGCATCTTCCTTGCGAATGGCGGGCAGAATGTTTTTTGAAAACCACAAGGCTTTGCCGTCTTCATCAACGATTGCCGTAGTGCCGCTAAACGGCGTGGTCTTCTTTGCCTCGCGCAGGCGGTCCAGATCATCCCAGCTTAAACGGTGAACGGGCGTGACGACTTCGACCTCGGGGTTGGTTTTGAATGTATCGATCAAGGCTTGCACTACATGCGGCGGCGTAAACGGGGCATCCCCCTGCAAGTTGAGGACGAACTCCGGCATATCGCCGCTGCGTTCTAATGCTTCCAGAACGCGGTCCGAACCGGTCGGGCAATCATCGGGCGTTAAAATACACTCAACATCCAATTCTTCGCAGTGATCGGCAATGCGGCGGTCCTCGGAAGTTACAAGCACATCTACACCCTGAATGCTGCGCGCAAGCTTCACAACACGGGACAGCATCGATTGCCCGCCAATCTCCGCCAACGGCTTTCCGGGGAAGCGCGTCGATCCGTAACGGGCGGGTATGGCAATCGCGATCTTCATTTATTCAGCGTTCTTATGCCATGTGTAAGAGATCAGCGGACTGATATCCGACATGTTTTCGGGGCGGTCGATATGGCTCCAATATGCAATACGCCATTTCGGGTAGTGCCACATCGGTATCACGTAATACCCTTGTTGCAGGATACGGTCCATCGCGCGGCAATGCGCGACAAGGTCTTCACGGCTTTCCGTTACGACCAATTCCTCAATCAACTGGTCGAGAACGGGGTCCTTAATACCGATATAATTGCGTGAGCCGTCAATATCGGCCTTGTCACTACCCCAGAAATCGCGCTGCTCGTTACCCGGCGAATTGGATTGTCCGAACACGCTGATTGTCATATCGAAATCAAAGCTCGTGATGCGGTTTTGATATTGCGCGGTATCGACAACACGGAAATTCGCCTTTGCGCCTATACGCTCAAGGTTTTTAATGAACGGCAGAACCCAACGCTCGAATTGTGGGTTGGAATCAACAATCTCGAACTCCAGACGCACGCCGTCTTTTACTCGTACTCCGTCCGGTCCGAGCTTCCATCCCGCTTCGTCCAGAATTGTCATCGCCGTTTTCAGGTTCTGGCGGGCATTGCCCGATCCGTCTGTTGTGGGGGGTTGATAGGTTTCGTTAAAAACTTCTTCGGGTATCTGTCCGCGAAAACGTTCCAGAATTTCGAGCTCCTTACCTTCCGGCAAACCTTGCGCCGCAAGTTCGGAGTTCTCGTAATAGCTGTCTGTGCGTGTATATGTGCCGTAAGCGAATTGCTTGTTTGACCACTCGAAATCAAACGCATAAGCCAGAGCTTTACGAACCTCTTTGTCCTGAAAAACCGGACGGCGGATATTGTAGATAAAAGCCTGCATTCCTGCGGGGCGCTCATTCTCGATTTCTTCCTTCGTAATGCGACCATCTTTGACGGGGGTTGCGTCGTAAGCCGTTGCCCAGAGCTTGGCGGTGTTTTCAAGCTGGACATCGAATTCTCCGGCAAAGAACGCCTCGAGCGCGACATTGCTATCGCGGTAATAGTCATAGGTAATGCGGTCGAAGTTATAAAACCCTTTGAAAAACGGCAGATCCTTGCCCCACCAGTCATCGCGGCGAACATATTCGACCTGACGACCTGCATCGACTTTTCCGATCTTGTAAGGGCCGCTGCCCAATGGCGGTTCGAGGGATGTCTGGTTAAATGTGCGTCCCTCTGCGGTCCAGTAATGTTTCGGCAGGATCGACATCTCCGCAATGATCAACGGCAGCTCCGCATTGCCCGCAACCTTGAATGTAAATTTCACACGTTTATCAGACAGTGCCTCAACCTTTTCAACATCGCCGTAATAGGCTTTGAAAAACGGTTGGCCTTCATCGCGCAAAGTTTCGAATGTCCAGACAACATCTTCGGCCGTAATCGGTTTGTCGTCTGCCCATTTCGCTTCCGGGCGCAGGTTGAACGCGACCCATGATCGGTCTTCGGGCATTTCAATGCTCTCGGCCAGAACCCCATACAGCGTAAATGGTTCATCCCACGCATTTTGCATCAGGCTTTCATAAACAAGGCCGGAGCGGATAAAGGTCATACCTGCTGCAGGTGTTCCCTTGACGATAAACGGGTTCAGGGAGTCGAAGGATCCAATTGCATTAAGCTTGAGCGTGCCACCTTTTGGTGCGTCGGGATTCACATAGTCAACATGTGTCATATCCGGGCCGTATTTCGGCGTACCGTGCAGGGCGATGGCATGAACGGGCTTGGGTTCGCCGGTATCAACTTCCGTGTCTTTATCTTCAAGAACTTCAATAGCAGCTTCAGCTTGGTCTTGAATGTTCTCTATGTTTTGTACTTTTTCCTGCGCAATAGCGGGCGGGATAAAAACAAACGCAAAAAGAAAGCCGAGATATTTCATTTAAGAACTCCTGTTCTTCTTGTTGTACAAATTCTACCAGTCAAACCCTGCCATCATATGTGTCGGGTGCGTGGTTTGCGCGTCGAGCATAGCATGCATTTTGCGCGGATCAATGTCTCCGTTGGTCGTCATTTCTTCCCAGTGAATCCCGACCAGATTCATCACGGAATCAATGCCAAAGCGGTTTGCTCCCGTAATGTCGGTGTGAAAGGAGTCACCGATGGCGCAAATCTTGGTTTTGTCTGGCTTGCCGAGCAGCTCATAACACATTTCATACACGGGCGCGTGGGGCTTACCGTGGTAAATCACCTGACCGCCCATATCTTCATACAGCTTGGCAAAAGTCCCTGCGCATTCATGTTGGGCCGAACCGATATTCACCACCAGATCGGGGTTGGCACAAATCATCGGCAGTTGTTTATTCGCCGCGACCTCCAACTGTTGTTTTAAAATTTCGACAGCGCTGCTTTCTGTGCCTGGGATGGAGTTCAGGATGAAGCTTGCATCCTCGGGGCGGTCAACAATGTTCAAGCCGACCCCTTCGGTGATTTCCGAACCGTAAACTGTGCCGATAAACCAACAATCATCCCCTAAAGATGCGTCGCGATGCTTGAGCGCCTGATAGGTCGCCTCGCCCGATGTGACTGCATGATCATATAAATCGCGCGGGATGCCCATCGCCTCCATCTGTCCCGTCGCACCTGCAACCCTCCGCGGCGAGTTCGAGAGCAGACACGTTGCCTTACCCATTTCGCGTAAGCCCTGAAGCGCGCGGTGTGTGCCGGGGAAGGGATGAATGCCGTCATGAATAACGCCGAAAATATCGAGAATAAAGGCATCATATTGCTCGGCAATTTCATGAAGCCCGGAGAGCAGGGCGGGCGTGTCGGCCGCATGTGTCTGCGCGTTCATCTTGCTAGGCCACCGTTTCCTGCCAGCCTTTGCGCTTGGCCCGTACACGTTCCTTATAAGCGCCTTCCAGCTCCGGCTTCCCGAACAAATAGCCTTGACCGTAATGCAGGTCGAAATCCAACAAGTCCCGCATATCATCTTCGCTTTCAATCTTCTCGACAATTACGCCGATCCCGTTTGCTTCCAGCTTGCGTTTGCTTTTATGGAGTGCCGCAAAATCAGTGTTTGCGGACGCGGCCAGAAAAGTTGCGGCGGGCACTTTGACGAAACGGACTTTGAAATGCTGCAGATCGGAAATATTCATGTTCAGGCTTTCGACATGATCAAGCGAAAACCCGCAGCCCAATCGCCCAAGTGCGCGCATCACTTCACGCAGGCTTGTCGACATATCGTCATAATCACTTTGGTGAATTTCAAATACGAGACGAGACGCCAGTTCTTTGTGCTTGCCCATGAAGCGGAGCAGGATTTGCATGAATTGGGCGTCTTTGAGTAACGCGCTTTTAATGTTCAGGAAAAACGGCGCGGCATTTTGAATATGGGCGCTCGCTTGCAATGTTTTCAAGCAATGCAGTAACAACAAATGATCGATCTTGCGGTCGCTATTATCCTGTTCGGCAATCGGCATATAGCGTCCGGCGGGAATATACTGTCCGGCGCGCGCACGAACCCGCGCATAGATTTCGAAAAACCGTGTTTGCCGCTGGGGCAGGCGGACAATTGGTTGCACAAATACATCAACCCGTTTTTGATCAATTGCGTATTCAACCAACTCCCGTACAACTGCGTCGGACAATGTGTCGTCATCGATGGAGGTTGTAACAACAGGCGGACGCTTGGTTTTGATCGGCGCTTCTTCTGTTTCTGTTTTTTCTTCGGCGATTGCGGGGTGCGCAAGCGGGTAAACCGGTTGGCGTGATTGCCCGATCTCGCTGACGGTTTTCTTGATGGTGCGAATATCCTGTTTGATAGAGCTGTTTTCGGCCTGCAAAGACTCCACCGCATTGGTGTTGGTCACCATTTCACGGGTCAGCATGTCCTGCACATCGGCGATGGTTTTGAACTTGTAACTCGCGGCCTGTTCCCAGAATTGACGACGCCGCGCTTCTTGAAACAGTAAAACGGTGAAGGAAAACACCCCCGCTGCCAACAGACCGAATTCAATCGAGATCATGCCGAGCAGGGCAGTTGTTGTAGCAGCAAAAATCAAAAGCAGGTTGCTGACAAACCCTGAAGGCTTCTTCAGCAGGCGCGCACGACGCGCAGCTTTTGATCGGGTTTTACCCATGCGCCGCTCCCACGGCTTCGGAGATATGCTTGAAACCGTCCGCTTTTAAAAGATCCATCAGCTCTGCGTTAATGTCGCCGACGACTTTCGGTCCTTTATAAACAAGCGCGGTATAGAGCTGCACCAGAGACGCTCCGGCCTTTATCTTGTCGTAAGCTTGCTGTCCGTTTGAAACACCGCCAACACCGATTAACGGAATTTTTCCGCCGGTTAATTTGTAAAAATTATGCAGCACTTGCGTTGATTTTTCGGTTAAAGGTTGGCCGCTTAAGCCCCCTTGTTCATTGCGGAAATTGTCGTTCAGGTATTCCGGACGCTCCGTTGTGGTATTGGTCAGGATCAACCCGTCAATCTCCGCCTCGATTGCTGTTTGTGCCAACTCTTCTTGTTGTTTATCGCTCAGGTCGGGGGCGAGCTTGATCAGGATCGGCGGCGGATGGGTTTTGCATGCCTTCGCACGTTGTTCGCGCATTGCCGCCATCAGCTCTTTCAAAACCTCAGGGGATTGCAGGTCGCGCAAACCCGGTGTGTTGGGTGATGAAATATTCACGGTCAGGTAATCCGCCATCGGCGCCAACATCTTGATCAGGATCGCGTAATCCTTCACGGGGTCGGTCTGCGTTTTGTTCATGCCGATATTAATGCCGACAACGCCCGCCGGACGGTGTTCTCCGGCTAAAAACTTCTCCAGATTGGCTTTGTAAGCATTCATGCCTTCGCCCGGCATGCCCATACGGTTGATGACGGCTTCGTTCTTCGGGTCCCTAAACACGCGCGGCTTCGGGTTGCCGTCTTGCGGTTTAGGCGTCACCGTTCCCGTTTCGACAAAACCGAAACCGATATTGAATGACGCGCTGATAACTTCGGCTTTTTTGTCAAAACCCGCTGATAATCCAACCGGATTGGGGAATTTTAAATCCCACAATGTTTGTTCCAACATCGGGTCGTTGGCTTGCTTACAAACAGGGATCAATCCCCGCTTCATAAGGGATAGCGTTAAATTATGCGCCTTTTCGGGTTCGATCTGGAACAATATCGGGCGCGCAAGCGGATAAAGATTAATCATATTACTGGTTTACGCTATTTCTTTAACAACTTCCAGCGCTTGCAACGGTTAACCACAAATATTGCCTTTTTCATAAAAAAGAGGTAGTTTGCCGATCTTATAGAAAATGAGACGGTATGTTTACACTTGAAGGCATAATTGAAGACGGCACAACAGCGATTGGCGTTCATGAGCATGAAGGCCAAAAACGCCTGATTGCCGTGACGCTGGCGAAAGGTTTGAGCGATAAGGATCGCCGCGAACTCGAAGGGCGTACCCGCTTGAATATGCTCGAACCCGATGTGCCTTTATCAGCGAGCAGCAAAGGGTATCTGAGCGCGAACTTTGAACGCAGCACAGCCGACACGCTGACCATCCCCGTACATAATCCGGAAGGTGTTGAGCCGCTACTCGAAGCCGTATTGCCGTTGGAAGATTTCAAAAAAATGCTTTTTGTATGCGACGATGAGGAAGCTTACCTGCATTTGTGCGCGGATCTGGGCATGTCGCGCGAAGACTTTATGAAGTTTGGTAAGCTCAAAGTCATCCTCGAAAGCGGTCACCAGGAAAAAGAGGGCATCCTCGGTTCGGTGCATAACCTCATTGACGGTATCAAAAACGGCAAGGCGGAGTTTCCTTACGCTGCGGATTTACGCGCACCGCATCCCGAAGAGCTTGTCGCAACGTTAGCGACGGCCGAGAAATTCTTCATTCCGGAAACGGATTTGCCGCTGGATCCGGAAATTCGCGGCGCTTTGCCAAACTTCGTAAAGGGTGATTACAGCCTGCCGTTTCCGAACTGTTTGTTGGAATTCGAATATACTGGTCGCGATTCAAATTCAGGCAAGGTTATCAAGAGCCGAACATTGATGCAGGCATTTGAAGGTTTCGGCCAAAGGCCTGACCAGAAAGAATACTATAGTTTCCTCTTCGATCGTTTGGATAAGGAGAGGTTTCGCGCTCTCGGCTTTGGTCCGAAATGGCGTATGAGTGACGAAGGCAAGCTGGAATATCTCGGCTCGGGCGTGATCGCACCGTCAGTAAGGCGCATCTGGGATGGCGTCGCAATGGATGCGTTGGGCCGCTCCTATATCGATAACCGTTCTGCTATGGCCCTTAAACGTGTAGGGCCGCTGCTAACGCGTTATAACGATCCGCGCTCCACAATCATTACGCACAACCCGCCGAACAAGCAGCAGATACAGCGGGAGAAAAAAGGGCGCACGCCGTTCTTTGAGCATCATGTCATCGCCCCGCGTCAACCGCGCTATTACACAGAGGAAAAGCGCGGGCAGGGCGGCACACATCCGCCAATGCCTTTGCGGGCTGTTCGTCGTCATTTTAAACCGACACTGGGTATTTGGGTTGAGGCGTATTTGCAAGGCGACCCGAAGCACGGTGTCGATGTCGCAAGTTTTAGCAAGTTAAAGGATGGTCCGTCGGGCTTCTAGTTTTTGAGGGTCTTGAGGAACTCAAACCCCTTTTTCATGTATCCCCAACCGGTAATCACGGTAATCACCGATGCACCCGCAAGCAGCAGGGAGCCGATCAACTGCCCGTGTCCGTAAAAACTGAACGGTCCGACAATCAGCACCGCCGTCGCGATCATCTGGATTGTTGTTTTCCATTTCGCAAGCTTGGTTACGGGCAGCTTCATATCGTTGCTACCTAAAAACTCGCGCACTCCGGATACTGCAAATTCGCGGATGATGATAATGACTACACTCAAAACCCAAACGCTTTCTAGCCGTTCAACCGCGACGAGCATCAGCAGGATTGTGATGACGAAGATTTTGTCGGAAAGCGGGTCCATGAACGCGCCGAATTCGCTCTGTTGGTTGAATTTACGCGCCCACCAGCCGTCAACGAAATCGGTTATTGCACCGACGATATAGAGGCCGAGGCATGTCCATGCCGCCCATTCAAAGGGGAGAAAAAACAACAGGATCATCGGCGGCAATAGAAGCAGCCGTGCAACCGTCAGAATGTTTGGGATATTCCAGTTCATTTATTCATTATGTGCGGGCAAGGCGTAAGTTGCAATAACAGGATAATGATCCGACCCCATCGCCGGACCTCGCTTTTTCTCAACCAATGCAAGTTCACCTTTATGGAGAATATGATCGATGGG
>CAZLTT010000001.1:42187-65422 GCA_964562515.1 uncultured Micavibrio sp.
CATCAACCGTTAGCGGCTTGGGATGCCTCCTGAGGATCGCGCAGTACATAGCCGCGTCCCCAAACGGTTTCGATGTAGTTGTCACCATCGGCGGCGTCCTGAATCTTCTTACGAAGCTTGCAGATAAACACGTCGATAATTTTAACTTCCGGCTCGTCCATACCACCGTAAAGATGGTTCAGGAACATTTCCTTCGTCAGGGTCGTACCCTTACGCAAGGACAGCAATTCAATGATGCCGTATTCTTTCCCGGTCAGGTGCAGTGGCTTGTTGTCAACTTCGACAGTACGTGTGTCGAGGTTCACCTTTACTTTTCCTGTCTCGATAATCGACTGTGAATGGCCTTGTGAACGGCGGACAATCGCCTGAATACGTGCAATCAATTCACGTTTGTCGAACGGTTTAGTCAGATAGTCATCCGCACCGTAACCCAGACCTTTAATCTTGTTATCCAGCTCAGTCAGACCGGAGAGGATAAGGATCGGCGTCTCAACTTTCGCATCGCGCAATGCCTTCAGAACATCATAACCGTCCATATCCGGCAGCATCAGGTCGAGAATAATGATGTCATAGTCGTAAATCTTACCGATTTCGAGGCCATCCTCGCCCAAATCAGTGGTGTCCACGATGTAACCCTCGGATTTAAGCATTAACTCAATGCTTTTTGCGGTTGAGGTATCGTCTTCTACTAATAGCACACGCATAATATTGATATCCTTATGTTTTTCAGTTTTAGCGGCTTATTGTTATTATTATACGGGGGTGGGGTACCCTCGCCCTGTTAATCTTTCTTAACAACTATATTAACAAATATTAACAAGGTTAACAAATTCTTTATGCGAAGAATTTTTCCTGTAAAATCTGTGAAGCAATGATTTTTTCTCAAAACTCGCGTATTCTATAAGATATGGACCGTCTGGCCGAACAAATGCAGGCCCGCACTTCCGGGCTGACCCACACTGAAACATATGGCGAAGTCACCAAAATCCTCGGGCTTTTGGTGGAGATCGCGGGTTTCGGCAGCACGCTGTCTATTGGTTCCCATGTACATTTACGTCCGAATGACGAGACAAATGTCCCTTGCGAGGTTGTCGGGTTTAAAGACAATCACGCTTTGCTTATGCCGTTCGGAACACTGGAGGGGATCGGTTTGGGCTGCAAAGCCTATATTCAGGATAATCAGCCCGTCATCATGCCTGATGACCGCTGGCTTGGTCGTGTGATTAATGCGCTCGGTGAGCCGATTGACGGCAAAGGTCCGCTGCCCGTTGGTGGCCACCCGATACCGTTGAAAAACAAACCGCCCGCACCGCATTCACGCCAAAGGCTGGGCCCGCAATTGGATCTGGGTGTGCGTGCCGTAAACTCGTTCCTTGCGATGCGTCAGGGGCAGCGTATGGGCATATTTTCCGGCTCGGGTGTTGGTAAATCTGTGCTGCTGTCGATGATGGCGCGCTACACGAAAGCGGATGTTTCTGTCATCGGTCTGGTTGGTGAACGTGGACGTGAGGTTCAGGAGTTCCTTGAAGATGATCTGGGCGAAGACGGTCTTGCTCGCTCGGTCGTGATTGTCGCAACGGGTGATGAACCTGCACTGATGCGCCGTCAGGCTGCTTATGTAACACTTTCCACGGCCGAATATTTTCGCGCACAAGGCAAGCAGGTGCTGTGCCTGATTGACTCCGTAACACGCTTTGCGATGGCGCAGCGGGAGATCGGCTTATCCGCAGGAGAGCCGCCAACCTCGAAGGGGTATCCACCCACCACATTCGGGGAGTTGGCCCGTCTTCTGGAACGTGCCGGGCCGGGCACTGAGGGAGAGGGCGCGATTACCGGCCTGTTCTCCGTTCTGGTGGAGGGCGATGACTCCAACGAACCCGTTTCCGATGCAGTCCGCGGAATTATCGATGGTCATATCATGATGGAACGGGAAATTGCCGACCGCGGCCGATACCCCGCTATCAATGTTCTGAAATCCGTATCCCGCGCTATGCCGGATGTCTTGCGCGAGGATCAGGTGGAAATTATTACCCGCGCGAAACAGGTCATTACAACTTACGAAGACATGGCGGAGCTGATCCGTCTGGGCGCATACCGCCGTGGTTCTGATCCAGCGGTCGATGAAGCGCTCGTCCTGTATCCGCAGCTTGAAGAGTTTTTGAAGCAAAACAAAAACGACAAAACATTCATCGACGAAGGTTTTGCCGAACTCGCCAGTATTTTGGGAATTCCGTATGCGTAAACGCTATCAGAAAATTCATAGGCGCGACCATACGCTGCCCAAGAAAGAGACGGGCTTCAAGAAAGATACCTACAAAGATAGCCGCTATAGTAAGAGTCAATGGAGCAGCGCCGGAGAGCAAAAGTCAAAAGGGCTTACGTACCAGCCTAAAGAAATCAAAGTTGATCTTTCCTCCGCGCCGATACCACCGCGCTTAAAATCCGTTCTGCGCCTAATGGTGGCTTCGAAAAAGAAAAGCAAACAGCAAAATAACAATCAGAAACTGCTGAGATTTATGGTCGCGGCGATCATTATATTAGGCGGTATCAACATGTTTTTGTCCGGCGGCATCGATGTCGGCGGTGTTGTGAAAGACGTCTTGGGCTTTGTGTTCGTTTTTGGAATTATAGCGGCCGTAGTTATTCCCGTTGCATTCATCACCTTGAAGCTGGAAGCCGTGATGTCCAAAGATAATGCGGCGCGTGTAGGCGCGGCGATCATTATTGGTTTGATCTTTCTGTTTCTCTATTGGCTCGCGTCTAACTGGGGCGGAGGGTACTAGAATGGCGGACTTAACCGGCCTTATTCGTGTCCGAAAGCATGAGTTGGAGCAAAAACAAAAAACAATTGCTGAGTTGTACCGTCAGGCAGAAGAGCTGGCGCATCAAAAAACCGAGCTGCTTGAAACTTTGGATGAAGAGCAGGAAAAGCTGAAAGATTTCGGCGTCGAAATGCTGTCTTATTTCGGGCCGTATTCCGAAGCTGTCCATGAGCGTGTAGAGGATATCGACGCCGCCACAGCAAAGCTTGAAACCCGCATCGAAATCGCACGCGAAGATATGCGCATGGCCTATGCCGAATTCAAGAAAATTGAAATTACGCATGAGCGCCGTCTCGAAGAGGAACAGGACGCAGAAGAAAAGCGCGATTCCATGACTATGGATGATATCGCGATCGAGAATTACCGCCGTCAGATCAACGATGATTAATTATCTTTTGTAATTCGCCCGCAGCTCCGTTATTGATAGGAAAAAACAGGGACAGGACTGCGTTATGGGCAAGGATTATGAAGCCCTCTCTAGAAGATATCGTGCCAATCAAAGGTTAAGTTTGCGCGCAAACGGAAGGCTCGCGGCCTTAGAGGCGGCCGTCGTGAACGCGATGTCTCCCTATGATGCTATGGATGATTTTTACGGGGCCGCCGTATATGTGCCCGATCCGCAAAATCGCGGGGAAGTAGCGGTTCTGCATCATGAAATGTCAAAAGTTACCGAAGATCATCAACAATTCGCCGAGAATATATTATTTCGCCGCCGTTTGGTTGCCGAGGATACATCCGTCGGTGATGCGTTAAATGCCGGTAAGACAGGCATATACCCAAGCCATATGGCTGATCATGACTGTTTGAATGTCGTTGCCCATGATGCTCATGGCCCGTTCATCACACAGCTCACTTTTGCGTCCGGTACGCCTATTAATGCACGCGATGCAGACTCAATCATTCACAAAAGCGCCGCTTACGGGTCAATTGCCCAAACGGTAAGCTTGCTACGTCGCGATTTTGGGAAAAATATGTCACGTGATCTGGCGATTGAACCGCCGCTTACACCCAACGGGGCGCTCCTGCATTGCGATATTACGGGCTACAAGGACATATTGATGGAGGAAGGCCGCCACGCCGCTTTCGGTTTCACGAGCCGTTTTAGAGATACGCTAACACAGGAAATGAAACGTTTCGGCGGCATGCGCATTAGAGAAGAAGGCGACGGCATCTGGTTCGGCTTTTCAAAGGTCGACCATACGCTTGTTGACGCCGCCCGGGTTGCGCAGCAGGTCTTTGCCACACTGCGTCAGCAAGAGCCGACACCGACAAGCGCAATTGGTCGCGCCAAATTAAAGGTTGGCGTAGCGAGCGGGTATTTCGATCCGAGTACCGAAGGTCCTGCATTTGATCGACTGGTAAAGGAAGAGTCTCTGGCATTCACATTGGTACAGGAAATGATGAAAGCGGCCGCACGCCAAAGTGACGAAAGCTATATGACACCGGACACGAAAAAAACTTTGGAGCGCGTATCACCTGTTTCCTCGCGTTCTGTGCCGACATCCAGCACCTTCATGAAAGAAATGCACCGCATTGATATGGATGGTTTAGCTTAGGATTGTACCGATAAACCTTCGTGATTTTTCGCCTGAATAGTCACCCATGCATCGGGTTGGTTCTGAAACGATAATTCCCCGGTGACCTGTGAATCCCTTAAAGCGAGCGCATAAAGTTTGCGCATCTCCGCTTGCGTTGCTTTGGAAAAAACGTCTTCGGTACGCACAACAAGATCAAGCCGCGTTCCGGCTTCCGAATGCGGACGGAACAACCCGTCGAGCTGCACTTGCCCCATATTCTCCAATGTCAGGTCGAACACAAAGCGCGTGCTTTTTATCCGCGATTGATCGTCATCCTGCTGCTCGCGCTCGTGCTTGTAATACAGAGCCACTTTTTGCAGATCGCCTTGCCAGAGCATCGGAATATTCAGCCCGCGCCAATCACCGCTGAATGTCTCGCGCGCGACATTACCCATCAACTGGCTTTCATTGCCTAAACGCGAGACGGCTTTGCCGCTGCGCTGTGCTTTGAGAATATCCTGCGCTTTATCGCCAAGCCATTGCGAAAGATCACCGCCGCGTACCGCCGCTACAAAAAACAGGATTGCGGGGCTGAGCTGCTGCGGTGAAGCGGGTGAAGGTGTGATATTCAAAATACTTTGCGCGACTTGCGGGGCGCTACGGGTCAGTGTTTGCAAAACTTCTTCTAATGCGGGCCATTGCAGCGCGGGCTGTAAAACAGCAGTCAGCGGCACATTCTGCGCCGCTTGATTGACACTGGTCAGACTTCCTTCCGTTGTGAGGGGGGTGACCTGAATCTGTGTGCCGATGGTCGCGTTTTCGGACGGGAATTGCAGGGTAAAAATCTGTTCGCTCGATATCTGCGGAAAAACTACAGTAACAAGCGGTAATTGGGCCTGTGTGATTCCTGTCACAACGCCGGTCAAAGCCGGAGCGCCTTGGTTCTGGGTAATGATATTTTGAAAAGACGGTTCAGCGGCGGCCGGCGTAAACGGATTAGCGGGCGCGTAACTCTGCGTGCTTTGTGCGACCGGATCGAACACCAAAACGCGCGGCGACTCTATGCGTGTAATCTGAACGTCCAATGCACTTGGCCGAATATTCAGCGCGGGCTGTGTTTCGGCTGTGAATTGCGCTGGCGTAACGATTGCGGGTTCAATCGCAGTGAGCTGTGCTTGAGGCAAAGGCGTTAGTGCCGATGGAGCGTTATATGTTTGCGCGCTGATCGACTGCGGGTTCAATTCAGGTGTATCAATCGGCAAGGCTTGTGTGATCGATGATAAAACATGCCGCACGGACTGTGGCAGATTCTGCGGAATTGCGGTCGACGTTTCTTGGAGTGCGACAACCTGCGGGGTCTGTAAATTCGTTACGAGCGCTTGTACTGAATTGATGTTTTCTAAAACTGTTGGCGGTGCAGTTTGTAGCAAATTAATAAGCGTTTCCTGCGCCTGAGAGGTTGCTTGAAGGGGTGCATTTAAGGTTTGAAAATCAAGGGTTTGCAGGAAGGTGCTATTCTGAATCTGTGCGGGGGCAGGCTGCTCCGCCGTCTGCACGCTTTGCGCCGTTGCGGGTTGCAGGCGAACAACCGAACCCTCTGGCGGCAGACCTTGTTGTGGAGCAGGGGGCGGCGTTTGCACTTGCGTCGTTGTTTGTGCAGGGGCGGGTGGCGGCTGCTGAGAGGCTCGAACCTCGACATTAACGGGCGTACCGCTACTCCGTTGGCTTGGCGCTTCGGTTTGTGCATGGCGAATTTCTACGGGGATGTCTTGTGCTCGTGACGCCTCACGTTGCGGCGGTATGTTTATCTCTACCCGTTGTCCGCGCTCTGGCGGTGTGCGTTGGTTATCGGCCCGCACATTGACGTCACCACGATCGGTGCGCACGGTAACTGACCCGTCATCATTCGCGCGGACAATCTCACCAGTTAATCGTAAAGATTCTCGTCGTGTGATCGCCTCGGCCCGCACACTTTCAGGCAGAGTTTCGGCGCGCGCATTGGTTTCAACACGATCCGCACTCTGGAGGGCTTGCGCAATGTTGCGCGGCCCGCTTGGAAACTGGGCTTCACTCATATCTCTATTTTACAGGATATTACAAAGGGCGGGAAGCAAAGCTTCCTTAAGCGCTCGCCTTGGCTTTTGCCGCATCTTTCAGCGTTTTCCAGACCTGACGCGCGATATCTTCGACATCTTCCGCCGCTTGCGCGTTCGGGGAGCGTATCAGGATCGGTGTCTGGTGACGGATACTGTCTTTGACCTTCGGGTCATGGCGGATAATACCGGCCAATGGCGGCTTCAGGCGCAAGAAATTCGAACATGCCTTAAGCAGTGTTTTATAGGTCTTCTCACCTTCGGCTTCGGAAGAAACATTGTTCACGACGATCGAGACATTCTTTGACATGCCTGCGGCGTTACCAAGCTTGATAAACGCATAGGCATCGGTCAGGGATGTTGGCTCGTCGGTAGAAATCAGGATTGTACGAATAGCGCTAGCCGAGAGCATACGCACGGTACGGTCAACACCCGCACCCAAATCCGCAATCACAACATCATAATCATCGGACACTTCGAGCAATTGGTCGCGCAAATGCGCCAAGCGCTGGCTCGGCAGAGCGGAAAGGGACGCTTGCCCCGATCTTCCCGCAATAATATCAAATTCGCCCTCTTCATAGGTCTGGATAACCTTATCCAGACTCAGACGGCCGCGAATAACATCGTTCAAATCACGTTTGGGCATCAGGCCAAGCTGAACATCCACGTTCGCCAAACCCAAGTCACCGTCAAACAACAGGACTTTCTTGCCCATCTTTGTCAGAGCATGCGCCAAAGTGACGGAAAACCATGTTTTACCGACGCCGCCTTTACCGCTGGCCACCGCAATCATGTTCGTTGAACGACGAAATGTCGGTGCAGCCGTTTTGGCGTCTTTCGATGATTTGGTTGTAGTCTGGCTCATTGACGGGTTCCTGTACGACGTTTTCGTGACGTGGATTGTGAAACGCTGCGTCCATTATCCGATGTTTCGGACAAATTGACAACGCTATCTTTATACGCTTGCGGCATTAGCAGCTTCGCGAGCACTTTCGGTGACATCGGCAACAGGCCATCTGCCACTTTTGGTGTGTTAGAAGCGTCTGCAAAACTCATGCCGCCATGATGTGCAGCGGACAAAACGCCGCCCAAACGGCGGGCCATATCAATACGTGAAGGGATAAGCTTATGCGCGCCGATGGTCGAGAACACCCGTCCCATCTCGCCTGACTCTTCGGCATCCATACCGCCGGGCAGAACCAGATGCGGCTCGATCTCGTCCGCGCCGATTAATTTCGCAAGTTCGCGGACATCGGCGGTATCAAACGGATTAACACCGGATGTGTCGATAAGAATCTGATCGCAGGACTTTAAAGACTGGATATGGTCATGCAGCTGCGCCGCACCTTCCGACTTTTTCAAATTGATCCGTAAAAGCTTTGTGAACGACGCGAGCTGTTCAACACCGCCTGCACGAACCGTATCTGTTGTAATAACGCCAACGTTCAAGCCGTTCATCGCACCGCGTGCAGCGGTCTTGGCAACAGCCAGTGTTTTACCCGACCCCGGCGGGCCGACAAACATCATCGCCTTGTTAGTTGCTTTTTGCGGCAGAGGTGTGAACTGGAATAAATGTTCTATCGCGGCGACCATTGCTACGCCGGGTTGTTCGAAGCCAACCACAGTCGCGCAGGATAAAATCTGGTCCATAACATCTTCGGGCACGGCATGACGCAGCATGGCGTCAGTCACTTCTTCCGCAACGGCGGCTTCTTCTTGCTCGTCGTCATATTGCAACCATGTATCGGAAGAGGAGGGCTGCGTGTGGCCGTGTGTTTCGAAAGCAGGCTCGCCATAACTTCGCTCGTCATAATCGTTCGGGTCAATCGCCGCCGTCACGCGCACAGACTTACCGCCGCGTTCTTCACGCGTCGCCAGAATGATTGCGTCTTCGCCGAGTGTCTCTCGAACCATTTGCATCGCCTCTGTCATGGTTTTGGCATAAAAGGATTTTAGCCGCATAAGGGTACAGTGATCCTGTAGTTACTAAGTATATTCATAAAATAGTGTAGCACACACTGATTGGCCATAAAAAGTGGGATATGCCTGTGGATTACCGAAACGGTGTGTTGGGGAAAGAATGTTTATATCTGCCGCTAAATCTGACCGAGCGTTTTGATCCGCGCTTTCGGGTGGATTTCGTTCTGTGACAGAACAACCGTTTGCGGACGGAAACGTTCAATCACGCTGCGCACATAGGGGCGGATACCGGGGGAGGTCAGCAGTACTGGCACTTCACCCTGCGCGGATAAATCATCATAACGCTCCCGCACTTCGGCAATAAAATCCTGTAGCTTTGTCGGCGGCATCGCCAGTTGTTTATCTTCGCCGTCCCCCATAAGCGCTTCGGCAAAGGCGTGCTCCCAGTCGGGGGAGAGTGTAACGAGCGGCACAGTGCCCGACGCGTTGGTGTTGGAATCGCAAAGTTGGCGAGACAAACGCGTGCGCACATGTTCGGTGATATGCGCGATATTCTTGGTAAAGCCGGTTGCTTCGGCTATGCCTTCGAGAATGGTCGGCAGGTCGCGGACGGATACACGTTCCGATAGCAGGTTTTGCAAGACACGCTGTAATCCGCCGACGCTGACTTGCGCAGGGATCACATCGGCGACAAGCTTCTGGTATTCCTTCGGCAATTCATCAAGCAGCTTTTGCGTCTCCGCATAGTTCAGCAGATCAGGCATGTTGTCTTTAATGATCTCGGTGATATGCGTCGTGATAACGGTCGGCGCATCTACAACTGTGTAACCTTTGAAGGTCGCTTCCTCGCGATATTGTTCGTCAATCCACATCGCCGGCAAACCAAATGTCGGTTCGGTCGTGCTCTCTCCGGGCAGGTTGATTTTTGCACCGCTCGGGTCCATACACATCATCATATTCGGACGCACATCGCCGCGCCCTGATTCAATCTCTTTCACGCGCACGACGTAATTATTGGCGGGCAATTGCAAGTTATCCTGAATACGCACCGCGGGCAGAACATAGCCCATATCTTCGGCGAGCTGTCGGCGCAGCCCCTTAATTTGATCGGTCAGCTTGTTGCCGCCTTCACCTTGGACAAGCGGCAATAATCCATACCCCATCTCCAGACGGATTGTATCCATGGCCAGTGCTTTGGAGATCGGCTCCTCTGCCGGAACGGGGCTTCCCGGCTGGCCGGGCATTGCGGCGGCGGCTTCGGCGGCTTTGGTTTCCTGTTGGATTGCTTCCTGTCTCTGGAGTGCGTAATAAGCCAGACCACCTGTAATCACGGCCAATACAAAAAACGGAATGAACGGAACAGCGGGAATAGCGCCAAGCCCGAGCATCAAGATTGAACTCATCGCAAGCACGGGCGGATACGCGCCGAATTGTTGGAACAACACCGCATCGGCCGAACCTTCAACACCCGCCTTTGACACAAGCAAACCCGCACCAACGGAAACAATCAGGGCAGGGATTTGGCTAACCAGACCGTCACCGATTGTCAAAATCGTATAGGTGGAGGCCGCATCGGCCAGAGACATGCCATGTGAAACCGTACCGATGACAATCCCGCCGATAATATTGATGAAGGTAATCAGCAAGCCCGCAATCGCGTCACCGCGCACGAACTTCGCCGCACCATCCATGGCTCCGAAAAATGTACTTTCTTGTTCCAGCTTCGAGCGGCGTGTCTTGGCTTCGTCTTCGGTGATCAAACCGGAGGACAGGTCGGCATCAATCGCCATCTGCTTACCCGGCATAGCATCCAGAGTAAAACGCGCGGCGACTTCGGCAATACGGCCCGAACCTTTTGTAATAACCACGAAGTTCACAATCACAAGGATCGCAAATACAATCGCGCCGACGACATAACTGTCCTGAATGATAAATGTCCCGAAGGCCTCGATGATCTGTCCCGCTGCGGCGGTGCCGTCATCACCGTCCGACAGGATTAGTCGCGTCGAGGCAACGTTCAAACCAAGCCGAAGCGATGTCGCGACAAGCAAAACCGTCGGGAATGTGGAGAATTCGAGCGGTGTCTGGATAAACAGCACCATCATCAAAATCGTCACCGAAAACAGAATAGATATGGCCAGTCCCGCGTCGACCATAACGGTCGGCATAGGAACCAGCATGAACATAATGATGCCGATAATCGCAAAGGCGAACAAAATGTCCGTGCGCAAAAATGCGCCCAAACCACCGATGCCACCAAGGTTCAGGCCCGCCCCCGCAGGTGCGCCTTGTCCTTGTCTGGCCGGTACGTTCGTGCCGCCCTGTGGTGATGAATCAGACATGCTGTACTATGCCACTTAAATTGTTGCTGCGAAAACAGCAGTGAAATGCGTTTCAAGAGTGTCACGAGACGAAAATTCGCAACACTCTTTATTTTAAAGCCTGTAAGGGCTTTTGGCAAAGTAAATGATTGTAAGTATTAACCGCGTTATGGCGCCGGAGCAGGCGATGTTTCCGGGAAAATCTGATCGATCAGGTTACCTGTCATGTTTTCAACACGACTGGCATCACTTTCAGATACAGGTTCGCCGCTGCCCATGATGCTGTCGATAAAGCCTTTGATGGTGTTGAACAGGCCGGATTGACCAAAACGTTCAGCCAGTCTTTCGAAAAAGCTGAGCTTTTCATCAACAAGCTCTCTGTCACCGGCCATAATCGCTTCTATCAGGCTCGCGCTCTCGCGTTGCGCACCTCTGCGATCGGGTGTCGGTGTCGTGTTTTCGCTTGTTGGAGTATCATTACCGGACGTTTCTCCGCGCAATGCGGCGGTCACGCCTTCGTATCCGCTTTGTGAGAAAATTTGCTGCAATTCTGATAGCTCGACCTGCGGTCCCACTGCATCGCGTCCATATAGGTTGAACACGCGATCAAGGCCACTGCCGTCTGCGCCGACAATGCTTCGAATATCATCTACTGTTGGGATTTCGCCCGTTGGTTGATCAACGGTTGTTTCTTCGCCGCTCATAATTACACCCTCTTATTTAAAATATGTCGTTTAAATTTTTTTATATTTATTGCCCCTATTGTGAGGCATGAGGGTTAATAAAGCCTTAACAAAGCGTCGGTGAGTAAAAGCTTGCGCGGTTTTTGTAATGAATTACAATGATTTGAAAGAATCATTCTGACACTTAACTTTAGGGGAAATCCATGGAACCGTTAGTCATTATCTTTGTCGGACTCTGCGTTTTGCTAGTCTTTAAAGGCATCAAATCCGTACCTCAGGGGTATGAATTTACTGTCGAACGTTTTGGTAAATACACGCACACTATGGAGCCGGGCCTCCACTTTATCGTACCGTTCGTTGATGGTATCGGTGCAAAAATGAGCATGATGGAAACGGTCCTCGATGTTCCGTCTCAGGAAGTGATCACAAAAGATAACGCATTGGTGCAAGTTGATGGCGTTGTTTTCTATCAGGTTTTGAACGCGGCCCGTGCGGCTTACGAGGTGCGCAATATGGAACGCGCGACATTGAACCTGACGATGACCAACATTCGTACGGTTATGGGTTCGATGGACCTTGATGAACTACTCTCCGAGCGTGATGCTATTAATGCGCGCTTGCTGACAATCGTTGATGAAGCTACTGAACCTTGGGGAATCAAGGTTACACGTATCGAGATTAAAGACATTACTCCGCCGCGTGACCTTGTAGACTCAATGGCCCGTCAGATGAAGGCTGAACGTGACAAGCGTGCGGCGATTTTGGAAGCCCAAGGTGACCGTCAATCTGAGATCGAACGCGCGGAAGGTGAAAAGCAGGCCGCCATTCTGGAGGCTGAAGGTCGTAAGGAAGCAGCGTTCCGTGACGCGGAAGCCCGTGAACGTGAAGCCGAGGCGGAAGCCAACGCGACACGCATGGTGTCCGAGGCGATCGCAAAAGGTGACCCACAAGCGATCAACTACTTCGTTGCGCAAGATTACGTGAAAACGCTGGGTAAATTTGCGAATTCACCAAACCAGAAACTGCTGATGATGCCTCTTGATGCATCCGGCGTGATTGGTGCGCTTGGCGGGGTTGCTGAAATCAGTAAGGAAATCTTCAAGAAAGATAAAGCAGCCTAAAATCGACTTCTATGATTACCGCGGGATTTCGTTTACATAACGTTAATTTCGCGGTAAAATAGAAGAGGGTAAAACGATTGTGGGATGATTGTGCTAGTAGCCTTAAAAACTGCTAATGCACTGATTTCACAAACGAAAGGGACTAAAGAGATGGAATTATTCGGTTTTAACCTAGAAGAATTGGTGTATTGGCACTGGTGGGTGCTTTCAGGCGTGTTTTTCGTGCTTGAACTCCTCAGTATGAGCTTCTTCTTCCTGTGGTTGGGCGCATCCGCGATCATCGTGGGGCTGGTCCATCTCATAGCGCCGGGCATGCCGTGGCAAATCCAGTTCACATTATGGGCTGTTTTGTCTGTGGTCGGTGCCGTTGGTTGGCGTGCTTACAAAAAGCAAAATCCAAACCCGATCAAATCGGATCAACCGTTGTTGAACCGTCGCGGCGAACAATATGTGGGTCGTACATTTACCCTCGATAAGCCGATCGAAAACGGTTTTGGTAAGGTGAAAGTCGATGACTCGATCTGGAAGGTGGAATGTCCCGTGGACATAGAAGCCGGTAAAAAGGTCAAGGTTTTGTCGGTCGACGGAACAATCCTTCAGGTCGAAGCCGCCTAAACCGATTTATCCATTGCTAGCCGGTATCTCAACGCCTTCATCTTTGTAGGCGTTGATTTTGTTTCTAAGGGTACGAATGGAGATACCGAGAATATTCGCCGCGTGCGTGCGGTTGCCAAGGCAATGCTCCAAAGTATTGATGATCATATCACGTTCAACATCCGCAATCGTGCGTCCGACAAGTGTTTCGACAGCACCGGGATTATCAGGTGTAGACGCACCGGTCGCGCCCGCCGATCCCGTGCTTGCTGCCGCTCCGGCATTCTCGTTCGCAACAGGCGCGGCTTGGGCCTGCACACCGCCTTGCAGGTGAATGGCATCGGCCTCTAAATCATCTTCCATGGAAATCAAAATCGCGCGGTGCATCGTGTTTTCCAACTCACGAATATTTCCGCGCCAACCATAGGATTGCAGCTTGGTTTTTGCTGCATCGGAAAGCTTCTTTTTCTCAACGCTATTCGCTTCGGCGTATTTGTCGGCAAAAAACTGCGCCAGTGTAGGGATGTCGGTCGGGCGTTCACGCAAAGCGGGAAGGGGCAGCGTGACAACATTCAGGCGAAAATAGAGGTCTTCGCGGAATTGTCCGTCATCAACGGCCTTTTGCATGTCTCGGTTGGATGTCGCAATAATCCGTACATCAACTTTAACGGTGCTGTTGCTACCGACACGGGTGATTTCACGCTCCTGCAACGCCCGCAGTAATTTGGCCTGCAAGGACGGGTCCATTTCCGTCACCTCATCCAACAGCAATGTGCCGGTATGTGCTTCTTCGAACTTTCCGATCCGTCGCGCCGTCGCGCCTGTAAACGCGCCTTTTTCATGGCCGAACAATTCGGATTCAAGAAGGTTTTCAGGAATGGCCGCACAGTTCACGGCAATAAAGGGAGCAGCCGAGCGCTTCGATTTCGCGTGGATATACTGGCTCATCACTTCCTTACCTGTTCCGGACTCACCGGTGATCAGAACAGTCGCTTCGGACGGGGCGATTTTGTCAGCAAGCTTTACGACCTCTTTCATACTCGGGTCGTCGGCAATCATCGTCGATTGCTCTTCGGTGACGGCGGCAATAACGGCCGCAATCAATTCCGCATCAGGAGGAAGAGGAACATATTCTTTTGCACCTTGCTCGATCGCTTTGACAGCGGCGCGGGAATCCGTACCGATACCACAGGCGATGACGGGCATGTGAATGCGTTCTTTTTCCAGTCGTTCAATGAAGTCTTTGATCTTCTGCTTTACATCGACCATCGCCAGATCCGCACCCTTACCGTTCAGTAAAGCGCCGATAGCTTGCTCGGTGTCTTCGCAATGGATGACTTTCGCGCCTTTCTGCAAAGCAATTTTACCCGCTTGCGAAATATAGCCTTCCAAAGTTCCGATGATCATTAAACGCATAGATTTTGTATTCCCTTCTTACACTATCAAAATACCATGCGTGCTGCGCGCGGCAAGCTAAAAGCATGAAAAAAGCCCGTAAGTATCAAAACTTACGAGCCTTTTTCTAAATGGTTACCGAATTACTTGATTGTAGAGTCTACAGTGAAATCTACGTCATCGGCATAACCGTCCTGATCTTCGTCCTGCACGTCCGCAGTAAATGTATATACGGTTGTCTCAGGGACTGTAACGTACATGGCTTCACCATCAACAAGGTGATAGATCAAACCGTTTTCAGCCTGGTTGAAACCATTATTGGCGTAGTATTTGTCGCCATCCGGCTCAACGATGAATGCAGCTTTACCATCCAGGAACAATACATTGTCAGTATTGGCCATCTCGATAGTCAGCGTTTGACCTTCTTCAGGGATAAACGGTGAGTGCGCAATCTGGTCTGCAGATTGAACTTCAATGTTGGCGGTTGTCGCACCGTCATACCACTGCTTCTCACGAGTTTCCTGCGCGGCGTTCGCTGACATAGGCAAAGCGATCACAGCTGCTGTTGCAAATAATGCTAAATTTCTCATTTCAAAATCTCCTTTCGATTTTTTGTAATGCAATGAGCATTTCACCCGTACTAACAGGTCAAAGGAGAAATCGTTCCAAAAAGTTTTTAATCGAAGAAGCGAATGCGCTGTGATGGCGGCAGTTCGGAGTTCAGAAGCATTTCCAGCTTACGTGGATTGTCCTGATGCGCGATGGAAACAGCGGCAATTTTAACCAGAGTTTTCATCAATGCTTCGTCACTAGAACGCTTCTCAAGCTTCACAGCCAGAGGCGCCATGACGATTGTGCCCAAAATAGCGCCATAAAAAGTCGTCAGCAATGCAATGGCCATTGCCGGACCGATCGTCTCGGGATTTTCCAAATCGGCCAGCATCATCACCAGACCGATCAACGTACCGATCAATCCCATAGCCGGAGCAATTTCGGAAGCACGGCGGGTAATACTCGCCGAGCGTTTATGGCGCTCGATCTCTGCTTCCAATTCCTGAGAGAGCAGAAACTCGACATCTTCGGGGTTGAACCCGTCAATGACCATTTGAAAAGCATTAAACAAAAAGGGATTCTTTTGGAGCTCTTGCTCGTAATTGCCGAGCGCGAGAACACCTTTCTTTTTCGAGATCACAGAAAGGCTGACAAGACTGTTTGCGAGTTGGCGCGGATTCCATTTCTTCTGTACGACAGAATGGCTGATCACACTGCCGGCCTGTTTCAGCTCTTCCAGAGTGTAGGACACAGCCGTGGCCGTTAAAGTACCGAGAACGACAATCATCAGGGAGCGGACTTCAATGAAGTTGGCGTTACTGTCACCCAGAAGAATAGCGGCGATAATCAACCCGAAAGTGAACACCAAACCGAGGATCGTGGCCAAGTCCGCGCTTTTTTCCGTGCGCGGAATGCTTACCACCGGCAGGGGTGTAGTATCTTGTGCTTCATCGGTCATAGCGGCATCGCTCATGAGTTTCAAACAATCCTTGTTCTACCTTGATTATAGCGCAAAAAGGTTAATTTCGGTCTGATTTAACGATTTCCGTCATGGTCACGCCAAGCTTGTCTTCAACGACAACAACTTCACCGCGAGCAACAAGACGGTTATTCACGTAGATATCGATGGCTTCGCCAACTTTACGGTCAAGCTCGACAACCGCACCCCGTCCAAGTTTCAGGAGTTGGCTGACCTGCATGGTCGAACGCCCCAAAACGGCGGAGATTTGTACAGGGATATCGTAAATGGCCGTAACATCGGACGCCATCGGCTCACCAATGGCGTATTCTTGACCCATCTCAGGTTCTGCGCCTTCGGCTGCGGAAATTTCATCCAAACCCATCGGGCGTTCATCCATGATGCCTCCACCCTGGTCGTCTGTTTGGTCTTCATCACTCATCGGGTTGCTCCTTTGAATCAGGATTATGATCGTCTGGCGTTTCGCTTTCGGCTGCTGGTGCTTCTTCAGGCGTCTCAGACGACGGTATTTCTTTATTATCATGACTGTTTAACGGCTTTCCTGCAAGTCCGTCGTCCAGAATGGCTAAAATTTCCTGTGCCAGAGCATATGGATCATGTGCCGCACCACCATTCTTCCATGACAAACCGCACTGCGTATCCTTTAAATGTGCATCGCCGGTCACCTCAACACGGATCTCCGGATTCTTGGTGCTGAGCTTTTGCATATAGGTCGTAATACCATCAACAAGATCGGGGTTAACCCGCACGATGACGGTATCCTGCTTGCTGTATTTTTGCGTAACCGTTTTCAAAGCCTCAAGCAGCTCTTCAAATCCTTTGCGTTGTGCGTAATGCGGAAAGACCGTTTCGAACACGGCCTTGGTCAGGTTGACGGCTTCGGCCTCATAGCGGTCTTCGCGTGCGCTTTCCTGCTCAAACAGCGTAGCCATCTGTGCCAGAACCTGATCCATAACCATGTTCAGATGTTGTGCGCGACTGTTTTTTTCTTTCAGCGTAGCTTCGTTGATGCCCTCTTGCAGGGCCTTACGCTTGGCGGAGGCAAGCTCTGCTTCGCTAAACATCGGAGGAGGGGGCTCAAGCTCTTCAAGCTCTTCCTCGTGGTCATCATCAAAATTATTTTGATCGAAAAAAAACTTTTGTCCGGGTGAAGTTTTCGTATCCGTACTCATTCTCGTGTGCAGTATTCCCGTGATTAAGGGTTACTAGTATATCAATTCGTCTTCGGCGTCGCCGCTTGCGATTGTGATTTCGCCGCGTGACTCGAGGTCTTTTGCGACATTCACAACATATTGTTGTGCTTCTTCGACATCTTTCAGGCGAACAGGACCCATCGCGGCCATGTCTTCTTTCATAATCTTCGCAGCACGCTCCGACATGTTGGAGAAGAACAGGTCTTTGATTGTTTCTGTCGCACCTTTCAGAGCTGTCGGCAGCTTGTCTTTATCAACCGCACGAATAAGGGTCTGAATGGACGCAGGGTCGAGGTTGGCCAGATCTTCGAATGTAAACATCAGCGAGCGGATCTTTTCGGCGGAATCCGGAACGCTCTTTTCCAACTCGTCCATGAATCGTGTTTCGACGGAACGTTCCATGTTGTTGAAAATATCGGCAATCAATTCGTGACTGTCGCGGCGTTGTGTCCGTGCAAGGTTGGTCATGAATTCCTGACGCAAGGTGCGCTCGACCTCATCCAGAATATCTTTTTGTACCGCTTCCATACGCAGCATGCGGTGAATGACTTCGAGTGCGAAGTTTTCAGGGAGTAATCCCAGTACGCGCGCGGCGTGATCTGTTGAAACTTTGGAGAGAACAACGGACACCGTCTGCGGATATTCTTTTTGCAGGAATGTGGCGAGAATTTCCTCATTCACGTTGCCAAGCTTTTCCCACATGGTACGACCCGCAGGACCGCGAATTTCTTCCATGATGTTGTCGATCTTATCTTCCGAAAGACCGGCTTTGGAAAGGAGGCGCTCGGTACTGTCTTGTGTACCAATCAACGCATTGGTTGACGTCATTTGCTCTGCGAAATCCACAAAGAGACGCTCAACAACATGCGGGCTGATTTTACCGAGATTGGCCATGGTCTGGGAGAGTTCCATGATCTCGTCTTCGTCCATCTGCTCGAAGATTTTGGCAGTCTGCTCCTCTGGCAAAGACAGCAAGAGAATTGCCGCCTTTTCCGGGCCTGTCAGTGTTCTGTAATCCTCGCGTACGCGCATGTGAAACCTATAATAACATCAGTGTTTAAACAGTTTACGCAGTATAGCCCTGTATTAACCGTCTTGTGTCATCCAGCTGCGAATAACGGAGACGGTTTCTTGCGGGTAATTCTCGATAATTTCTTCAACTTTACGGATCGATGACGACTTCACCTTACCATCGACACCTTGAATATCGATCAGGTCGTCCTCTTCCTCTTCGTCTGATGGTGGTGCATCTGCGGCACTCGGACCTTCAAGCGCAGGGTTGGCCGGGCGCATGGTCAATAGATCGGCTTCCAGCTCATCCATCGGCTCTTTTTCATCCGCGGCCAGCAAGCGGGACACCATTGGCTGCAAGACGAGCAAGACAACCAGAATAATCATGATGCCGACAAGCAGTACTTCGGCAGCGCTGATCAGGTCGGACTTTTCAAAGCCGAACAGCATTGAGTCGTCAACGTAATCTTCGTTTGTATCAACCTGTGCGAATTGCATGTTCGAAACGGTAACCTCGTCACCGCGGTTGGCGTCATATCCGGCGGCGCTTCTCACGAGTGATTCAATTTGCTCGATTTCTTGCTCGGTGCGTTCCTGATAAACACGCTCGCCTTCTTCGGTCGTTGTGTATGTTCCGTCAACAAGTACGGCGATTGAAAGACGTTCAACTTCGCCAACTTCACTGATGATGTTGCGGACAGTACGGCTAATTTCGAAATTCGTAACTTCCTCAAGACGGTTGCTTTGCTCCGTCGGCGCGTTATCGGATAGCAAATCACCACCAACAGCCGGGAGGTTTGTTTGAACGCTGACCTGGTCGCTGACCGGTTCACGCTCGAGTGAGCTTTCTTCCGTTACTTGAGACGAACGCACAACCTGACTTTCAGGATCGAACAATTCTTCGTTTGTGCTGATGCGGTTGAAGTTCATCTCCGCCGTTACGACGGCACGAACTTTACCAAAGCCGACAACGCGGCTGACTTGGTCTTCGATTTTCTGTGTGAGGCGTCCTTCAAAATTACGGCGAAGCTCATCCGCTTTGGCGGCGCCTGCATTGGCATCATCTTCCTCAACACCGCCGCGCGCTAACAATGTGCCGTTACTGTCGATGATGGTCACGCTAGAGGCTTTCAGGTCGGGAACAGCCGACGCGACAAGAGATTGTACGGCACGGATTTGTTCGCGTTCCAGATTTGCACCCGGACGGATACCGAGATACACGCTTGCACGTGACTCACGGTTTTCGCGGCTGAACAATTCACGCTGGGGCAGAACAATATGAACACGTGCGCTACGTATCTCGCTTAAGGCGCTGATCGTTCTAGCTAGCTCGCCTTCGAGTGCGCGAACCTGATTGATGTTCTGTACGAAGTTGGTTGTACCGAAGCCGGATTGTTCGTCGAAAATCTCATAGCCCATAGAGCCGCCATTCGGTAGTCCGGCTTCTGCTAATAGCAAGCGGGCTTTGCCGACTTGGTCTTCGGGAACCATGATACGGCTACCGTCTGCGGAGACGTCATAGCGAATGGTGTTTTCCTCGAGCTTCGCGGCAATAGCGCCGGAGTCGATGGATGAAAGTTCGTTATAGAGAAGTTTCATCGGCGGGGTGGATACCCGCAAAGAGACGAAGATGAAAAACAAAACCAACCCGACGAGAATGGCAGCCATGACGGCTAGTCGCGCGGGACCTAGTTGTTTGAGTGTTTCTGCAAAACTGTTCACTTCGTATCCGACCTGTATCTTACTTATGTCATGTTCGGAGAGTGCGAATCTCCGTCTGGTATATTTGGATTAGAGCCCCGCAGAGGATCGGGGTAATCTCCTTTATTAAACCCGATTTTTCGAATCGGGACAATCCTATCCTTTAATTATACGGGGTTTTGGGCTTTTTTTCCATCTATCTGTGGGCTGTTGGGCTGTTTTGCTTTTGTTGGTATTGGGGGTGGCGTGATGTCGCTATCAATGTTTTACATAGTTTTTTGCATTCGGTATATATTACAGTGTATTAGCGTTTTTGCGCAGGGGGTAAGTGTCCCGAAAAATGTTGACATTTGCGTTGTTTAGCGGTAATATGAGAATAGGGTAGTATACCTAGATTTTTTAAAACTATTGGGAAATCAGGTAGTTAGGATAACGAAATGACTGGAGTAGTAAGCACTGTTGTTCCAAATGCGCAGCAAGCTGTTGCAGCTTTGCAGCAGTCTCAGGCCGTGCAGAACACACCTCCGCCGGAATTGTCTCCGCCGCAGGCGCCGACAGCTCCGTTTATCAGCCCGTTTATCTCCTTCGATGTTAACTTCGATACAGCTGTTCTGCAGATACGGGACTCAAGTACAGGTGATGTTTTAAGGCAAATTCCGACGGAAAGAACGTTGGAGTTGCGTCAGCTTGTGCAGGCTCGTCAAAGTCGCGGTCCAACACTCATTGAGCGTCAGGTTCAAGAGGTTGCGGAAACATCTACACAGGTCCCGCAGGCTAATCCTGTGCCTGAACAGCAGCCGGTTAATAATGTTACATTTGAGGCCAGTGTTGTCGCGGCGCAAGCAGCATCTCCGGAAGCACCGACATCAACCGCTGGTGCAACACAAGTGGCGATTGCAGCGTTAAGTGCCGGAGCAGCATCCGGTCAAACAACTGCCGGCGCGGTTAACGTCACGGCATAAATTTTAAGTCAGTTTTGATTTACGTAGAGGCGTCTTCGGGCGCCTTTTGTTTTGTCATCAGTCCCGCGGCAATTTCACGGTTGATGTTGACCAGGACGTCCAGTTTTTGCTTTTCCGGCGCGGCCATAATGTCCACTTCACGTTTGAAGATGAAGTTGGCAAGGTTGATGATATTGCTGCGCAGGTCGTTTGGGCGGTCGTTCTCCGGGTTTTCGAGCGCGGTGTCATAGAACACCATCCAGACCTGACGGTTGTAGCGCAATGTGCTTTCCAACACTTCGCGATTCATACTGTCCCAGTCTTCCTGCAGGTCAGAGATCATCTTGGCAGCCTTGAGCAAGATGCGGGCTTCCATTTGGCGTTGATCGGTATCCGTCTTCTGGGCCTCGCCATAGGCTCCGGCCGCTTGGGCATAAGGGTTATTCGGCGGCGTTGGTGGCATGTTCGAGAAGTTCTCTTTCGTGTTCGATAAGCTGTTTAGCGAGTTTAAGTGCTCTGTAATAATTCCCGCTGATGATTTCATCATTGATCTGCATAAAGAAGATGGATGCGGACGGGGATGCCTTTTGGACCTCTTTCACCATCGCGAAATATTTGTCGTGATAATTCTCCGGTGTGCGCGAAAGGTACATGCATTGAACGAGGAAGTAGATACGCTTGCAGGGCGTGTCTGCGTCCTTCTCCTGAAATACATCCTTTTCTCTCATGATGGGGGAGTCACCGGCAATGTGCAGGCGCGTTCTTTGACTGTCATTGGTAATGACAGCTTCGCCAATCAGTAGTTTTTCACCGGGTTTGAGATCGATTACGAGGGCCATGGAATTCTTCCTTTCTGCGCATTAAAACCGCGCGGGCATTCTGCCTATGTCTATATTTATATTATATCAAAGCCTGAAAAATAAAAAAACGGGAATCTTTTGCCTATGTCTGTGATGTTTGCTGAGTGCGGTGCATGGCGCATATGCTACATGAAAAAAAGCCCCGGCTTCTGCCGGGGCTTTTGTGTAAATCGGGCAATGCCCTTAAGCCTGATATTATTAGAACAGTGCAAGTACAGACTGTTGAGACTGTGCTGCCAGAGACAGGGATGTAACACCCAACTGCTGTCTGGTCTGCAGAGCCAGAAGGTTTGCACCTTCTTCGTTCTGGTCGGCAACCGTCAGGTCGTCCGCACCGGCTTGCAATGTGTTGATTGTGCTTTCTGTGAAGTCACGGCGTGTCTGAATGATAGACAGGTCGTTGGCAATGGACTGACCGAATGCACGGACAGACGACAGAGCGGCACGAACATCATCAATAGACAGCTGGATGTCAGCGGCATTTGTGAAGTCACCTTCATCAATACCCAGACCCAAGGCTGTAAAGTCGACACCTTCAGTCAGCAATGTGTTGTCACGGTCTTCGTTGAAGAACGTTTCAAGGTCATCACCGGCAAGAAGGTTAACACCGCGGTAGTTCGCATCTTCAACCAACTGATCGATCTGGTCACGAATGTTGTTGAAGTCACTTTCGAACTGGTCGAGGTCAACGGATGTACCAACGAATGTAAAGTTTTCACTCGCTGAGTCGCCACCTGCGATCGCAACTGGTGTTGCAACGCTACCTGTTTCACCTGATCCGAAGCCAAAGCTAGCTGTTGAGGCTGCGTTAGCATCGAACTGAAGCTCGATTTGACCAACATTGCTATCAAACTCAAGCTCGATACGGCCTGTATCAATGTTGAATGAAGCTGTCACGTCATCAATGCCTGCGTTATTTACGGCGTCGACAACATCTTGGATGGTGTCAGCACCTGTAAAGTTCACAGTCGATGTTGTTGTGCCGTCAATCGTAAGTGTCAATGTCAAGTCGTCACCGGCAGCACCTAAGAAACCAGCAGTTACGAGGTCTGCACTTGCTTCGTATACACCGCCAACCTGAGCTGCTTGGCTCTGGTCGGATCTCAAGATTGTTCCGGCAATTGCTGTACCGCCCTGTTGGAAGGCACCACCAGCAATATCCTCAGCACCTGCAACTGTGTCGAGACCGAGCGCAGCGAAACCTGCGGCAGTAAGACCGTTAGCTGCGGACTGTTCGATACGGATAACAGCATTCTCTTCAAGAGATTCGATTTGAAGCTGACCGCCAGATGTTACGCTTGCGCGGATCGCTGTGTTGACTGTTGCGTCACTGTTGATGTCGGCAACGATGTTGTCGACTGTTTCGCCAGCGTCAATGTCAATTGTGACAGGTCCGGAAACTGTGCCATCTTCTTCAACGACTGTAATGTCAAATGAGTCAGAGGTACCGTCTACGATTGTACCGCCACCGTTAATGGCTGTCAGATCTGTAACACCTGAGAGGTTTTCGGAACCGCGGATACGGGCGAAGC
>CAZLTT010000002.1:0-31820 GCA_964562515.1 uncultured Micavibrio sp.
GTCGCGCCGTATGACAAAGCGACGAGCCATGCGGGCACATCGCGACTGGCGAGGAAGTAATCTTCGATTGTGTTTTTTCGGAAGAAAGACGAAGCCAGACCGACGCCGGTAAAGAAAATGAAAAAGCCAAGAAAGCTGAGCAGCATCGGGTCCATAAATACCCCCTTATTGCGCGTCCGTACGTAATTTGATCAAGGCACGATCAAACATCTGTCCGATCTCCGGCGTAATGCGCGCATTCAACTGACGTTGTTTGTCGCTCGCGCTTTGGGCTTCGGGTTTACTGAAATATTCGACCATCGCCTCGAGCTCTTTCAGGGTGAAGGTTTCCGCATATGCGTCTACGGCGACCTTCTCCAAAGCCTTTGGGTTCATCAGTCTTTTCATTGCCTCACGGAAGACATCCTGATCAGCTTCGGAGGCATTGAACATGTAATTGGTGATATAGGCATCGATCGCGCGGGAGAGCTGCTTATCAATCGGGCGGATTTCGACCATCTGTTCGGCCAGAACCAAGCGCTGCGCGAAATCATCGTCCTGAGCCTGCGCGAATACTGTGGCAGGCATCAGGAATGCAATTATGAGGATGAGGCGGAAAAACATGCCCTAGAACGGAATTTCGTCTTCCAACTGATCGACAGGAGCAGCTGCGGCTTGCGCAGGCTGCGCTGGTGCGCCTTGGGAATAACCGCCACTCTGGTTGTCGTTGAATGAACGACCGCCGCCCATGCTGTCACCGCTGTTGCGGGAATCGAGCATTGTCAGCTCACCACGATACGGGCGAAGCACGACTTCGGTTGTGTATTTCTTCTGACCGTCTTGTTCCCATGAACGGGTTTCGAGTTGGCCTTCGATATAAACTTTAGACCCTTTTTTCAGGTAGTTTTTGCACACATTGACGAGGCCCTGATTGAACACAACCACACGGTGCCATTCCGTCTTTTCACGACGTTCGCCTGTGCTTTTATCTTTCCAGCTTTCCGATGTCGCGATCGACAGGTTTACAACCTCATCACCGCTTTGCATGCTGCGCACTTCGGGGTCGTTCCCGAGATTGCCTACCAAAATGACTTTATTGACTGAACCGGCCACGTCTTTACTCCTTAGAATCTGTGAATGAACAGATACTATAGACTCGCCCCCAGTCACGCAAAAGCCTTTATTTGAAGTTATACAGCGCCGCTCTGCTGATGGATTGACTCCTGCGGAAGCGAATCCATATCATATTTATATCGTTAACTTGAGAAAGGAGGTGATCAGATGAATGATCAAGAACAGAGTTTAAAGGCCGAGATAGGCAACAAACCCAAGTCGGTAAAGATCGGCATTTGGTCCTCCCGTAACGGGGTAAAGCCATAATTTCGGCCTAAAAACAGTTTAAGATCTTAGTATCTACGGAAAACCCTGCGGGAAATGCCCTTGCAGGGTTTTTTGATGTTGTTTTTTAAGCGTGAACCTCCATATAACTAAGCATGCTTAAGGAAATCAGCGTCCGCGGGGCGAGAGAACATAACCTGAAAGACATTGATGTCGACATGCCGCGCGATCAATTGATCGTGATCACGGGCCTGTCCGGTTCGGGTAAATCCTCGCTCGCGTTCGATACGATTTATGCAGAAGGCCAGCGCCGTTACGTTGAGAGCTTGTCCGCCTATGCCCGCCAGTTTTTGGAGCTGATGCAAAAGCCGGATGTCGATTCTATTGAAGGCTTATCCCCCGCCATTTCAATCGAGCAAAAAACGACATCGCGTAATCCGCGCTCAACGGTCGGAACGGTCACAGAAATATACGACTATATGCGTCTTCTCTGGGCGCGTGTGGGCGTGCCCTACTCCCCCGCCACGGGCAAGCCGATCACATCGCAGACAGTGTCGGAGATCGTCGACCGTATTTTGGCAATGGGTGACGGAACGAAGCTGTACATCCTCGCGCCCATCGTGCGTGGACGTAAGGGCGAATACCGCAAGGAATTTAAAGAGCTGCAAGCCAAGGGTTTTCAGCGCGTAAAAGTAGACGGCGAGCTATACGAGATCGCCGAAGTCCCTGCCCTTGATAAAAAGTTGAAACATGACATTGAGGTCGTCGTTGACCGTTTGGTTGTTCGTGAAGATTTGGGCAACCGTTTGGCGGACTCTGTTGAAACGGCGCTGCGTCTTGCCGATGGTTTGGTCATTACAGAGGATGCGTCTTCGGGTGATCAGGAAATTTTCAGCGAGAAATATGCCTGTCCCGTCTCCGGTTTTACAATTGCCGAAATCGAGCCGCGCCTGTTTTCCTTTAACTCGCCGCATGGTGCTTGCCCGACATGTGACGGTCTGGGTGTGCGAATGTACATGGATGAAGCGTTGATCGTCCCCGATACGAGCAAGTCGATTTTAAAGGGTGCGGTTGAACCATGGTCGAAGAACTTCGCACCGTTTTACATGCAGGCAATGGAAGGCGTCGCCAAACATTACGGTTTTAGCGTGGCCGACCCATGGAAGAAATTGAAGCGCGAGCATCAGGAGAAAATCCTGTACGGATCGGGCGATGAAGTTATTCCGATCACCTACGAGACAAAGTCCGACAGCACATGGAAAAGTAACAAACCGTTTGAAGGTGTTATTCCATCATTGGAACGCCGATTGATCGAAACAGATTCCAATTCCGCACGTGAAGATATTTCGAAATATCAAGCAAGCGCGCCTTGTGAAAGCTGTAACGGACATCGCCTGAAAGAAGAAGCGCTCGCCGTTAAAATCGACGGTAAGCATATCAGCGAGGTCGGCACATATAGCATTGAAGAAGCCGGAGACTGGTTCAGTGGTGTTGAGAAAACACTGAACGAACAGCAGCAACAGATTGCCGAAAAGATTTTGAAAGAGATCAACGAGCGCCTGACCTTTTTGCGGAATGTCGGGCTCGATTACCTCAACCTTTCCCGTTCATCGGGAACATTGTCAGGCGGAGAAAGCCAGCGTATCCGTCTTGCTTCGCAGATCGGTTCGGGCTTGACGGGTGTCCTCTATGTTCTGGATGAACCGTCGATCGGCCTGCATCAACGCGACAATAACCGTCTGTTGGAAACGCTCACGCGTCTGCGTGATATGGGCAATACAGTCATTGTCGTTGAACATGACGAAGACGCGATCCGCGCCGCTGATCATTTGATCGATATGGGTCCGGGTGCGGGCGTGCATGGCGGACGCGTAGTTGCAAGCGGAACGCCGAAAGAAGTTTTCAAATCCAAGCGTTCAATGACCGCCGCCTATATGAATGGCAGCAAAGAAATATCCATTCCGGATACACGCCGCAAAGGCAAAAAGGATCAGTTCCTCGAAGTGATCGAAGCCAGCGGAAACAATTTGCAAAAAGTGAGTGCAAAAATTCCCCTCGGTACTTTCGCCTGTGTCACAGGTGTTTCGGGGTCGGGTAAGTCGACATTTACGATCGACACGTTGTACCGCGCAGCGTCAAAGACTTTGATGAAATCCAAAGAACAACCTTTGGAGCATAAAGCGATTAAGGGTCTGGCTTTCGTTGATAAGGTTATCGATATCGACCAGTCCCCTATCGGACGCACACCGCGATCCAACCCCGCGACATATACGGGGGCGTTTACGCCGATCCGTGAATGGTATGCGGGCTTGCCCGAAGCCAAGGCACGCGGTTACGGACCGGGACGTTTTAGCTTCAACGTTAAGGGCGGACGTTGCGAGGCGTGCAAAGGTGACGGCGTTATCAAGATCGAGATGCACTTCCTGCCCGATGTGTATGTGCAATGTGATACATGCGAAGGCAAAAGATACAACCGCGAGACGCTTGAGATTAAATATAAGGACAAGTCGATTGCCGATGTCCTCGACATGACCGTCGAAGAAGCCGCTGACTTCTTCAAAGCCGTTCCGAGCATTCGCGACAAGATGCAGACGCTCAAAGATGTCGGACTGACATATATCAAGGTCGGACAACAGGCCAACACGCTTTCGGGTGGTGAGGCGCAGCGTGTAAAGCTGTCGAAGGAGCTATCCAAACGCTCAACCGGAAAGACCTTGTATATATTGGACGAGCCGACAACGGGCCTTCATTTCGAAGATGTTCGCAAATTGTTGGAAGTCCTTCATACGCTCGTCGACCAAGGGAACACCGTCGTTGTCATCGAGCATAATCTGGATGTCATCAAGACGGCCGACCACATTATCGATATCGGCCCCGAAGGCGGCCATAAAGGCGGGCAAATCATTGCGACAGGGACACCCGAGGATATTTGCAAGGTCAAGAAATCCTATACAGGTGAGTACCTTAAGCCGATTCTAGAGCGTAAAAACGCTAAAATCGCAGCAGAATAACTGTTTAAAATCAGTGAGATAACGTGTTTTGTTGTGTTTTTGTTAATTTTTTGTTAGTATTTGCATAATCACAAAACGGACAACACGGTAGTAACGGAGTTAGAATGGCAGCAGCAGATGTAGCATCAAAAGTAGTAGTTTACGGCTCAGTAGCCTTTGTGGTCTGCACGGGCGTAGGCGCTGTATTCGGGCCCGCAGCCGCAGGTGTAATGGGTACAGCCGGAAATGGCCTGCAAATCACTGCAGGTGCCGGTGCTGACGCTCTGTCTTGGGGCGCAGAAGGCCTGCAAAGCGCTTTAAACTAATCTCAATTTATTTGTATTTTGCCAACGCTTGTTGAATTGCGGAGCAAGCGGGTGCCTTATCCAGACATTGAACGGCGCTAACCAATAGTTGGTATTGGGATTGATCAGGCAACATGCCAGTGGCACTTGCTGTATCGACAATTATATTCACACATTCAACATACGCGCTGCGCATTGCAGCGGCCGGATATTCTCCGCGTGTAGCCGCGGTCGACGCCGCACATTTTTCCTTTATGATTTCGCTATGCTTAACCTTGTTGGCTTCTTTCAAAGATGCCGCATAGTTTGAGGCCATGACGAGATTATTCTCGGAAACCGCTTTCAGACACGCCTGCTTTTCCCAATTGCCGCCAATACAATTCCGGGCCACTTTACGGGCGAAATCGGTTGCTGTCTGGCTTGCTTGTGGTTGTTTTTTCCGCACATATTGTGCATCTGCCTGAACACTGAACGTAAAGACTGCACAGATCACAAGTGCGATGAATGAAATACGATTGAACACAAAGCCTCTCTTCCGCTTAAAGGTTATATTTCAAGCGTAGGGCCTCACGGCATTCTTGTCAAAATTCGATCGTCTTGGCGGGAGAGAAACCGAACGGGCTTCCTAAAAACTGTTTTAGGGTGAAGACGCATCATGCATCGCCTTCACCCGTAAAACAAAATCATGAAGCTTTATACTAGAGGGTTTCATGTCGCTTCATTTTTTAATGGGTGCGCACACTGGCTATTCTGGAAGACTATCGCTTATGTACGCCCAAATGCACCCAATCTGGCCGAGGCTTATATGCCTGTTACTAACCATCTTATAATTTTATAATATCAAGAAACCGCGGGTAAGAATGTGAACGCCATCACATTCTCACAATATTTTTTATTTAATAATTTCAATTCTTTGGGATAATGGGGCATGACAGAGATTACAAACATCGAAGATGCGTTGAAAAACAGTGCCTTATTCAAAGGGTTCTCCGAGCAGGTTTTGACCTCATTGCGAGAGAAACTCACCCCCTGCGACTTTAAAAAAGGCAATGTAATATGCCTGAAAGGTGATGAATCAGACTGTTTGTATGTAGTTACAGACGGAGAGCTGGAAATAACCGTTTCCTCTCTGGAAGGTAAGGTGATTACTCTCGGGATCCTCTCAGCAGGAGATGTCGTCGGTGAAATCGGGCTGCTGGATAAAGGTCCGCGCACCGCGAACGTCATCGCTAAAACCAACGCAAAACTTTACAAACTTTCGCGTGACGACTTTGATTCCCTACTCTCTCTGTTCGGTCCGCAAGAGATGAAGGCACTCACGTCATACATCTGCAACCTTTTTAGACGGGCCACGAACAGCCTAGAAGAAACCGCCTTCATGGATGCAGATACACGCGTCGCGAGAAAAATTTACGACCTTTTCAAAGAAAGTGAAAACGAGGACAGCGAGATTTTCGAGCTTTCTGTGTCTCAAGTTGAACTCGGCCGTATGTGCGGTCTATCAAGAGAGGCCGCCAACAAGGCCTTATCTCATCTTGAAGAAAAAAATTTACTGAAGCGCGAATATAAAAAGATCATTATTTCCGACATTTCTCAATTGGAAGAACTTGCTCAACGGAATGAGCTATAACCCAATGAAGCGCTCGAAAAAACACAACATGCAGAAAGTCTGGTTTATCAGCATCGCTTGTGTATGCATGGCATTTCTGGCCATTTTCACGCTGGCGTCCGGCTATAGCGATCGAGATAAAGAGCCTATATCGTTTTCTCTAACATCGCATACGGGCGAGCCTTACTCTTCTGCGGACGATCCGAAATTCAAGCTCGTCTTCTTTGGTTTTACCCATTGTCCTGATGTTTGCCCTACCGGCGTGACAAATATGCATAAGGTAAAGGAGCGCATTGGCGCGGCTTCTGAGGAATTAACCCCGATATTTATAACCGTTGATCCCGAACGCGACGATCCCGCGGCCATGAACGATTACTTGCGGCATTTTCATGCTGATTTTTTGGGTCTAACCGGATCCGAAGAAGAGCTAAAGGCCACCAGAAAAAAGTTTAAATCCTACGCAAAGAAAGTACAGCCGCCCGGTTACGACGAATATTTTGTCGACCACTCGGCCCATATCTATCTGCTCGGTAAAGATGATATACTTGTAGATGTATTTGACTATCGAATGGATACACCCCAGATGATTCAAAGGATCATCTCGCATATGTGACTGTTGATTTCACCGACCATCCTCCAAGGAGCCTGTCATGCAAGAAGTTCTCGATATCGTTTTTAGCGACCAGTTTATGCCGCATGGTTATTGCTTCCTATGGCGACCCGAATTGGTTTGGCTGCATGTCATTGCCGATTTAGTCATCGCGTTAGCCTATTTTTCAATCCCCCTTACAATTTTTCTGATTGTTCGGAAACGCAATTACGATATTCCGTTTAAATGGATTTTCTGGATGTTTGCGACCTTCATTTTCCTGTGCGGACTGACGCATATCATTGAGCTTATATCAATTTGGAAACCACTTTATTACATCGAGGGATTGGTGAAAGTTTTAACCGCCGCTGTGTCGCTTGCGACCGCGATTGTGATGTTTCCCCTTGTCCCCGTCCTCATCGAACGTTTTTCCGAACTGGAGAAACTTATCAAGGATGAAGAAGAACAGGAGCAGTAATGCGACCTGAACAAGCGCATAAAACCGACGACCTTCTTGAGGTTTTAAAAGCCTACAGGCTCCCGACGATTATCATGTCTGTCGGGCTGATCGCTTCGATCTTCATTTTTTATCTAAGCCTTCGATACGACCTCGACGCGGCATCTCATGAGTTCAACCACAAGACAGAAGAAACCGTTCGAGCCACCCAGAAGACGATTGAACAAAGACAGCAGCTTGTGACCTCTCTTGCCGTTATTTTTGAGAATATTCAGGATTTGGAACAGCATGAATTTCAAGACATCGCCAATAGCTTCATCGACACAACCAGCTTTGTCGATTTTCGTATTTTTAAATATGACTTAAGTGATGGCCTGATTAAACTCGGCAAGGACGAGATTGCCACTGAAGGTGGTTCGATTACGGCACGTTATACTTCATCTCCCGATACTGAAGACAAGCTCGAAGATATTGGCTCTCTGCCGGTTATCAGAGAAACAATTGAAACGGTTCACAATACGCGTCAAACGACCGTGTCGAGAGCATTTACCAACAACGCCGGAGACTCTGTTCTGGTTGTCGTTGCTCCGGTGAATAAACAGAACGAACCCAACTTGTTTCTGATTGGCGTACTGGACCTGTCTGCTTTCTTTTTTGATAAATTCTCGGCAGCTGAGATATCCGATGCGCGTGTATACGACACACATAATGGTGACGAAGAGTTGATCTATGAGCAGATCAAAGAGGAAAACCGCGAGTTTTTATCGCTTACAGTAAAGAAAGAAAATGATGCAATGTCATTCCAACGACGCATCTTTTTCGAGGACCATTTTTGGAACATCGTTATTTTTTCTCCCCTTGGCAGCTCGGCCCAGAGTATCGGCCTTTTTCCGTGGGTGATTTTCCTTCTGGCAATCGCCCTCACGGCTCTGATCAGCTTTATTGTTTTTCGGATCACAACAGAGACACTGAAAATTCGCAAAATTGTCGACCAACAGACTTTGAGCCTCAAAAACTATGCTCGGCGCCTTGAAATCAGTAACCGTGATCTCGAGGATTTTGCACATGTTGCTTCGCATGACCTCAAAGAACCGCTGCGTGGCATATACAACTATGCGGAGTTTTTGATCGAGGATTATGAGGGCGTTCTGGACGAAAACGGCAAAGAAAAGCTTCATACGCTCAGGAAACTCGCCAGACGCATGGAAGGGTTCATCGAATCTCTGCTTCGTTACTCTATGCTGACGCATGAAGACTTTACTATGAAAAGAGCCAACCTTAATGATGTTTTGCGTAACGTATTGAATATGCAGAATATTTGGCTTGAAGAGCACAATGTAGAAGTCGTAATTGAAGAAAATTTACCGACCGTGCGCTGCGACCCCATAAGAGTTGCAGAAGTTTACAGAAATTTGATCACAAATGGTGTAAAATATAATGATAGTGATAAAAAAGTCATTACGATAGGATGTATTACAGATCTCGATCAATGGAATGATATCCCCGTCTTGTTCGTTAGAGATAACGGGATTGGAATAGACGAGAAAAATAAAGACCTGGTCTTTAAGATGTTCAAACGCCTACATCAACGAGACGCTTATGGTGGCGGCACGGGCGCCGGTCTAACCCTCGTTTGGAAAATTATCAAACGCCATAAAGGCAAAATCTGGTTAGAATCAAAGCCAGGCAAAGGCACAACATTCTTTTTTACGTTGAAGGAGAAACCAAATGCAGGACAGTAAGAGTATGCCGATACTAGTAGTTGAAGACAGTCCCGAGGACTTCGAAGTTCTGGAACGTGCGTTTAAGAAATCGGGGTTTGATATTCCATTACAGCGTTGCAAAGACGGTCAGGACGCGCTCGACCTTTTATACAAAGAAGGGGCGTACGAAAACCATCCGAAGAACGCAAACCCGAGCCTTATTTTGCTAGACCTCAATATGCCGGGCGTTGACGGGCACGCGTTACTTGAATCCCTTAAAGATGATGATAACGGCCTGAGCAAAATTCCTATTATTGTTTTATCTACTTCCAGCAACGACAACGATATCGATAAGAGCTATCAGCGCGGTGCGAACAGCTACATTCAAAAGCCGGACGATATGAAAGGCTATGTCGATATGGTGAAAGACATCAGAGAATATTGGTTCTCAAGATGCTCTTTGCCGACAAATTGGGCAAGTGCATGAACAACCATTTCGAACAAAAATTCGATATCTTACTGCTAGACGATTCCCTCGAAGACAGGGAGTTGTATAAGCGACGCCTACAGGCGCTCGCCGGCGTTGAGTTTGACATTACCGAAGCAGATGACGCGCAATCCGCATATGAACACTCACAGAATAATGACTTTGATTGTTACATCGTTGATTACGCCCTGCCCGACAGTAACGGGCTCGATTTTGTTCAAGAGGTGATTGAGAAGAACAAGACGGACGGCAAAAATGCGGCGATCATTATCGTTACAGGCCAAGGAAGTGAAGAACTAGCGGCCAAAGCGTTTAAAATGGGCGCTCATGAATATTTGACGAAGAAAAGCATCTCGAACGGCTTTTTTGGCCGCCCTGTCCTGAGCGCGATCGAACGGGCTCAGCTGACCGCACAGCTAGAAGATTTCAGAAACAAGTTAGAGACATCCAATCAAGCTTTGACCGAATTCACGCATACAGCGGCTCACGATTTGAAGTCACCACTGAGGCGGATTAATTCCTATTGCGAAATATTGATGGAAGACGCTGAAGAGCGGCTAAATGAGGACGACAAAGCAACATTAGAGCGCATGATGGTCAACGCCAAACGCATGCAAAACCTTATTAACGGGCTTTTGTCCTATTCGCTGATCAACTCCGAAGAAGAGCAAGCTGAAGAGCTTGACCTGAAAGCTCTGGCCCAGGAAGTCGTTGATGAATTTAATCCGCAAATTACCGAGACCAGCGCGAGCGTTACCATCGGAGATTTGCCGAAAATGAGCGTTTACCGTATGCGCATGCATCAGCTTTTTTCAAATTTGGTTTCCAATGCCTTGAAATACAAAGGGGAGAACGACCCCGTAATTCATATCGATGCAGAAAAGAACGGTGAAGCGGTTACTATCTCTGTCACTGACAACGGTCAGGGCATTCCCGAAGAAATGCAGCCGCATATTTTTAAAGACTTCAAACGCCTTCATACAAACGACGACATTGAAGGAACAGGTTTAGGCCTATCAATCTGCAAGAAAATCGCTCAGCTGCATGGTGGTCGTTTGTGGGTGGAATCCGAAGCGGGCCAAGGTTCGACTTTTCGCTTCACGATAAGGCCTGTCTAGGCCATTCGCTCTAAACCGCGGCTTCGCCAATCCCGCCCTTTTTGAATAACCTCATGAATATTGTGGAGGTTTTCGGTGTTTAACGGCTTCGTCAGGAAACCGCTCGCGTCCAGATTATGCACGTCCTGTATATTCTTCGCCTGATCATCGCCGGACACAATCATAACCGGGATATTTTCGGTGTATGGCGTACTCTTAAGCTGCTCCAACAGGCTTATGCCATCTGTGCAAGGCATATGAATATCCAGCAGGATAAGGCTGTTAGGCGGATTGTGTGGTACGTCATAGAAAAAGTGACGCGCATGCAACTCACCGAATAACTCGAACGCGCTGCTTGCACATACAACCTCTTTTATGTTCGGCGATTTCTCTAAAACACGCTGTGTGAGCGCTAAATCGTCTACATCATCATCCACCACGAACACAACCCAACCGGCGGAGTTCTCGCCCCGCTTTACAGGCGGCATATGTGTTCTATCTTTGAGCATATGGCCCGTTTTACGTAGATTTGATTAAGACTTTATGAATTCCATAACTCCTGAGGTGGCCATTGCCATCCATCCTGAAAATATGCATTCAGCATGTTTTTATCCAATGGCTTCTTGAACACGCCGCTTGCGCCAAGACGTTTAGCCTCCTGAATTTTGCGACCGGATTCTGTGCCAGTCACAACGATCAAAGGAATGGGCTTGAGGAATGAATCCGATTTTAATTCCTTGATAACTTCCAGACCATCTTTTCGTGGCATCTCCAGATCCACGAGGATCAGCAAGGGCGCAAACATGATAACGGAGCGATCCATAAAGCCCTGACGCTTCATGTAAGCTAACAGCTCCTTACCGTCCTGAAACGGAACAACGACATCTACATGTTCGCATTTTTCCAATTCTCTTTGAGCAAGAAGACGGTCATCAACATCGTCTTCAATCAAAAACACCTGACACGGAGCGAGCTCTTCAACAGGTTCCATGACTTCTTCACCGCGGGGGTTCAGTTTATTATTCATTTTGGCCTCGTTTCAGAATTATAGAATTGTAGGGGAATAGTTACTGTCTCTGTGCAGTGCCTGCACGACATCACGCTCCGTAAACGGTTTAGGCATAAACGCATTTGCGCCAGCCTTTTCCGCCCGTTTAACGGCAACATCGTTACGTGAGCATGTGACTAATGTGACCGCAGTGTCAGCCCACAGAGGCTGGCGGCGCAGCGCAAGTAAGGTATCGACACCATCCATTTTCGGCATCACCAGATCCAGAAAGATCATAGATGGAATTTCAACCTCGAATTCAGATGCCTCAATATTTTCCATTTCCAATTGCGCAAGATATTCGAGCAGCTCTTTACCGCTTCTCAGGCAGACAATGCGTTGGTTTTCAGACAATAGCGACTTGAGGTAGCGAGAGAGCAACATTCTGTCATCGGAACTATCATCAACTATAATGATAGGCTGTATGGACGGGAAAGCGGCTTCTTCAGCCGGGAACGCAGTGATGTTATTTTGAGTTTTACTGTGTGCGAGCATGTGTCCTCCTAACCCCAGACATTATATTTACATAATATCAGGTTGCGTTTAATGGGCTCTAAAGAATCGATTAACTATACCTCAAATTAGAGGTAAATTGACAACGTGCGGCCAGTTCCTGAAGTTCCAAACTTTTATAGTTGCGGCGCAAAAAACCAACAACCGACTGTTTTCAAATAACTATTTCGGGAGCGCGAAACCGTGATTAGTACTCTTTAATCACAATCATAGCCGTACGCTGAGATATGAGCGTTTTATCCTTCACCAAAACCAATACGACTTCCCTGCTATTCAACACGTTGTCTTTGGTTTTTTTATCGAAATGCAGCCCTAGCTCCTGAAGCAAACCATCTTCGTGAATAAGATGAAAATGGTCGCTTTCGGGGTCATATTCAATCCATTGAATTTCCGACGCTATTTCTTTGTCGTGCGCGATCATGACCTTACCTTCCGTATTCGACAAAAGGCTGCATCGCATTTCTTCGTTGAGAGGTTTCAGGACGGGTGTGTCCTCTGGGTCATTACTCATGCCTTATGTTGGCCATGAACGGCCGCAAATGTAAATATGCGATGATGCATTGAACATTAAGTGGGCTGGATCATTGTCATGTCGCGCTTATCAGCAAGCCCGAGATCGGTGTAAGTGTCGTTGAGGATAACACTCTCAGGGGCAAGGCCCATATCGACCAAATCCTGAATTAGGCCATTATCACCCAACACCGTTACGTCACCGTCCATTTGCAGATCCGTAAGCAAGATAGGATCCATAGGGCAGAAAGCACATTCATTGAACCCATTCGCCATCAGACCGCTTTCAGGCAAAACTTCCGGCGCGGTATATGCTGCGGTTTCTTGTGGCTGCTCAGGTTCTTGTCTTGATACATATTCGTCATTGAAGCGCGCTTTTTCGGCCTCGATCTGATCCAACAGCGCGTAATTATCTTGCAGCTCTCTAAACTCGCTTCGTGATAACTCACCGTCTCTTGCTTGTTGCATCAGGTTGTAAATACGGTCATTGACCTCTTCTTCTACCTCTTCCAATTCCTGATACTCGGAGAGCAAGTCATCGTCATCCAATGAAGTCAGGTCTTTCTCCGCAATCTCCTCAACATCGTCTTTCCAGCCATCATGGTTATTGCCGAACCAGCTCCATTGCGAGATGGAGTCATTTCCGCGTACAACATCAAAGTTTTCGTCACGCGCCATTATTGCCATCAGATCACGTGCAGAAGTAGCCCCGTCCACAAGGCTTCGGGCATCGTCGCGCAAGGTCTGCTCATTCGCTGAGAAAACTTGCTCACCAAGCGGTGTCGAGCCAGCAATAAATCCGGCCTCAAGCGTGTCGATTTGATCGAGCGTTGCTTTCAACGCGACCAATTCCTGATACTCCGCTTCACTCATTGAATTATCACGTGCCTGAACGAGCAAATTGTTAATGCGCTCCTCTACATTCTCCCGCACATTGTGCAATTCACGCTGCTGTTCGAGGCGTTCATCCTCAGTGAGATGCGTAAAGGCAACCTCCCCCGTTGCGGGATTGGTAACGGCCGCTGCGACATCATCAACGCGCTCCTGCCAGTCTTCATGATCACTGAATGTAAACCACTGTGTTTCATGCTCTGCATCCTGAATCAGCGCTAAAGCCTCGCTGTTATTATCCAAATGCGCCATCAATTCTGCGGCAGATGTCGCGCCGCCCATAATTTGGTCAAGGCGGCTTTGTTGTGCCTGATCAAACTCCTGATCGACGGCTTCGAGTGTCTCCTGAATCTGTGTTTGCAACTCGCGGTTCAGCCTCAGATACTCTGCATCGCGCTCATCGCCTGTTGTTGCAAAAGCTTGCGCCTGACCGACCTCCGCTTTACGCAGATCCATCATGTCGTCGCGCATTTCTTCCATCAGCTCCTGCATCTCGCGAACATCTTCTTGCGAAAGCTGTTCACCGTTTGCGAGCCTGTCTCTGAATTCCTGAATTTTTTCGAGATTTTCGGTCGTTGTCGCAATGATACCGTCGTTAAAAATCGACCCGTGATAAATAGCACTGTTAAACTGACGCCCCGTCCATTCATCAGCAGCGGAATATGTTGTTGTAGCAATACCGACACCTGCACCAACAACCGCGCCGACCCCGGCACCCACAGCCGTACCGACAACAGGAACAACACTACCCACACCCGCACCCACAGCCATACCTGTGAGTGATGCCGTACCGATTACCGCAGCAGTCCCTGCGGCATTTCCATCCTTGTTAGAAACCGCCACCGCAATTTCAGCCGATGTAGTGGCGACGATAGCAACGCCACCAGCAATCGTGCTGGCGCCGGCTGCGCCGACTTTAATACCTGCGGCGTTAACTACACGCTGCGTGCCTGCGCTGTTGAATATCGCATCATCAACGACTGTCACGACATCAAGAGCAGCTGCACTTCCGCGAAGGGCAACGGTATGCTCGCCTTGATCACTTTCAGCAAAAGCCTGATGCACACTAAACGCTGCGGCACCGCCACCAACAAAGCTCATTGAGTGCCTACCCAAGAACTGACCGGTCGCTGCGCCAATACCAACCTTACCCATGCCCGCCGCATCTTCCACAAGTTCCGCACCGGCGTTCACAGCATCCCGCATGCTCGGCGTAGACAGGTCATATGTTGCCGCAACCGGAACACGCTCCACTTCCATGCCCGCAAACATGCTCGTCGGGATTTCCGGTTTAAAGGCAGGCGGCATTCGGTCATGCGGAATCTCAATGACGGCCATTCCATTCGCATGCAAGTGCGCCGGACGTGCCAAAGAAGACGGATTTTCAATACCAATTGCAGCGAGATTTCCGCGACTGTAAGTGTCCGGCACGGTTAAAAGCACCCGCCCGTCAGGCGTCACCTGAACGTTACGGATATTTTCAGCACCCAATTGCGCTTGCAAACGTGAAGTCAGGTTAACCTCGGACAGCCCTTCTTCCAGCAAGTTGCCGGGCAATTGTGCTTTCGGAATTCGAATACGATGGTTCTGGCCGCCGTCGACAGGTATTCTTTGCAGTCTGTCTACATCCGTTACGCCCAAGCGCGCCAATTCCTGTCGACTGAAGTCATTGGGCACATCAATTGTGATATCGCCGTTACGGTGGAAACCAAAACGCTTAACATTATCCTGTCCCAGAGTAGCCTGAATATCAGACGCCGCCATCGCACGGAAAGTATCGGTATCCGGCCGCGGTACAGCAACTCTGGGGCGCTCCGGTGTATTCGTGAGGTCGACCTGCAGCTTTCTGAATGCGCCAAGGTCTCTTTCTGCCAATCTGATCGTATCGCCCAAAGTGTCACTACGATGCCTGATCGGGCTCAAGCCTTGCTCTTTTAGAACAGTCTCAAGGGCCTGAACCTGTTCAGGAGACATTTCCCCTACAGCCAGACGCACAATGCGAACTCCATCGCCTGTCGTCGCGGACTTCCAATCGCCTTGTAAAATTGCTTGCCGTGTACCGGAATCCATATCTGCAAGACTTGGCTTCGGCGCGGGCGTTTCCGGTTGCGGCGCTCTCCCTTGTGCATCCAAACCCTGCATGCGCAAAGATTCTTCGATTTGCGGCATGACGTCACGCTTCATGGAATCCCATGCATAGGGATAATTACGTGACATAAATTGTTCAGCTACGGCGGGGTTATTCTGCGCGGCCACGATGCTGTATTTCTTATACATTTCCGCGACCAGTTCACGCGCATATTGCGAGCGATCATATAACGGCGCGTGGTCGTGCCTAAACCCGCGATCACCATCGAACAACAACATTGTTCGGGGCGCATTCTCTTTGGCGTCTAGATATTGTTGTACTGCGCGTTCAAAGTTCGGGTTATCGGCACCGTACCCGCGGTAATTCACGTTTATATGGTCGATCGCATGTCCGGTTTCGTGGCGCGCCACCCCTTTGATCTCATCAATACTTTGATCGACGCGGATCATTAACGACGGGTTGTTCCCCACCAACTGCGCAAGCGGGTTGTTTCTTGGAGAAACCATACCCAAGGAGTTCGCACCTGACGGATCAAGGCCTGCATTCGACAACGCAGTACTCAAAGAATCACGTGTACCCAGAACCAGTTTAAATTCGGAATTCAAGAAATCACGCAAAGCGGCGGGCGGCATTTCCAACAAACCTTCGCGCACCGCCTGCATTTGTCGAGGCGTCACTTGGCCGAAACTATGAGTGAAGCGTGGATCAGCGAGCCTTTGATCCAACATTCTTTCCAGATCCGACCCTGCTGCAGCGGAAACGCCAGGACCGGCATTCCGATCAACACCCAGTTGCGCACCCATGAAAGCATCGATCCCAAGTCTTGGGAATGCCGGTGCGCTGTCCATGCGCACAGCAGGGGCAGCATCCAGTAATGTATATGACACAGGCGGATCGGCCGCTCGTCTGGCTAGTTCACGCGGGGCAATTTCGATACCTGATACATCAATATTATCAGCAGCAGCCGTAATGCTGTTGGGCCTGATGTCCGTTTCGTTTCGAATGGATTTATATCCGGGCCCGCCATGCGCGTCCCGCGAAATCTCTAGCGGCAACTCTCCGTCACGAATAACGAAATCGTACTTATGCCCATCCTGTAGCGTCTGGCCCGGCACGAAATCGGGATCAGCCTTCACACGAGCTGCAAATGCTTTTTCGAGCTTTGCTCGACCGTTACTGTTTAAAAGCTCATCCGCGCCTTCGAACCGCGCAGCGCCGTAATTATGGGCATCACGTGTGAAACGACTCAGATCTCTAATTTCATCGACTTCAGCAGGCGTTAAATCTCTGTTTTCAAGCTTTGCGCGTGTTTGTATTGCATCAATATCTTCATAAGCGTCATGCGTAAATTCGGACGCCGCCAGCATGTCCCTTTGATTGATCTGTATCTCGGCCAGATGCCCGTCGGGAAGACGAATGGCAATATTGATATCGCGGTAATGACTTCCGCTTGGCTCGGCAAAACGGTCTTTAACATACTCTATACCGAGCGCGGCTCTTGTATCAGGGTCAGCCAGAACCTCGCGAATAGCGCGCACTTGATCGGCCGTATCGATAACAATACGTCCACGCACCAAATCTACAACATTTTGCCCTTTTGCAGGATCAAGCTGTCCGGTGCTTTCATCCAACAATTTCAGAAGTGCGCGGTCCCATTCCTTGATCGGACCACCTGAAAACTCTACACCTTCGAATAATTCGGGAAATTGTTCACGAAACGCTTCGGCGACGGCCGCGCCTTGTTCTTTCATCAATTCATTGGATGCAGGCGCGCTTTCAAAAAGCTGCGTAAAATCAGTTTGAAACTGAGAGCCCCTTTGCCCAATTTCTTTTATGGGTTCGTCACCCATCACACCTCACTATTATTTTTTACCTCCGGCTTTTGCCGTTAAGGCTTATTGTTTATTATTTAACCCGGCCCGCCGCCTACTCCGTCATTATCCGCGGTCAGGTTTTTTTTTGCATGTTCAACATGCTCGGCACAAAGCTGCCAAAACTCTTCTTCGTGACTATCATTACCGTAGGCACCTTCTTTAGCCTCTGTCATCAGATGCGTTGCTCTCACCAAACGCTGATTTACTGGGTCAATGGTATCCGCACCAAATTCCAGCCCCTCCTCATTCAGGGCGACCCGTAAGGGAATATCAGGCTTCGGGTGAACACTTCTAATAGAATAATACTCATATGAAGCATCCCCCGCATCTTGTCGGTGATCCTCAATATACTCACGCGGGTCCATAGGCTCTGTATGATCTGACACCATTTTATCTGCTCCGAAATCTTTGCTTAACACCCTAACAATACCCCCGTTTGCCGCAAAACCGTACTTTATATTAGATAAAAACCCTAAAAATTATATTAACATGCTCATATAGCATCATTTTTTATGCTGTCATGATCTGTTGCCAATATCTTGTCATTTTCAACATGTTCGGCGCAAAGCCGCCAAAACTCTTCCTCGTCACTATAATATCCATAAGGCCCTTCCATCGCTTCAGTCATAAGGCCTATGCCATTAACTAAGCTTTTGGAAGCACCATTGATAGTGTCAGCGCCAAGCCACGCCCCTCCTTCATCAAGGTATACGCGCACAGGAGTGTCCAGTTGGTTGGGTGGTTGTAAAATGCGGTAATATTCATATGATGCAGGCGGATTATCCTTATTTGGATCCTCTATATACTCCCGCGGATCCTTAGATACTGAGTGATCTGCTGCCAACTTCTTGGCATACCCAACATGCTCGGCACAAAGCTGCCAAAACTCTTCCTCGTCACTATCATTGCCATAAGGCCCTTCCGTTGCTTCAGTAACGAGATGTGTACCCCTTGTTAAAGATTGCTTATCGGCGTTAATAGTATGAGCATCCAATTCTCGGCCCAATTCATCGAGATGGACACGAACCGGCGTATCCGGCTGACCGGGGGACTGCAAAATGCGGTAATATTCATATGATTTAGGCGGGTTACCCTTATGCGGGTCCGCTATATATTCCCGCGGATCCATAGATTCTGAGTAATCTGACACCATTTTTTGCTCCTAAATCTTTGCTCAACATCCTAACAATACCCCCGTTTGCTGCAAAATCGTAATTTACATTAGACAAAACCCCTAAGCGCATAAAAAACAACGATTTTTGAACTCTGAATTGAAAGCAGTCAAAAGAACAGCCTATATAGCGCACCAAAATAAAAGAATATTTTGAACGAAGGAATTGAAGCCCCCGTTCCGTACCTTATGTTATATTACGCGCACTTGAACACAGGGAGCTCTCATGTCCGCTCAGAATAAAAAACTAGGCCTCGCCGCAGGTCTTATCGGGATACTGGTCCTGATCGGGTGGAACTATGGCGCTTTTTCAGCGCTGACCGATAAAGAAAGCTCAAAAGAAAGCGCGCAATCAGGTCCCCCTGCGGTAAAGGTCATTGTTGAACCTGTCGTTATCACTGCCAATGACCGTATATTTGACGCCGTAGGTACAGGGCGCGCCCGAAATTCCGCTGATCTTTATCCCGCAGTTGCGGAAGAAGTCATCGAGGTGCTGTTTGAAGCCGAACAGCATGTTGAAAAAGGCACAGTGCTTGTTCAGCTCGATGACCGAGAAGAGCAGCTGGCCCTTAAGCTTGCTGAAGTTGAGCTCAAAGACGCGCGCTCATTACTCGACCGCTATGAAAAGGCCGTTAAGCAGGGAGCCGTTCCCGAAAGCGAAGTTGATGCTGCACGCGCGACATTCGAAGCCGCAGAAGTAGCAGTTGAGCAAGCACAGTTATCCATCGAAGAGCGACAAATCAAAGCGCCATTTGACGGTATTGTCGGTATTCCGAATATCGACCCCGGCGACCGTGTCACATCAAGTACGCTCATTACCGGTCTGGATGATCGTAATGTACTGTATGTCGATTTCGAAGTACCCGAAGCTTTGGCAGGTGCTTTAAGAGAGGCACAAAAGAACAACCAGAAAATCTCTGCGAAGACACCGTCTTTTCCGAATAAACAGTTCGAAGCGCATATTGCTGCTCAAGAATCCCGCGTAAATTCGGAACGAAGAACCGTCATGGCCCGTGCCAATATCAACAACGAACAGGACCTGCTGCGCCCCGGCATGTCATTTACAACACGTTGGGAGATTGCCGGCGGTAAATACCCGACCGTTCCGGAAATTTCCCTCCAATGGGGTCGTGAAGGATCTTTTATCTGGCTGATTGAAGACAATAAGGCACGCAAGGTCATGGCCAGTGTCGTCGCCCGTCGTGCAGGGCAAGTTTTGTTGGACGTCGATATCCAGAATGGCGCTCAGGTTGTGGTAGAAGGCCTGCAACGAATTCGCCCCAATGCAACTGTTGAGATACTGGGAAGCCATAACAAAGCCGCAAACAACCAGCAAGACAGCGCCGAAAGGTCTGCACAATGAGCGCATCAGAGGGTGGCTTTGCAAACGGCTTAACGGCCCTAGGGGTGAGACGCCCCGTCCTTATTATTGTTATCAACTTGCTGATAATCCTTGGCGGCATGGCCAGCGTTCTGGGCGTTGACGTTCGTGAACTGCCGAATGTCGACCGTCCGATTGTGAGTGTGCGCGCTCAATATGACGGTGCGTCCCCCCAGACGATGGACACCGAAATCACGAGTGTTCTCGAGGGTGCTGTTGCGCGCGTGTCAGGCGTCAAAAGCATCGAGTCTTCCAGTGAAGAAAACAACATGCGTATGCGGGTTGAGTTTCAACCCGGACTAGATCTGGACACCGCCGCAAGCGATGTGCGCGAAGCCGTCAGCCGCGTAGAACGGCAACTGCCGGACGATATTGATCAAGTTACAATCGTTAAAGCGGATGACGACGCCCAAGCGATTGTCGAGCTATCTGCGTTCAGCAATACCTTGTCCAAATACGAATTGGCCGAGCGGATAGAAAAAGACGTCGCGCCCGAATTTCAATCTATACCCGGCGTTGCGGAAGTCCGCCTACAAGGTGATCAGGCCCGTGTGTTACGCGTAATGATCGACCCCGCCAAACTCGCCGGATACAAGATGTCCGCGTCTGACATCGTCGATGCATTAAGGACAATTAACTTTGACGTTCCCGCAGGGAGTTACGAGTCTGAAAACCAAGAATTACTGGTCCGCGCGCAGGCGACCATTATCGAGCCTGAAAAAGTCGAGCAAATCTATATCCGCAACAATGTACGTATCGGCGATGTCGCGGAGGTGTTTTATGCCCCCGACGAGGCTGAATCATACTCTTTGCTTAATGGTCGTTCAGTCATCGGCATGGGTGTCGTGCGGCAAGCCGGATCAAACACAATCGCGATCGCGGATGAAGTCGATAAAAGACTAGCACTACTGAATCAACGCGCCCGTGATTTTGAAATCGTGAAAACATCCGATGAGTCCATCTATATCAAGGGGGCATTGAAAGACGTTCTTTACACACTCGTGTTTTCCGTGGCGATCGTGCTGATTGTCATCGCACTGTTTCTGGGGCAATGGCGCGCGATTTTTATTCCCGCCGTAACAATGCCCGTGGCGTTGATCGGAACACTTGCCTCGATATGGTTGGCCGGGTTCTCCATCAACCTTCTAACATTGCTTGCCCTTGTTCTGGCCACGGGCCTGATTGTTGATGATGCTATCGTCGTGCTCGAGAATATCCAACGTCGCCGCAACACGGGATTGGACAAAATGGCCGCGGCCGTTCTCGGGACAAAGCAGGTTTTCTTTGCCGTCATCGCAACGACGGTCACGTTGGTCTCCGTATTTCTGCCGATCGCATTCCTCCCCGGAGAGACGGGCGGCTTATTCAGGGAATTTGGATTGGTGCTTGCGATTGCCGTCGTGATCAGCTCTTTCGTGGCCGTGACATTATGCCCGATGATGGCATCGCGTCTGCCTAACCTGACGGAAAAAAGCAGCGCGCTCAACGCGGTCCGTAACAAGGTTGACCATTTCGGCCAACAAGCCGCGGCTTTTTACTACCGCACACTTGAAAAACTCCTCACCCAAAAAATTCTGGCTATGCTGGTCGCGCTTATAATTGCAGTGGGCGGTATTGTCGGCTTCACACAGCTGAACCAAGAATTGTTACCGCAGGAAGACCGCGGTGCGATCCGAGTTTTCTTAACCGGACCTGATGGCGCATCGCTGACATATGCAGGTAAGCAATCAGAAAAAGTGGAAGAAGTTTTATTGCCCCTTCGCGAGCAAGGGATCGTTACAGATATTTACACGATTGTCGGACGTTGGGATAAAAACCGCGCATATACGATCGCGACATTAAAACATTGGGACGAGCGGAGTATCTCGCAGCAGGAGCTTGCCGCTCAGGTCAATTCAAAACTGTCCGAAATGCCGGGCGCGCAAGTTCGTGTCATTCAAGGAAGCAGCTTACAGGTTCGCGGCGGCGGTGCAGGTTTAGAGGTTGCCCTCCTCGGCAATGACTATGATGTTTTATACGAAGCATCAAACGAACTCGCTCAAACCCTACAAGACCGTATCCCGTATATTGAAGATGTGCGCGTACAGTTCGATACATCTCAACCTGAATTGTCATTCAATATTGACCGTGAACGCGCAAACGACCTGAACGTGCCTATGGACCGTATTTCGGAGACATTGCGCGTAATGGTTGACCGTCTTGATCTCCTGGATTTGAGCGTAGAGGACCAAGCCGTGCCCGTGATGATCGGCTCTGCGAACGGTGTTATCAACGATCCCGGTGACTTGCTGAATATATTTGTGACGAACACAGATAATGAATTGGTACCGTTAAGTGCATTGATCGAGGTTGTTGAACGCGGTGTAGCCGCGGAGCTTGACCGTCACGAACAACGACGGGCCATCGAATTAGATATTGGCGTACCGCCCGGCACAGCGCTTGGTGACACCTTGAATGAGATTCGTACCGTAGCGAACGATACGCTGCCTTCGGGTGTCAGTATCATCTTCCTTGGCGAAGCGGCGACCTTACAAGAATCTTCTTACGAAACCGCGATTACCTTTGCGATTGCACTGGTTGTCGTTTTCCTCGTCCTCGCTGCGCAGTTTGAAAGCATCGGTAGCGCATTTATCGTTATGTTCACGGTACCGTTCGGGTTAGCCGCAGCCGTGTTTGCATTACTGCTAACCGGGCAAACACTCAACCTCTACAGCCAGATTGGTCTGGTTATGTTGATCGGTTTGATGACGAAGAACGCAATCTTACTCGTTGAATTTATGGATCAGCTGCGGGATGAAGGCAAAGATGTTCCCACCGCAATTATGGAAGCTGTCAGGATCCGTTTACGTCCGGTTGTTATGACCGTTCTGTCCACGGTTCTTGGTGCTATGCCCCTAATCCTGAGCGCTGGTCCCGGGGCGGAGGCACGAAACGCCATCGGCTGGGTGGTATTCGGCGGTTTGGGACTATCAACAATCTTTACCCTCTACCTTGCGCCGCTTGGCTATGCTTTGCTCGCGCCATACATCAAGCCGCGCGCCCATGCCGGACAGGAGCTTGAGCGCCAGCTTGAAAAAGCAGAACAAGACGGCCTAGCACATGAGGATATCGCGGTATGAACAAATTCCTCTTATCCATAAGCGCGTCATCGATATTATTTGCCTGTACGGTCGGGCCGGATTATCAGAAGCCTGAAATCGGTGCGCCGCCGCAATTCGTTTCACAGGATGTTTTGGATGCCCTGAATGACGACAAGACACCAACCGCTTTTTCAACGGATTGGTGGGTGGGTTTTCAGGACCCTATTCTTAACCAACTTGTTGATGCAGGTATTGAGAAAAACTTTGAAATCGCTGCTGCCACTGCGCGGGTCAAAGAGGCCCAAGCTCGAGTACAATTGGCTGATGCGGGAGATAACCTGACCGTTGATGCCAATGTTGATGGTGACATACAGGAAAGCAAGCGCTTGAATCGTGGCTCAGGATCGACGACATCCGAGTCCGTATTTGGATCAGTCGGTGCGGTGCTTCCTCTTGATGTTTTTGGCAAAACCCGCCGGGAGGTTGAAGCCGCACGCGCCAATCTGGAAGGCTCTCAAGAGGCGCTGAAAAGCATCGTTCTGGATACAAGCTCTCAAATCACTTCCGAATATCTGAGTTTGCGCGGAAACCAAAGGCAATTGGAATTACTGCAAGAATCTGTTGTCCTTCAGGAAAAGACCCTGTCGATTGTCCGTTCGCGCTTTGATGCGGGGCTTTCTCCCGAGCTTGATCTGCAGCGCGCAATTGCATCGGTGGAAAATTTACGCGCCCAAATCCCGCCTTTGGAGGAACGTCTTCGCAATTCCCGCAATCGCCTAGCAGGACTTACCGGTGAGTTTCCCGGCTTTTATGAAGAGCTGCTCAGCAAGCAATCCGATATACCGGAATATAGGGACCGTATCCCCGAGTTAATGCCCCTTGATGTTCTGGACGCTCGCCCCGACGTGCGACAGACCGAGGCTGACCTTAAGCAAGCGATTGCGAATATCGGTGTTGCCGAAGCCGATTATTACCCGAGCTTTGCTCTGGCGGGTGACATCAGTATCGGTTTGAATGGTGTCAGCTCCACTCCAACAACGGCTTTACTGATCGGGTCTATCGCCGGGTTAATCGAGCAAGTCGTATTAAGCGGCGGCGAGAGAGATGCCAATTTCGATATCGCCACCGCCCAAGCCGAAGAAGCGCTCGCCAATTATGAGCTGGCATTACGAAGCGCTGTTGAGGATGTTGAAACATCCCTTAACGCTTTGCGATCATCGTCCGAGCGTCAAAAGTCTCTGGCTAAATCGGTAAAGGCAAGCGAGCGCAGCTTTTCGCAAGCACAAACACTCTACCGTCAGGGATTGATCAGCTTTCTGGATGTTGTCGACGCGCAACAAGATCTGGCTGATGATGAGCAGGACCTCGCCGCTGAACGCACCGACTACGCCACGGAAATCGCAAACCTGTTCAGAGCCTTAGGCACAGATGTTCAGATTAAGAGTAAAACAGCAGCGCCGTAAAAGCTTCACGGCACCACCTTAGGGGCGGGCTTCGAAAAACTCATTCTTGAAGCGCTTAACCCACTTTTTAACATCGCAAGGTTTATGGGTTGTCGAGGTCACCTGCGTCCGCTCAAATTCGAGATCAATCTCTCCAATGAGCTTATCAAAATCAATCTTGTGCATGTGCGCCCTCAATAATTCGAGCATAATCCTCTGCTCTTCTTCGTGGTATTCTCCGTCGATCCAGACAAGTTGATGCGCAAACTTAAAAAACCGTGCTTCGAGCTGGGTGCTCTCCACATGCTTAAACATATCCTCGATATCTTTAGGCTTAACGATATCATCCCTTAGAATTTTCATTTGATCATCATTAAAAGGCAGGTCTTCCATTGCCTCGGCCATAAAGCGTATTTCTTGCTCACGCACCTTATGATCCACATGAACCATGGCAAACAGCGTACGCCACATATAAAATTCATCAGGTTTAATTTCGGTCAAAGGCATGGTTTAAATCCATATCTACTATTCTTTTCGCGGTTAAAGCCGCCCGCCACGACCATTCCTTTATAGCGCACTCTCTATCATCTCCTTAGCCATTTTTTTGGCCGTCTTTGCAGCATTCGGCTTTTGAGAAACCTGCGCCGTTACAATCGCACCTTCCAGTAACAAGCATAGCTGATCCGCTAGCTCTTTCGGTTTTTCCGCACCGGCCTCCTCCGCCAATGATCGGACGTAATCCCACATATGCTTTTTGAATTGCTTACTAATGTCCCGGATTGGTGAGTCTTCTTCCGAATACTCCCCGATGGCGTTGATAAACATACACCCAAAAAACTTGTTGTCATTAAACCAGTGTTCGGCAACATCAAAGACCGCGATCAATTTTTGCTTAGGGGTTTTCGCCGCGCTTTCGACCGCTTTCATGAAGTTATTTCTAAAAACGCCGTCATATTGACGAAGGGCGGCGTATATCAGCTCCTCTTTCGAGCGGAAATGCTGATACATCGTTTTTTTTGAAACACCCGCCGTCTCCAACAACTTATCAATGCCCGTAGCGTGATACCCGTGCTCACAAAACAGGTTTATGGCCGTGTTAATCAGGTGGTCTCGTCTATTTGGTCTAGGCATAAGCAATCACCTTAAGGTAACAGTTCTGTATACTTTTTATTATAGCGCTCACTAAAAGCTTTAGCAAGCGACACAGAAAGGCCTACAAATAAAACACTGAAATAAAAGCGAAAAAGATAAACAAAAAGTCACCTTATAAAATTTTTTCTTTTTTTTCGTTTGACTCTGTAACCGATCACCCCTATCTCGAGAATATAAAGGAAACCGATCTGTTTCCATTGGGGATACAGACATTCACTCAAGGAGATTAATATGAGCAGACTTACACCCGTGAACCCCGCTACCGCCGAAGGCCCAGCCAAAGAACTTCTCAATGCAGTTCAAAAATCCATGGGGGCAACCCCGAATATATTCACAGCGTTCGCCAATGCGCCCGCTGCGATGGAAGGCTATTTAAGCTTTAACCAAGCCCTGTCAAAAGGTGCCTTAACACCTCAACTGAGAGAAAAAATCGCACTCGCCACCGCAGGTGCAAACGGTTGTGACTACTGCGCCTCTGCGCACACTTTTCTAGGCGACAAAGCCGGTATCGAGGAAGATGAACTGGCCTCCGCCTTGAAAGGCCAATCAATCGACGCAAAGGACAATGCCGCACTCACATTTGCAGCCCAAATAATTGAAGGACGCGGCCGCGTAACGGATGGCGATGTTCAGGCCGTGAAGAATGCAGGTTTCTCCGATGAGGAAGTTGTCGAAATCCTCGCGCATGTAGCCCTGAACATTTTCACCAACTACTTTAACGAAACCTTCAAAACCGAAAACGACTTTCCGGCAGTCAGCACAGCTGAAACACGTAAAGCCGCCTAACCAACAATACCGAAAGGACCACACAATGAAACACGTACTTTTATCTTTTTTTGCCGCGACCTTGCTGCTTATCCCGTCCCTAACTCAGGCAGGGCAAACACAAAACAACCTGCTCGGCGTTCAGGGATACGATCTCGTCGCCTACCATACAGCAGGAAAACCGGTTAGAGGAAACGGCCACAACGTTAGCGAGCACGCCGGCGTCACATACCAGTTCTCTTCCGCTGAAAACAGAAAGGCATTTGAGGCAAACCCGGCAAAATACCTCCCTGCCTACGGTGGCTACTGCGCTTACGGCGTCGCGGTCGGTAAAAAATTCAATGGCGACCCGGAAGTTTGGAAAGTCGTTGACGGAAAACTTTACCTTAACCTCGATAAAACCATTCAAGGCAAATGGAACGAGGACATTTCCGGAAACATTACCAAAGCAAATGAAAACTGGGGCGATATCCAACACAAATCACCTTCAGAACTCTAATTACCCACCGAAAGACCCGTGACCTCTCTCGCGGGTCTTTCTTTTTATCGAGAAAGGATATTACAGATGAACATTCGTTTTATTAGCAAGGATATACACGCATTTTTGGACTACCCTGTCGCACTTGTACTTATTGCTGCGCCATTTATTTTGGAACTTGGGGCCACAAGCCCAGCGGCAAAATGGCTGAGCGTTACAGTCGGTGGCGCGGCACTTATCCTGACCATCTTCACCAACCATAAACTCGGCATTATACGCATGCTTTCATACAGGTTTCATGTGCTCGTCGATGCGCTTGTCGGTGTGTTGTTTCTAGCGGCACCATTCGCATTAGGCTTTACAGGCATTGAAGCATATTACTATTGGGTTCTTGGTGCTGCTGTTGCTTTGGTCATAAGCTTAAGCGACCCAAAGTCATTAGCCGCAGAGTAAAACGCCATTGTACTTTTATGAATGATAAGCACGTCGAAACCGTAATCCGTGAAGTTCAGGGGTGCACACTGTGTGCCCCTCACCTACCTCTAGGGCCTAAGCCGGTCGTTCGAGTACACCCGAATGCAAAAATCCTGATCGCCGGTCAGGCCCCGGGAAGAAAGGTCCACGAAACCGGCATTCCCTTTGCCGACCCGAGCGGAGAACGGCTACGCGAATGGATGGGGATATCAAAATCAACATTCTATGACAAAACCGCAATCGCCATATTACCCATGGGGTTTTGCTACCCCGGGACCAGCAAGTCCGGCGACTTACCGCCGCGCGGAGAGTGCGCCCCTTTCTGGCGAGACCGACTATTAGCATTTATGCCGAATATTCAGCTTACCCTGCTTATCGGGCAATACGCCATTCACTGGCATCTGGATAAAGACAGAAAGAAAAACCTGACTGAAACGGTCAAAGCATGGCGGGAATATCAACCGTATCATATGCCACTCCCCCATCCATCGCCCAGAAACAATATCTGGCTGAAGAGAAACACATGGTTTGAAGAAGATGTGCTGCCTGCCCTTAAAGAGCGCGTAGCTTCATTGGTAAAATAAATCGCAGTATTTTAAAGCTCGGGGAACTTCAGAATGAAGGCGGAACCTTTTTCCAAACCACGATATTCTACGCTGCCGCCAATTATCTCCGCACTTTTCTTGACCATATACAGCCCCAGACCCGAGCCATAAGAAACCTTTGTGTGGAAGCGGTTAAACATACCAAACAATTTATCCCGATTTCTTTCCGGAACACCCAAGCCGTTATCTTCGAGCCTGATAACAATTTCATGTTTGTCTCTTTTGACGTCTATCTTGATATAGGAGCTATCTTCCGCAGGATCCTGATATTTTATGCTGTTTGATATCAGGTTTTCCAAAATTAAGCGCACTCTCGAGAGCTTACTTTTCACCGGAGCTTCAACGCCAATATCTGTTTTGATGTCCAGCCTGTCATAATTCTCCATGTGGGAAAACTTAGCCAAGCTGTCCTCAATAAGCGCACGCAGGTTTATCTCTTGAGCGGGCTCGTCCCTGTTTTTGGTCTCGGCGAGCGACATAAGATCATCAATCAAGACCAATAGCTTTTCCAAAGAGGTTATCAGCAAATCAGAACCTTGCTTCGCTCTTTGCTCATCCCCTTCGTTGACGGCTGACCTTATGACTTCCGCAATCCCCTTAGACGACACAAGCGGAGAGCGTAAGTCATGGGATGTTCGGTATGTGAACTCTTCCAGCTCCGCGTTCGCTTCTTCAAGCTCGCGGGTCTTAACCTTCACCAAACTTTCGATGAAATCGTTTCTGGCTGTGACGATTATAAGTATCAACGATAGCAATATGTTGAAAACAATGCCGCCAAGGGCAAACGCCCAGATTTCCTGAAGATATTTTTGATCGATATCCGAAGATGTTCGCAAATAGATTATCTGCCAATCTCTGCCCGCAACCTCGACATGTTCATAGACTGTGGCATCACCTATGAAGTCATAGTTTTCCGAGGGCTGCTCTTTAAAATCGGGAGCGCGGCTGTCATAGAGCAACATCGGCTCGCTTTGCGTTTTATCCAGAACCACAATATCCGCCGATATCTGCTTGGCTCTCTCATACGCCCCGTGCATAAGCTGACTGAATAGAAATATTCCGTTCACATAGCCGATATGATCGGCGGCATCCCCGTCACCCTTAAAGACGGGTTGGTATATTATGAAGCCATAATCATTGTCTCTTTGGACGATCGCAAACCGTGCAGTTCCCTGTGGCTCCCTCAGGTTTCTTGCTTTATCCAAAATCTGCTTACGCAAATCTCCCGCCACGCCGTCGTGACCATAAACATTCAAACCGTGTGCCGATTTATTGAGTTCATAAGGCTCCGTGTAAGCAAGCGGGAAATAAACATCACTGTCCGCAGCTTTATCTAACGCCCCCTTCTCATTTCTTTCCAGAATTTCAAACCCGGGATAGCCCTGCTCCCTGATGGACTGAACAAAATCCTCACGGGTATCGTGCTCGACTTTCGGAATCCAGGAGAAGCCATATACGCCTTGCGTATACTTTAGTAACGGACGAGTGAATGAGCGGAACTCCTCAGCCGAAACATATTCAGACGAAGAGACAAAACTCGACAAAGCGACAACGCTTGTAATATCGACCGAAATTTCCTGACGGAACAATCTGGTCGTTTTTGCAGCCTCTGCTTCAAACTCCCTGAACGATCTGTCTTTAAAAACATCAAGCACGTAGCAGAACAACAATACAAACAGCGCGAAGCTTAGAAGCAACGGTACAGCAACAAGCCCTTTTCGTTTTGCCGTAAGGTAGCTGTGTTCCGTACGTTTTGACATCAACAGAACCGTAACGGGCGCAAAAAGCACAACCCCCAAAATATCGCCTAGCCACCATGTTGCCGCATGCTGAAAAAACTGCTCCGCGCTTAACACATCGACAAAAATCAATGTCAGCGTCGCCAGTGTCGCGTTTATGACACAAGCCAGCGGCCCTGCCAGTAACAGGAAGTAAGATGTTTCAGAGAAGCTTTCAAAGACTTTAAAGTCCTTTAGGGCGCGCTGAACCAAGAGCACCGCCACATAGGCTTGAATAGTTGCGCCGAGAGCGATACTGGACGCCGTCAGAAATTCTTTTAGGGCGATATGCTCATAGTATCCGAGCGAATTTACCAATGCCGCCAGAAATATCGGCAAGAGCTGTGTCCTGCCGCACACCATGATGGCTCCAACGGCTATACCTGCTGCGGGCCATATAATAGCCGCTTGCCCGGGCGGGATAACCAATAAGCCGCTTATCTTCATGGCTATCAAAGAGGCTATAAAAACCCCTATAGAATTGAGAAGACAAAAAGCTCGTTCTGAAAAAGATGACCGCACCATTACGATTATACTAACAAAGTTGTTACGTGATGGTAAATTTCCTAGCGGTCAGTTATCACACGGAAATTTGCTACGCGGCCTGCTTAAACCATTCCGGGAACGGGTCTTTGAGATTCTGCGACAGCTCGGGCATCTGGATATAGCCTTTGACCAGACACGCATCGAGTTTTTCACGGATCGCTGCCTCGTCCAACTGATCCTTTAGGCCGATAAAGACAATTTCCTGACGACGGTCGCCGTACTCATTATTCCAATTTACGCGAATATTTTCTTCAAAATCAGGACCGTCCGGCCATTGCTGTTTCGGAATAGCAGCCCACTAACGCCCTACACCCTGATGGCGGACAATTGCGCCGGCCTGAGAGACTTCTCCGACGAAATCCGGACGGGTAGATATCCAGAAAAATCCTTTTGCCCGGACAACACCGGCCCATTCCTCATTAAGAAACGCGTGGATTTTCTCGGGGTTAAAGGGCTCGCGCGCACGGTAGACGAAACTTACAATGCCGTACTCCTCTGTTTCGGGCACGTGATCTTTGAAATTATACAACTCATGCGCCCACAAAGGGTGCTCCTGCGCCTCTTCAAAATGAAATAGGCCCGTGTCCATAACTTGGTCCAGGTCAACCTGACTAAGGGTTGTCTCAACAATCTCGGCACGTGCGTTTAAGCCACGGATAATCGCTTTGACCGTATTTAGCTCTTCCTTGGTTACAAGATCGACCTTATTTAAAATAACGACATTCGCGAACTCGATTTGATCGACAAGCAAATCAACCAATGTTCGCTCATCATCCTCACCAAGGCTTTCATCACCATCTTTAAGGAAATCAGTAGAACTGTAGTTCCGGATCAGGTTTGCAGCATCCACCACAGTCACCATCGTATCCAAGCGCGCAACATCGGAGAGGCTTTTGCCGTTTTCATCGCGAAAATCGAAAGTGGCCGCCACGGGTAAAGGCTCGGAGATACCTGTGCTTTCTATCAAAAGGTAGTCAAACTTACCTTCAGCAGCCAGAGCCTCGACCTGCTCCAACAAGTCCTCGCGCAGCGTGCAGCAGATACAGCCGTTGCTCATTTCTACAAGCTTTTCTTCTGTGCGCGAAAGCTCACTGCCGCCACGCTCCACCAAATCGGCATCAATGTTAACCTCACTCATATCGTTGACAATGACGGCGACTTTTTTACCTTCTCGGTTATTCAACACATGATTAAGTAACGTCGTTTTTCCCGCCCCTAAAAAGCCGGAGAGAACGGTCACAGGTAGCTTTCGCTTTACTGATTGTAGCATCGAATAATCCTTATTGCCTTTAAACTGTTATAATGTAACATTTGATAACAACATCATTCTGAAAATGCAAGCCTGAAAGGAATTTGGCTACAATGACCGTTTTTCGTGCTGCGAATTTGAATCAACTCTCCCGCTTTGCACAGAGGCCAGAGGCCTTAGGTGTTTATGCTCGAGACAAGCCACAAGAAGCCGACGCTTT
>CAZLTT010000002.1:31920-33387 GCA_964562515.1 uncultured Micavibrio sp.
CGACGCTTTAACGGGGCCATCAATTCTTATGCGGCTTGATCATCCTTCTTTTTGGGAAAATATAATTAAGCGACGGGCTGTATCGGCTTAGGCTAAACCTTTATCTATTGGCATTTATTACACGTGCCGAAGATTTCCAAATTCCAGCTTTTGGTTTCGAACCCTTTTTGAGAGGTCGTCTTTTTTAAGGCTTCCGGCATGCTGCACATATGCGCTTCTTCAATGTCCCCGCATGAACCGCAAATCATAAATTGTGAACCTTCATGCTGATGCCCGGCTTTACACATTGTGTAGGCATTGAGGCTTTCTATTCTGTGAATGAAGCCCTGACTTTCCCAAAACTCAATCGCACGGTAAGCCGTCGGCGGCTTGGGGTTATCAAGGACCTTACCAAGCTTATCGAGAACTTCATAAGCGCTTAAAGGCTTGGAATGCTGACTGATAATAGAAAGCACAGCCTTTCTGGGCTCAGTAAATCTGTGCTTATGTTCCTCACAAAATTTGGCAGCTTTATCTAAAATTTCAGCGTTCATATCCGCAGTATCCTTCATTCCTTACAACGAAGCAAACAGATGTTTCGTAAATTAGTAGTTGCATAACATACGGCTCTTATATAGATAACTGTTACATTATAACATATAAGGCATGCAAGTAACGCTGCATTTTGCGTATTTTTTGACACGAGGCCCGCATGAGCGACCATCATGACCATCACGAGCACGAGCATAAGCACGGGCACCACGATCAGCATAGTCACGGTCACCACCATGATGAGGAGCATAATCACGACCATCACCATGATCACGACCATGCGCATGCAGACCGTGAGAAAGCGGGCCCTATCGGCCGCAGTTTGGGCGCGTTGTTTTCAAAAGTCCGGGATGCATATGCGCCAATTGAAAAAAAGGCGCTCGATACAAAACTCGCCAAAAGCATCAGCGCAGCCTATGAAGGGGTCGGCAATAGTAAAGTCGGACAAGCCGTTAGCAGCATCCCAGCCAGAACGCGGGTTCTAAGCGCCTCCTTTGCCGCTGCGGCCTCCACATACATGACCACTCCGGATATGCCCGCACTGAGCGTCGCGGCTATACTTGGTGGCTTTTACCTGATGCACCATACGAGCGAATATGCGCTCTCGGATTTGAATACACTCGGCAAAAAAGCGGGCTGGTCCGCGCTTGGCTTAGGGATGGTATCCGGACTGGTTCACTCCGCGAGTGAGGCCAGTGTTTCGATTAACTCCGTTCTTAACGGCAATACAGATCTGGCGTTATCGGCCGTTGTCAGTCACCAAGCCTTTCATACACTTGGTATTCTAGGAGCAGTGGCCGCAATCGCGGGTGTTGAAGAAGATAAAGCGGCCAAAAACTTTCTCGGTCTTAAATTCAACGCCATGAACTTTTTGACCGTAGGCACGGCCGCTATGGCCGGACAGCTATGGGCTGGCGAGCTTTGGGGCGGCGTTGG
>CAZLTT010000002.1:33487-36585 GCA_964562515.1 uncultured Micavibrio sp.
AGTCACAGCGATCACAAACACCATAGCCATGATGAGCATCACCATGATCATAGTCACGACGGCGAAGGCGATGAAAAAGAGCATAGTCACGGTCATATTGGCTGCGCCCACGACCATCACCACCATGAAGAGCCGGAAAACCGAGGTAAAATCGATCAATTCCTGGATGATAAAATCCCCAAACTTTACAGCGGTACGAAAACAGCACTCTCGCTCGGCGCTTTAATGGGGGTCTCTCACTTTACGGTTAAGCATGGCGTGTTGCTAGCAAACGACATGAGCCTAAGCCCGGCTCAACTCGGTATTGTAATCGCCGCCGGTGCAGCTTTATCGGAAGGGTATTTGAGTATTCGTGCGGCGCTAAAACGTCAATCCAGCCTCGCCTTCGGTAACATCATGGGCTGCAACATTACAAACACCATGCTTATCGGCGGGGGGCTTGGCGCAGCATCGCTTGGCGTTAACGGATTGGAAAGTTTGAATATCGAGCAGGTCGGGGAATGGCTCGCAACCAACGCTGAGCACCTCAAGAACATCAAAGTGCCGGAATCTCTCGACCCGAGAACGGCTTCCGGTGCTTTCCATACTGGTGTTTTTGTCGGAGCCCCTGCTCTGGTCGCGTCCATGATGGCAATGAACAAAGGGAAAATATCGCGACGACAAGGCGAAGTACTCGCCGGATTATTCGCCGCGTATCTTGCCGCATCAACGCAGATAGAGTCACCATGTCACCAGCATGTTTATGGTGATGTCGTGACCCAGCACTGCTCTCAGGATGAGGTTACAATCGAGTTTGATGATCTTAAAATTGATCCGTAAGTGAAATACCTTACATGCCGCAGCGTGCGCCGACCTGATCGTAAAACGGTTCACCGATTTGGTGCTTGCTTTGTAACAACGCTTTTAAATACGCCTCTTTATCCGGCGCACTGTCATACGCTCTGAAAAGCTGCGCCATTTGCGCTCTAATCATGACTTGCTGAATTTGCGGCAAATCCTCAATGATGCCTTCGATGATATTCTCACGATCCGGGTTCGTGTACAAATTCACGTTATCGCCATTTGGGTTTTGCGCGCCATGAATATGGCTATCGAGGCGTCCCAGAAATTCTAATGTCGGCTCTCCGTTCGGAAAATCGCGCGCACAATCAATGCGGAACTCAACGCCCTGAATTTTGGGTGAAAGCACAGTGCCCTGTGCCTCTTGTGCACTCACAGCTAAAGGACTTAGGGCCAACGGAAGGGACAGCATGGCTGCTCTGAATTGATTTAACATAGTTTCTCCTCTTTCGCAGACTGTTATATTATAACATTTTTCTTGTCAAACCTTTTTTGAACCTATAAGTGTTACAAAATAACACTGGAGGTTTTTCATATGGCACACGGTTCAGGCTTTTTGCAGACCGCGTTTTTAGCAGTTGCTAGCTGTGTATTGGTACATGGCGCCTTTGACTTTATCGCCCTGGCTACGGGACCGAATTGATATGGCCGAAGGCTCAAGCTTTCTTAAAACTGCGTTCTTAGCTGTTGCTGGATGTGTGATTGTGCACGGGGCGTTTGACTTCATCGCCCTTGCGGGAGGACCAAACTTTTGGGACATCCTCGTAGATCCGGTTACTGACGGCTTTGTATGGCTTTTTAACGCAACGGTCGCTACACCTGCGGTAGCGGCGCCGGCAGCTGCGCTGCCGGCGGTGGCCCCTGTAGGTGCTGAACAATTCATCGCACCTATCGAAAACACCATCCCCGAGGGATGCCATACGCATTTGGACGGAACGGTACATTGCGGACCTGATGGCCCTGCGAGTGTTGAATGGTAGGCGAACATTCTTGCATAGGCAGCAGGAATATGGCCTGATCTCCTTCAAAGCGATAAATGAGCATGTTCACACTTCAAAATTTAGAATACCGCATAAACGGTACCAGCATTTTGCCCGGCCAATCCCTGAACGTCGCGGAAGGTCAGCACCTTCTGCTCCACGGGCGCTCAGGCTGCGGCAAAACAACATTGATGAATTTAATGTCCGGCTTGTTAAGAGCAACAAGCGGCGAAATCAGTTTCAAGGGACAGCAATACGACACATTATCGGACGCCAGACTGGATAGTTTACGCGCACAAAATTTTGGATTTGTTTTCCAGCGCTTACACTTAATCGGACATTTAAGCGTACGCCAAAATATTGCGCTGGCTCAGACAAAGCCGAATGCAGCGCGTATTGATGAGCTCATCGCTGATCTGGGATTGTCCGACAAAAGCGAACAAAAAGCGCAAAGCTTGAGTGTCGGTGAAGCCCAACGAGTAGCCATAGCCCGCGCGGTGGCCAATAACCCTTCTGTAATTTTTGCCGACGAGCCTACATCGGCTCTCGACGACCAAAACACCGAGAGAGTTATGGAGTTGCTGTTTACGCAGGCGGATAAAACACAAGCAACCGTTATTGCGGCAACCCACGACGCCCGCATAAAGGCACGTTTTGACACTATTCTGGAGATGACGGCATGAATGATCTCGCTTTGATATGTTCATCTCTGAAATCGCGCTGGCTTAACAGTTTGCTGTCCGTACTACTCACGGCCTTTGGCGTCATGTTGGCACTGTTGATCATCCAGTTCGGACAACATGTACAAAACCGTTTAAGTGCCGACGGGCAAGGCATTGATATAGTTGTTGGTGCCAAGGGCAGTCCTTTGCAGCTTATTTTGTCTTCCGTCTATCATATCGACATTCCGACCGGGAACATCCCATATGAAGATGCTCAAAAATGGATGAAACACCCGCAGGTCAAAACAGCTATTCCGCTCGCACTCGGCGACAATTGGAAAGGGTTCCGCATAGTCGGTACAAATGACCGGTACTCCGCGCATTATGGTGCGGACCTATCCGAAGGGCGTTCGTGGACGAAGTCCTTCGAAGCCGTTGTCGGCGCAGATGTGGGCTTGAGCATAGGTGATAAATTTAACGGCGCGCACGGATTGATGGATGACGGTCACGTCCATGATAACGAGTATTATAAAGTTACCGGCACACTCGAACCGACAGGAACAATTCTTGATCGGCTTATTCTAACGTCTTTGGACTCCGTTCTCGAGATACATGG
>CAZLTT010000002.1:36685-51190 GCA_964562515.1 uncultured Micavibrio sp.
CTGCACCGCCTGAAATTACAGCTTTACTAATCACTACAAAGTCACCCATCGCCAACATCAACCTACCCCGCATGATTAATCGAGAAAGCCAGTTGCAAGCGGCTAACCCTGCCTTGGAGATGACAAGACTGACCTCCATGCTCGGCTTGGGCTCAAAAAGCTTCGCTGCTTTATCTGCGTTACTCATCATCATCGCCGCCATCAGCATCTTTGCCGGACTAGCCGGAAGCTTGGAAAACCGCATGGGCGATTTGGCTATATTAAGGGCGCTCGGCTATTCCAAAAGCCGTTTATTCAAAATCATTACGCTCGAAGGAATGTTCATAACTTTTGGCGGTATCGCACTAGGCTTTGCCTTTGGTATGCTTGGCTTTTCCGTCATGACGAATATTGTTACGCCGTTGAGCGCCAGCGGAGCCGTATCGAGCTTTACCATGCTTCATATATATCTAATTCTGGCCGTGCTTGCCGCAGGGTTAATCGCTAGCCTCCTCCCCGCAATTAGGGCTGCAAAGGTTGACGTTGCCAAACAATTATCCAGTTATTCTTAATGTGCTAAGGTCGTTATAGTGACACAAAACCGCTCCAAACATATTGGCAGAAGCATTTTGAAATTTTCTCTACTCTCTTTATTTTTCGGTTCTATCGGGGTTTCCGTTTTAACGGGCGGCTTAAAAACCCCAGCAAACCCTTTATCACATAAAGAGGTTACGAAATTCGAGAGCGTGATGACGGAAGTGTTCACGTATGAAACAACAACAGTCCCTCAGACCTTTACTGTCGATGACCTTCTCAACAGTATAGAAAACTTTGTCAAAACGCCGGAGGGCGGCACGTCTTGGCAGCTGTTCGGCAAAACAACACAGACCCCCTACTCATACATGGACGAAGGTGGCATGGAATGGGAAGGCGTAAGACCGACATTCCCCGAAGAGCTAAAAAAGCTGGATGGTAAAGAGATCCTGATTCAGGGATATATGTTCCCCTTGGGGCAAGAAGAAAAGCAGTCACTATTTCTTTTAGGGCCGTTTCCGGTAAGCTGCCCCTACCACTATCACGTGACCCCCAACCTCATAATTGAGGTTAAGCCGGAAAAACCGATCGAATTCTCATATGATGCTATCAATGTGCGCGGCACACTTGAGCTTGTTCCAAAAGACGATGAGTACAACGTCTTTTATAGACTGAATAATGCGTCGCTAAGCCAGTAAGCGTCTAATAACTATTAGTGCTCTGTCTTGCCGTTACAGCCACAGTTATGACCGCAGCCTTTGCCATCAGTGTGGCCATTCGAACATGACTCACTACAATACAACGCGTCATTCGCCTTGATTGCATTTTCGACAGTTACGATACAAACGCAATCAGCACATGCGCAGTTTTGTTCATTAGCTTGGGTCATCGTTATCACCTTTTCGTTATAGACAATGACCATTATACCAAAAGGTCAAAACGCAAAAAAATGTTAATTTATAACGATTTAGCAGGCGCCACGGCTACTGCGCCAAGTTAACTGCTTAAATATATCTATATGTGTTTCGTTTGAACGTTCATAATATACAGAATGATGTCAGACCTGGTCCAAATACTACACGACAGTTTTGAGTGCGTTGCCGAAGCTGTTAACCCACAAAACTTTATCAAAGATTATGTGCCCGCTCCGCCATGCGGGCGAATGGTTGTTATTGGTGCGGGCAAAGCGTCTGCGTGTATGGCTGCCGCTTTTGAAAAAGCCTATGACGGAGAGATCGAAGGCATAGTTGTAACCCGTTATGGCTACAGTACCGAAACCCGCCACATCAGAATACTAGAGGCCGCACACCCCGTTCCCGACGAGGCCGGACAAAAAGCGGCAAAAGCCATTATCCGATTACTTGAAACAACAACCGAAGGTGATCTGGTTGTCTGCCTGATTTCAGGAGGCGGCTCTGCTCTTCTGACCGCTCCGGTAGGCGGCGTAAACTTCGATATCTTACAAAAATTGAACTTGCAGCTTTTAAAATCCGGTGCCGAAATTCACGAAATAAACACCGTACGCAAACACCTGAATATTGCCTTAGGGGGCGGCTTAGCCAGAGCAGCGCACAAAGCCAAAATCATTACACTTTCTATTTCCGACGTGGTTGGTGATGACCCATCAACGATAGCATCGGGAGCAACAGTAGCCGACGAAACGACGTTAGAAGATGCGCGGGCGATACTCAATAAATACAGTATCGACAGCGACCCTCACGTAATGAGTGCTCTTCAGGATCATCAAAACGAAACACCAAAAACCCATGATCCGATTTTCGAGCATAACGAATATCAGATTGTTGCCAGCTCACGAACGGCATTGGACGCGGCTTCAAAGTTCTGGGGCAGGCATGGTTTTGATGTTCGTATCTTTGATGCGGATGTCAGCAAGGATACAAACGAGGCCGCGCGTGATCACGTCCGCTTCATTGAGGGCATCCTTGAACACGAGCAATGCAACAGCCCCGTCGCTATCCTATCCGGTGGTGAAACCACTGTAAAAATCACCGGCAACGGCAAGGGCGGGCCCAACACACAATTTATGCTGCAGTCTGCAATTTTGTTAAACGGCCAAAAGAATGTTTACGGGCTGGCTTGTGATACCGATGGAATTGACGGCACAGGGGACAACGCGGGTGCGTTCATAACGCCTGAAACACTGAGCCTAGCCGAGAATGCAAACATCGATGCGCAGCAATGCCTAAAAGACAATGACTCCCACCTGTTCTTTGAAAAAACAGGACAGCTGGTAAAAACCGGTCCGACCTTTACCAATGTAAATGATTACAGAGTGTTTTTACTTTTCCCCTGAATGACTTAGAATGTAAGGGAACAATCAATACACGCACGCAAGAGTTATGGCATGTCATCCAACCTTGAGCAAAGCCTCATCAATCATTTAAGCGCTATCTACCCCGAGGATGACCATGAAGAATTGGCTCGCGAGATTATGGATGTGTTCTGGCCGCAGTCCCGCGAAAAAATCTTAAAGCATGCCAAACTTCCCGATAATTCAGTCTGGTCAGAAAAGACGACCATGCTGATTACCTATGGCGACAGCATCAAAAAGGATGACGAAAAGCCGCTCAAGACTCTGCATAACTTCTTAAACCAGTATTTAAAAACATTCATACGCGCCGTTCATATTTTGCCTTTCTTCCCATACAGCTCGGATGACGGGTTTGCCGTTATGGATTACGAAATGGTGCGCGAAGATCTTGGTGAATGGGAAGACATTCAAGCGATTGGTAAAGACTTCCAATTAATGTCCGATCTGGTTATCAACCACGCGTCCGCACAAGGTACATGGTTCAACGGATTTAAAGCAGGCGACGAGCGCTTTAAAGATTTTTTCTTTGAGGCCTCCCCTGATGACGACATTTCACATGTAATACGTCCCCGCCCTTCTCCGCTTCTGGTCGAATTTGATACGACCGAAGGCATGAAGCATCTGTGGTGTACCTTTGGACCCGATCAGGTTGACCTGAACTTTGCCAACCCGCGCGTATTGATCGAATTCATCAAAATCATGCGGCTATATCTCGATAATCAGGTGCGTATCTTCCGTCTGGATGCGGTGGCATTTTTGTGGAAAGAGGTTGGCACCTCCTCCATTCATCTACCGCAAACGCATGAAATTATCCGCCTGCTCAGAACGCTGACGGACTTTTTCCATGACGAAGTGTTGCTGATCACCGAAACCAATGTCCCCAATCACGAGAACCTGACCTATTTCGGTAACCAGAACGAAGCGCATCTTATATACAACTTCTCTTTACCGCCTTTGCTTATTCAGGGGCTGATTACCGGGAATGAATATTACCTGAAAAAATGGTTGATGGAGATGCCGCCAACACAAGAAGGCTGCGCCTACCTCAACTTTGTTGCCGGCCATGACGGTATTGGGCTTCGCCCCGCGACAGGGATCCTGATGGAAGAGGATTTAAGCGAGATGATCGCGACAATGAAAACATTCGGCGGCGAGGTTAGCATGCGATCGGCGGGTGACGGGCAAGAAAGACCTTATGAGCTGAATATCTCCTTGTACGATGCGTTAAAAGGCACGATTGACGGAGAAGACGAATTCCAGCGAGAACGTTTCCTTGCATCTCAAGCTGTCATGATGGGGTTGGAAGGCGTTCCCGCGTTTTATATTCACTCCCTGCTCGCAACCAATAATGATTACGAGAAGTTTAAAAAGAGTGGCCATAAGCGATGCATCAATCGCCATAAGTGGGATTATGAAGATTTGTCGCAAAAGCTCAGCGACCCCAAATCTGACCAGAGTTATATACTGGGCGAGCTTTCGCGCATGATCGAGATACGCGCTAAGCAAAAGGCATTTCACCCTAACGCAACACAGTTCACACTGCACCTTCCCGAGGGGTTTTTCGGGTTTTGGCGACAAAGCCTTGACCGTAAGCAGGATATTTTTTGTATCACCAACTTGACCAAGCATGACCAAACATTGCCTTTGCACTCACTAAATATGCATACAGGTGCAAAATGGGGAGATCTGTTTACCGGGCAAATGTATGACACGCGGGATCAGGAAGTGGTTTTCAATCCATACCAAACTATGTGGATCGCCAGCCAAGGCTTGTCCTTATTCTAGGTTATGCGTTATCAGCCTCAACAGCTTCACGGATTTGATCCATAATTTCCGGCACAGCATAGCGCACGCGGTTCCAACGCGGCACGAACGGTGTATCTGTTGGATTTGCTATAAACTGCAAGCCTGCCTCAACGATATTCGAAGCAAATAGCTCGACCGTTTTTTCTTCTTTATGCACGTTATAATCCAGCCCGTTAATGACAGCATCGTGCTTGTACATCTCCACGAGATCCAGAGCCGTGCGCAGATATGTTGCCTTCACAGCACGGACCTGTTCCTCGCCTATAACCTTGCCGCTAATCGCCAGTTTTCGGAAAATCGACAGAACAATATCTATGCTCATTTTTGATAAGCCTTTGCCTTTGTCGTCTTCGGATACGTCCTGATGCTTGTGATCATAATTATCGGCGATATCGACCTGACAAATTTTGTTCGTAGAGTAGCTGCGGCGAAGCTCGGATAGAATTCCGATCTCCAGCCCCCAATCGGTCGGGATGCGCAAGTCGGCTACAACGTCTATATTCATCGCAAACTCCCCCGCAAGCGGATAGCGGAAAGCGTTCAGGTAATTCAAGTATCCGTCATATCCATATACCTCTCGCAGGGCGTGAATAATCGGCGTGATCAACAGGCGCGTTACGCGGCCATTCATACTGCCGTTCGCGATGCGTGCATAATAGCCCTTGGAAAATATGTAGCTAAAGTTCGGATTACAAACCGGATAATACAAACGCGCGAGCATGCCGCGATCATAGGTGGTGATATCGCAATCATGCAGGCCGACAACCTCAACATTCTCACACGCCGCCAATATATAGCCGAAACAATACCAGACGTTACATCCTTTACCCGGCTCTTCGGGGGCAAGATCATGTTCTGACAGAATGTCGCGGATTTTTTGCATACGCGGACCATCATTCCAAATAACAACATGGTCCTGCGGTAAGACGGAGAAGAACTCCTTAGCGTATTTGAATTGTTCCTCATTTGCGCGATCGAGACCGATTACAATCTTGTCGAGATAAGGAACGTCCTTTAGTTGGTCGATGATGTTTTTAAGAGCGGGTCCTTCAAGCTCTGAGAACAGCGAGGGTAAGACGAGTGATATGGGTCGGCTTTTACCGTATTTAACCAGAAGCTCTTCAAGCTCTTCGGTCGGCCTATCTGTAAGATTGTGTAATGTCGATACTATGCCGTTCTGATGAAAATCTGCCATTTCTCTCTTAAAATTTCGATGTTAACGCTTTGATTTAAGAGCACATCTTAGACAGAAAGCCCGAGCTCGTCCAGAATTGTGTGCAGAGCAGCATTCCACCCTGCTGGTCCGGCATGTGTTGCCTGAACGATTTCGCCCTTTGCTTCAGCGACAGAAACTGATGCTCCGCTTGGGTTTGGAATGATTACTCCATACTCGACAAAGCCCAACATTTCCGCATCATTTGGACCATCACCCAAGGCGATCGTCACAGGGTCCGCAGAAGAATAAGCCGCGTCTAAAACCTTCTGAAGGGCTGTCTGCTTATTTCCTTTCCCCATCAGGTGATAAAAGCGACCGCCTTGTGTTATGAAGAGCTGCTGTTGCGCTGCCAGAAGCTTCAGCCCCTCAAGCTCTTGCTCTTCACCCGTCCATAAAAACGGCTCTGTCGCTTGGCGTGCTTTCGCCGCGACGGCCTGAGAGTGGTTCAACCCTGTATGATGAATAACGTCTTCAACGCTCATTGCGCCAAAGCCGTGTATTTTCTGCCTCAAGCTTTCAGGAAGCTGCTCAATAAAGGCTGTGATGGCGTCATAAGACAGTCCTTGCACCTCTACTTTGCTATCACTTTCTATGACCATGCCGTTTTCACCTATTCGGTATGGCTGATCAAACGGCAGCTGCAGCAATTCTATTTCTTCGAGGGTTTTACTGGTTACGGGCACAATCGGTACGCCGTTTCTTTGCAGACGCTCCAGCGCGGGCAAGGCCGGTTCGTATCCATATGTCTCATGATCCAATAAAGACCCGTCGAGGTCGGTAAAGACGATTGCGTTGCGCTTCATAGACGCTGATTATTGCACAAAAGGCAAAAGCGCCAAACCTGGAAATAGATGAGCTTTTAAAGATTTCCCTCAGGCAACATTACCCCCAACCAGGTTTTAGCCTCATCGGGACAAGTGGTAATACACTGATATTATTCTTAAATACAGTTAAGAGCTATGAAGTTCGTCCGGATCCACGACCTGCCCCGACAAAATCCCTGCCTCGCGGCCTTTTTCGACATTTCGGCGCTGGTCATCATAAAACTCGATACTGCGACCGCCCTGAAGCGCTTGCTCACGCAAGACCTTCAACACGGGAAGTTTATCCGAGCCGGCTAAAAAATGCGTTGTACCGTTAAAGTCCACGCCCCACGCATGGAATGTTTCGATACTGCGGATGGCGGCCCACAGCCCTTGCGCCGTCACACAGTGATTGTTGAACGGTTTTGTATGCCCCGCATAGCTCTGATTAATTGCCGAGGCCTTGCGAAGAATTCCAAGCGCAGGGCCTTCGGATGACGGTACATGCCCCATGGCCTTTTGATAGTTCATATAGGCTTCCAACCCATGGGCTTGAAAGAATTTTTCTGACTCGGGACCAAGAACAACACCATCGAGATCGAAAATATAATCGGAAACAGTTTCTTTATCGTAGACCGGCTTCAGATTAGCTTTTTTTGGTTCGCGGGAGGGCAGAGCCACAACATCTCCGCTTGCCTTAACCTCCGCATCTTCTTCACGCTGCGGGTTATTAATTTCCTGATCCGACTGCACATCATAATAAGTGGAGAACACGCGCTCGGCTTTATATGCCTGCACTGCGTCGTCATAATTGGTCGTTCGGAAATGATCGATCCCGTAAGCTTTTAAAAACGGCACCGGAGATCGCCCTGACGTAAATACCATTTTTTCAGGTGCAACCCCTTCCTCTAACAATGTGCGGATGGCTCGCCGCGATGTCAGAGGAGAGTTACGTGAGATAATAATTGTTTCCGTGTGATCGGACGCTTCCAGCGCGGGCCTTAGGTGTTCAAAACGCTCAGATAAAGGCAGAGGTTCGTCTGCATTTTTGAGCATGTAGCGCATATATGCTTCCTCTCCACCCTCTCTGTAGATACGGTCCGGTTCGGACATATCGAACAAAACGCTTGTAGATACGCCGTTGATGATTTTCTGGCTTTGGTCTCTTGGCATAACGCTCTCCCTGTTAAGATGCCACCACCTCTAATGCGCCGTTTGAGTCATTGTTTCTTTTTACTTGCCCGGACGTTCTGCGCGTAACGCTGCGCCAAGGTCTAATATAATCACGCACCTGATCGTTCATATGCGCCAGATCAGCATGCTCATGCATCCATGCCTTTATGTCCGCAAAAAGCTTTTGCTTTTCTTTGTCATCACTGATGAAGCGTTCGAACTGCTCCGGATCATTCTCGATGTCCTCGATATCGGACATGGCCACTCTGTAATTACTGCGCGCCATCATCGCGCGCATGGCCGTAACATTCTGGCGATCGTCAGGGGTCAAATCTTGCGGATTAATATCGTAATGGGTGTTGTTGAGCGCTTCGAGGATAGTGCCCAACGATCCTCTATGACGCTGGAGTTCTTTATAAACCTGAGACGCGCCTTCGTAATCCTCTTGGCGGACGGCATCCAGATATTCGCGGATATGTTGATGCATGCGACGATAGATAGGATTAAAGCCCAGACGTGCTCTTGTTTTACGCAGCTCAAACGCTCCGTCCTCAGGAATGGTCGCTTGGGCATCTCCAAATCCCATTTCTTTTTCAAGATCAGGATATGCCGGTAACAAACGTTCTTTGAATATTTCCGAACGATTACCGGACCAACAATCATCAATTTTTTGTGCGATTGTTTGCCAACCCGACGATGGATCAACGAAGTTGAGATGACGTTTGACTATACCCGCGCGCATATCGAGCGTTTCTTTCGGCGTTGACCCGTTCGCCTTTACACGCATGCCCATTTTGGCAGGCATGATGATGGGGTGGCGACGTGTGTCGAATATCTCAAAGACATCATTGTCAGCGTCTTTGATGAGCGACAACAATTCTTCAGGAGATTTGTAGAGATAGTCATTCGGATTGTATTTCAGATTAAAGACGACGATGTAATTTTCATTTTCTAACGTACCGACAAAGCAGCCCATTTGCGGTTTTGATTTTGCAGCCATCGGACTGACATATGAGAACACGGGGTGCGGGCCACCAAAGCCCGCGGACACGCCCATAACATCATTGAGCAAATGGTTCGTACTCTTATCCGCATTGACAATCATCTGACCGACCACATCCGGTGCCATATCATATTGAGCGCGGAACAGGCTTTTGCATGGAATAGTGTCATACAGAGCGCCATGCGATTGCGCTGTGTCGTAATCAATACCGTTTGCGGCACATAAGCTTTCCAGACGATGATCAGGAAGCCCCGTTTCCGCATTCATATCTACTTTGTAATCATTCGGCATAAAGGCCGCCAAAGCCCGCGAAATAGCCCGTGTATCAATAGAAATGATACCTCTGGTCTGGTGGGGTCTGACATTTGTATCCAGATTTCTGGACATTTCCGCGGCAATGAAACGGCTATCAAACGGCTCATTGTGCGCAACGGCCAGAGCCTTGACTTGGTTGCGGGTATAGCCGGCTTCGGGCTCTGCTTCCTGTGCGAGGTTGTATGAATGTTCTTTCAGGCTCCTTATGGATTGAGCGACCTGATCGGCAAATAAATGCGCGGGCAAACCATCCGCATCCTGATCCGGGTGTGCGCCTGTAACCAGTCGCGCCTTTACTGACGGCATACGATAAAGCGGCGTATGTTGGAATAACTGCACATCATCCAGAACATTGCCGTCGAGATCTTCAATGGACATACCGAACTCGCGTATCAGGTAGCGCCGCGCATCCAGACCACCTGTCTCCGTATCGAATGCGCCGATGGCAAAGATGTTTTTATCTTCGAAGACACTGCCCTTATATTTTTCGATCCCGAATTTCATATCGTTATTCAGGAAACCGTTCGATGTTTGCGCATTGAAACGTCGTGACAGAGAGATTGGCAGAATTTTTCCCGCCTCGTAGATCGTACTTAAACCTGCCGCGTCACGAACGAGGTCTTCGAAACGGTCAACCAGACGGGCTGCATCTGAATCGATCTCCGGCTTGATGGGGACGACCGAGGTCGAAAAGCGCCCTTTAAGATAGAATTTTTCTTTTGATGGCGTGTGAAGCGTTACACCAACCATAGCTGTCGGATCATCGCGCAGCGGCGAGACCTTCTTACCCGCACTGACCTGCACTGTTGAAGAACCGGACAGAAGCGAGGCTTCGCATCCCTGCTCCCGCGCGATCTCCATGTGCGCTTCCAATTGTTCGGGACCGCCGTGCACCGGCAGCATATGCGGCTTACCCGAAAGCTCGATTATGCGGCTCATATCATCGCGGTTATTGTGGCCCGAGCTATGAAAGATCAATTCGCCCTCATGCTCGATGATTTCGGGAAGCGTGATCTTTGCGCCAAAGAAATACTCGCCTTCGCGCTGAAGCTTTATGCGCTTATAGGCATTTTGCCCCGTCGGGATAACGCCTTGCAGAAAACATATCTGATCATTGTCCGTAATGCTGTAACGATCATCGGGCAACCAATCACGAACAGCGCGGTTAATACTTGAGAATGCTTCGTCCTGCGTACCTGATACCAGCAATGCATACTCGCCGTCCCTAGCAGGATCAGAAAGATAAGGCTCTATCGTTTTCTTGGCCGTGCGCAGGTGGATGTCGATACCATAAGTGAGCTTTGCCCATTCCTTTAAACCGTAGACTTTATCTGCATCCCTTACGAGATCCTCGACGGCCTTACCATCAACGATCAGAACCTTACGATCCGTCTGACCCATAGCATCTATGAGTGTCGTCAGACGCGACAGGTTAGAGCCGAGCATCGGAAAGATGTGTCGAGCATCGGGGTGGTCATTCAAATGTTGTGTAATCGAAGCACCGACTTCCGCCTCGGTAGGGTTTTTGCCTTCCCTTGTCGCGCCTGTAGAATCCGCACTCAGTGAATCCGGCTGATGCGCTTTTAACCAGCTTTCCAGAGACGGCATGCCCAGCTTGATTGTGTCATCAAATTTATAGTCACCAGTATGGCGGTGAGAGCCCGCAGGCGTAATGATGTCATACATCAAACCGGGGTCAGAGTGCGGCATAGGACCGACACGGATTTCGAACGAACCGATTTTTAACCGCGGGTAATAATGGTTTTGACCTAAATTCTCTCCCGGAACAACTTCGGTCCATTGTTCGATCGTCGTGTCATCGATGGTTCTGGATTTAACTTCCTGCGGGTTTTGCGGGTTTACATCATTCAACAAATTGATTGTGTAGCATTTGGATAAGATCTGCTCGCGGACCCCTGTCTCGATATCCAACTCACGCATATCCCGCTCAAGCTGCTTTTTCGATATTTCGTTCATCACCAGAGGCGGCAGTTCATAGCCACACTTAATGAGATATGCCAATTGGCCCAAATGGTCCTTGTGACGGTGGGTAAACAGGATCGCGTTTACCGGCTGATCAGGAATGTGTCCTTTATTATGTTTGTGCTTGAGGTACTTCCCAGCATTGAAAAACGCCACATCGAACACATCGTGAAACAAGACACCCGCATCGATCATCAACGCCTCAGCACTCTCATTGCCTTCGTCGTCTTTTTGCTCATAGCCCAGAATATATTGGTTTGCACCGATATTCTGATCGGCTTTTGACACCAGTGCCTTCGTATTATTGCCGCCAAGCGCCTGAAAGGTCATGCGCCCTTTGGACGGCATTTTTGTTGGTGCGTTGAGATGCTCATAAGCATCCGTATGCAACATTAATTCCGTTGGCAGCGCGTAATGGCGCTCATGCGGTGGTCGCTTCAAATCCTCGATCAGAGCCGCGTCACCGGCCCGGATTGTTCGGTTGGTGTTTCTGATGATCTTCAGAATTGTCGCGACGGCTTGTTGGTCATGGAGATCGATTTTTCGCCCCATATATTCCAGTTCTTTTAGTTGAACGCCTTTTTTACCGCGGCTAACCGGACCGGCTTTCAGCCGATAGAATGTCTGTTCATGGACATCCGTTTCACCATGTATAGCGACCGTTCCTTCCACCTGAATATCTTCAGCGCGCTTACCGCGCTTGTAGCTATATTTGAGGATGGCGCTGTCAGAGTCGACTTCCGCACCATGCAATGACAATGTGTGGGATTGCTGCTTTTCCGTTGAAAACTTGTCCGGTCCGACGCCAAGAATTGCATGCATGAACAATGCAGGAAAAACCGGATCCTTTGAGGATGTCTCTGCTTTATTCACCGTCTTAAAATCGCCGGAGGCATATAGACCCGGCCACGCTTTCTTACCGGCACCTTTAGAGGTCAGAAGCCCTTGCGCTTCCAAAAGCTCTATCGGGTTAACCCATTCGTTGGAACTGATGATCGATTCACTCAGAGTTCGGACGGACTTCGACAGCGCTTTGAATGTTTGCGGGTCATCTACTTTTACAGCCTTACCGTTCACACGGGCTTGCTCTATGCGGATATTCTGGCCTTCATCCCGAATTTTCAGAGATAAAAAATTGACGACACTACTGTGTCGCCCGTCTACATTATACAAATACTTGAAACTGATGGTGCTGGTGTCGTCATCAGGACCTTTTGTCCCTCTGAGGAAGAGAACTCGTATAGCCCCCTCATCCAAACCTGTGGAGATTGTTGCGTAATCAGCTTGGCCTGAATTTTGAATATTCTGCCATGCCTTATCGATGCCAAAAAACGACAAAAAGTCGCTCTTTTCGAGGACATGTGACATGTCTAAACCTGTATTCCCTGTTCAACTTCACTTTGTGTGATTTACATTTTTGATAGACCAGATTTGCGGCGACGCACAAGAAAAAAATATCCGACAGTACTCATATAAAAATAAGCCTTTATATTTCAGCCACTTCATACGAAAGAAAATTCAAGGCACCGAAAAACACTCATTATGTCAATGTGTTAGAGTATGCGGAATACTGCATAATAATTTGAATGTTCGCCCTCCACACGCCGCACCGATTCGCAAATTCGGAACGCCATCTGATGACTATCCCCACGAAAATATCAAAACCCAGCCTCAAAGTTTGAATGTAATTTGATAAGGCGATTACAGTTTTATTCAGGCTAGACACATCGGGTAAACACGGTGAACTTACAGAATGATTTTTCTCGGGAATTATCTCTCGAGACACAGGGAAAAAACTTTTCATACCCCATACACATACTCCCTATAGGGGGTGTGGATACGATGGTAACCGTTGCCGAAGCGCGCAACCCTGTTGCATGTGTGCATTTTATAAAAGGGTTTAAATCCCACCCTCATATCTATCAAGACCTTCTGGAGGAACTTAACCGTTCGAATATCAGCGTTGTCCTGATTACGCTGCCGGATCCTGAAAACCGTATCGGCTATATGGATGACTATGAGAGCATCGCTCATGATGTTTGTGTTGAGGGTGCTGTCGATTTTTTAACCACCAACACGAACGGCATACCCAAAATTCTCGCCAGCCATTCAACGGGTGGGTTTCTGATTACAAAGGCCTTGATGGACGAAGAACAAGCAGCGGTTATTTCGCAAAGGTACGGCGGTACTTTTTTCGCAGCGCCCTTTTACGGTAACAAATACCACAGACATCCAATGCTGAGGCCCGTGACTCATTTCATTTCTGCCGCTATGGGGGAAGTACCCGTTGGGACGACATGGCTGGAGCGTCAATTTCAGATGAGCCCATCGGACGAACACGATGACGTAAAGATGTTAGCCAACCACAGGCAAGCCATTTATATGGATGGCCCCACAAAAGATCTTGTGAAACAGATTAAAAAGGAAGGCTTTAGCGACGCCGCAATCAATATGGATCACACTTTCCTACTCGGTAATCAGGACCAAGTGAGCTACAACGCGCTTTCACAAGCTGTGGCCCATGCGCTTTCTGCCAAAGTTTGTACATTCGATGGCGGGCACAGCATGGTTCGAAAATCAGCAGAGGGAAGAAAAGCGCTCACTTCACAAGTGTATATAACGCTCCAGAAACTCGCTGCTGCGGAAGAAATGCGACACAATATGAGTTAGCAGAACATTTCCGAACAAGGAATGACTCTGAACGTTTCTAAACGAGGTATAAGATCTTCAAGAGATTGCTTTCCCCTCTCTAAAACTTTTCATGTGATACTTTTGATTACAGGCTTGTTACACTCGTGACTTGACCTGAAACCAGCATTAACTTTAACTGAAATAAAATATGTTTGAAAAATCAGAGCCATACACCGTTTTCGAAGGTTTTCAATTGCACGATGTAATTGAAAAAACCACCCCTTCAATTCGGGAAAGCGTCAAAGATTTCTGGCGGAGAAACAACATATTGCCCGCGGAAATCGACCCTGAGGAACGTGCGCGGCAACTCGCCATGGTGTGCCTTAACAGCGACGGAGAGATCGCGGGCGTGTCCACAGTTTATAAAGGTTTTCTGAATGGTCATGGCTTAACCAACGGAAGCCCTGAGCCGCATATTTTTTTCAGAACGTTTATTCAGCCCGAGGACAGAGTCCCATATCTGGTCGAAAAAATTACCGTTTCAACATATCTTGCGCTTGATGCCAAACCGACCATGAAAAGATTTCAGGGCATGGTCATCATTCCTGATAACCCAAAGCTGTTAAGGCCGGGCCTCAGAAAACGATTTGCGAAAGAAAAATTTGAAATAATCGGGAAAACCCAGCGCGGAATAGATGTGTATTGCCGCTATTTCACACAATAGAAAACG
>CAZLTT010000002.1:51200-55425 GCA_964562515.1 uncultured Micavibrio sp.
TAGAACACGCGCAGAGACCATTCCAGATCAGCGCTTGAGCCGTTGAAATATTCCTCAAAGCCACGCTCAATGTCAGCCAACGAAGCTTTATCCAAGCCGAACAGTGCTTTTGCGTATGCGTGTTTTTGCTCCGGGCTGTCAAAACGCCATTTATAGTTTTCGACCGTCGTTGATATTTTGAAGCCTGTATTTTCCAAGGCGTGAATATCCGCCTGATCCAAGAATATGCCTTCATGGCCCTGACTGTTATGACTATGCACGAATTCATTGAGATATTTTGCAACGTTTGAGTCGGATTCAACCTCCGCAATCACCACACCGCCTGTGTCGTTAACCAGCCTATAAAAAATCGAGTACAGGCTTTGCCTTTCCAGATGTGTGTAATGATGCAGGCCCGCAATACTCACAACATAGTCAAAAACCCGATCGTCAAAACGCGATAGGCTTTGCCCTTTATCCCAGCCATGAGCAGGATCAACTTCCGTTACATTGCCTTGAGTATAGTTTTTTAAATACCCCCCGCCCGACGGGTAATCCAAGATTGTCTTCGTGTCGTGGTTTTGCGCGTATTTCAGGGCGACCTTAAATTCCTCATCACGGGCGCGCGGCGCAATGTCAGTCATCGCTTTGTCGTAGGATTTCTGGCGGCTATCAACAAATAATTCTTCGTATTTATTCATCTTCGAGGACCGGATGCTCAATATTCAAATCGGAAAGCGTCTTACATGTCTCGCACTGGCCGCAAGGCCCTGACCCGTCAGGGGTGCGGCACGACCAGAATGATTGCTGCAATGTTTTTGGCAAATTGTCGTATATCTCGCGCTTGGTTAAATGCTTGGCGGGAAAAATGTAATTGATTTTGAAGCGCTTCAAATCACCAAGAGACGCGTTGAAAATTTCCTGAGAGCGCACGATGTGCCTCATCTGCTCAATCCCGTTTTCGATATCGGTTTGGGTTCTGCCAACTGCGACGTTGGCAATGCTATGGTCATTGTTACAGATCATTCCCGCAAGGAAGGCGTAAACATAGCTATCCATCGGGAAGTTACCTTGCTGCATAAATCCGAAGCCTAAAATATTTTCCGAAAAGCTGAAGTCGATCTTTTGAGACTTGCAGTATTCCAAAAAACGGGCGGTTGCTATTTTTTCCTGCTTTGTGCGTTGCTCGCGGTTAATCAGGTGAATGTGATGAAGGTGAATGTCATAGTCCGCATACTGGGGATCTGTAAGCAGCTCCCACGCACAGCCAAAGCTATCCAAGCCACCACTAAACATGCATAGAATTTTCGGGCGTTGTGCGGGCGAATTCATAAGTAGTTACCTTAAACAGATTACTGATCAGAGCAAATATTTATCGGGTCGATAAAGTTAGATGCGTTGCACCACCTTAGAGTATGGTTCGTGAAATCATAATCAATTTGCCCGGGGGCCGAACATGCGGCCAAAACCGCGTTACTGTAAAACGGTACCCAATTCGTGCCATTACAGAATTTAAACGTATTGAGAGTTGTATCGTATTCGAGTTGTGCTTCGGTCGTACAGGTATCGACCAGCGCTGCATCCGCGGCCACACGTTGCCAATATGTCCCGTCACAAAATCTGTATTCTTGGTCGGTGTAATTGTATTCGAATGAAGATTCTTGCGTGCACTCCATACAATCCATAAAGACGACCTCGACATCGTCCCCGACAACTTTGACGTAAGCATGCGTCAAGGTTGAACCCGAGGCAGGCGTGAAGTTAATCGTCGAGAAATTCCCGACAACCGATGCCGCATCAATGAATGTGTACCGCGTGCCGCTTGAAGTACCAGCAGTAAGTTCAACAAAATTTACTGTTCCATCCAACGTCGCAGTACCGCTTATGTTCATAAGATCAATACTGCCGTTATCAAACTCAATTGTAAGGCTATCATCACTCCCTTGAGTAAAATCACCATCAATCGTCAAAGTCCCGATCGAATTCCCCGGGGCGACTTGTCCGTTATTGACGACATTTCCGGTTACGGTTCCTGCGCCGCCGAATGTAGCCCCGCTTGCAACATTTACCGTCCCAACGACGGTCCCGTTGATGGTCAAAAGACCGTTATTAACATTGATATTCCCCAGCGTAGAATTACCGGACAGATCCCAATCCGTACCGTTCATGTTGAGCGTTTCAAAATTCAAAAAGTTTTCATCTTCGGTTGCGGTTCCGAGAAGCGTTATTGTATCGGAGCCTGCGCCGGCGTCAGCGCCCGTTGCACTGTTCAGGACAGAACCTGTTCTGAGGGTAATGTTATCGTCTCCATCCGCAAGCAAGAACGAGTTGGTCCCCCCTGCGATGTACCCGGCACTATCAATCGTTGAGGGCGGGCTTTGCGTTGGAGAAGAGGCGTACACAAGAACACCTATATCGCTTGCGGTTATTCTCGTAGATGCGTCAAGGGTGACAGTTGCCTGCGCCCTGCCGTAATATTCACCGCCGAACTCTCCACCAATCGATCTCACATTCGTAGAGAGAGCAGCAACAGCCACGGCGACCCCCGGATCCGCTCTGGTGACACTGATTTCTGCGTTCGTGCCCGTCAATGTTACTGTCGTGCTTGCAAGGTTATTGGGATCATACTTGGAATAGGCCGTAGATGATATTCCAACGACATCCTCTCCACCATAGACACTAATTGAACTATCCGCGCCGGATAAAGTAACCGCGGTAGACGCATCGAATAACATATAGCCGTTAGCATACGTGCTAACACCACTAGCGTTTGAATAAGCCTCACCACCAGTAGTCGCAACATCCATATAGGAATTTGCGCCTGATAGATTAACGGTTACATCAACAGAGCCCGGTTTGAAAAGCGTCTCCCCATAGGAGTTAACACCTGTGGCTCCCCAAAGGCCATTCGAGCGAATATTCGCTCCGTCCCCGGAAAGGGTAATTGTCGCCGTAGCTTCCGGACCTGTACCCGCATATGAATATTCCATCACGTATGTGGGGAAATCTATTGCTGTTGTGCGCCCACTATTTGTGACATTGATGGATGACGCGTCCCCAGAGAGTGTGATCACCGCATTATTTTCCAGCGCATCACAATCATCGGAAAGCCGACAAAAAACTCCTGTACCTATACCCGTAGAACCACCCCCGGTATCAACCTCAATCAGCGCATTATCGCCCTGAAGGTCTATCGCCATATCGGTACTTTCTTCAAAAGCCAAATTTGAAACCGCTACAGCTGAAGATAGCATTTCGCCGCCACTGTCAGTTACTCTTATAGAGGTGTTGTCCTGCATGGTTATGTCTTGGCTAGTCGGCAACGTAACAAGCTCGGAGCCTATTCCATATTTACTGTAGTATATTGAATAGATTAAGCTTTCTTCCCCGCCGGTTGCCGTGCTGACAGCAACGGACGCATCGGTCGCAGTAATACTCGAGCCGCTATCCAGATTAATCGTCGCATCTAAAAGCTCAACGGCCGCAGAAGAGTTAGAACTATACTTGCTTACACTTGGGTTTCCGGTGTAGCTGATTGTTGCATTCGCTTCCAGATTAACCGTTGCATCAAGATAGCGCGTAAAATCACCGATTTTATATGTGTGCGGAGCATTGACTGTTGAACAGGTAACCACATCTCCGGAGTCCATTGCCAAGAGGGTTCCCGTACCGGTTGTAACACGGCACGGTGACTCCAAAAACGTCACGGTCATTGTGTCGCCTACGGTATTTACAGTTGGCACTTTATACCCAATCTGGGAACCCGGAGCGGGGATGATCTGAACCTCATCAAAAGTGCCGCCCAGCCCGCCTGTATCTAAAAATGTAAACGTGCTGCCATTAGAAATACCCGGAGCTGTCTCGACAAAAACAAGCGTTCCATCACGAACAAATGTACCCGTCGAATCCAATCGTGCGACGCTGCTGGCATCCATATTGATCATGGTTGTAGAGTCTGCGGTGTTTGCAACACTGCCCGTAACATCGAGCACGCCGGTCGGGTCACCCGGTATCAAAGTGCCGCTGTTTGCAATATTTCCTGTGATTGCTCCATTACCGCCGAAGCTGCCGGATTCATTGATCGCGACGTCTCCGGTAGCATTTCCGTTAAATTTCAGCAGGCCGCTATCGATGTTGATCTCGTTGAAGTTGTTGTCCGCGCTTAGCGTCCAATCCTCGCCCTCCATTTGAAGATTTTCAAAATTGATGAAGGTTTCATCTTCGGTGCCTGTCCCGCGCAAAGTTA
>CAZLTT010000003.1:0-2176 GCA_964562515.1 uncultured Micavibrio sp.
CAGGTCAAAAACTGGATCGTGTTCAAATCTTTGTCGGTACTCATTTTTAGAAATATCCCATCTTTTTCTTTTGTTCCATGGATGCCGAGCTGTCCTTATCAATCAGGCGGCCCTGACGTTCCGAATGCTTGCTCAGGCGGAGCTCTTCAACGATTTCTTCCAAAGTCTCGGCTTCAGATTCAATGGCCCCCGTCAGCGGGTAACAACCCAACGTGCGGAAACGGATCTTCATGTTTTTAACTTCGGTATCATCCTCGATCGGCATGCGGTCATCATCAACCATGATCAACATGCCGTCTTCCTGCTCGACCACGGGACGTTCCTTGGCGAAGTACAGCGGCACAAGCTCGATATTCTCATGCATGATGTATTCCCAGACATCCTGCTCCGTCCAGTTGGAGATCGGCGATACGCGGGAGCTATGCCCCTGTTGCAAGCGCGTGTTGTACAGCCAGCCAAATTCAGGCTGTTGGTTCTTCGGGTCCCACGCATGGAATTTATTCCGTGTCGAGAACACACGTTCCTTCGCGCGGGATTTCTCCTCATCGCGACGCGCACCGATCAGAATGAAATCGAATTTATGCTTATCCAGCGCCTGTTTCAGCGCATCCGTCTTCATGATCTGTGTATGCTGACGGCTACCATGCGTAAATGGGCCGATACCGGCATCAACACCTTCTTGGTTAATGTGAACATGCAGTTTCAGACCATGTTTCTTCGCTGTTTCATCCCGAAACTTAACCATCTCCTGAAACTTCCATGTCGTATCAACGTGAAGCAACGGCACAGGGCATTTCGCCGGAGCAAAGGCTTTCATCGTCAAATGTAGCAGGACGCTTGAATCCTTTCCGATCGAATACAGCATGACAGGATTATCCGCGACCGAGATCGCTTCACGGATGATGAAAATCGCCTCATCCTCCAGCTCCTGCAAATAATTTGGTAATGTCATTGTTACGTCCTTCCTCTACTCTGCCGCGACAGCTTGCGCCGCAATCGCTTTACCGTCGAATTCTTTGCCTTTGAAATGCGTACGATGGATGTAATCACCGAAACGCTCTTCGCCGTCACGGTTCTTCACAAACTCACCGAACAATTCATCCAGAGTTTCCAAAGCTTCGGCCTCATCAACCTCTTCCTTGTAAACCTGATTAAGGCGCTCACCTTCATAGTCACCGCCAAGGCGCATCGCGTATTTACCCGCCGCCTTACCGACAAAACCGATCTCCGCCATATACGGGCGACCGCATCCGTTCGGGCAACCCGTCATGCGGATCGTCATTGCTTCGTCCTTCAAACCGTGCTTGTCCTGTACGTCCTCGATCTTGGAAATCAGATCAGGCAAGTAACGTTGAGCTTCTGCAAGCGCCAGCGGACATGTCGGCAACGCCACACAGGCAATCGCTTCTTTACGTGCCTTCGAGGCCGCATCGGCATCGACGCCGTGCTTCTTCAAAATCGCTTCCAGCTCGGCCTTATCGCCTTCCGCCACATGCGTCAGCATCACATTCTGGTTACCCGTAAAGCGCACACCGCATTTGCCCGTCTTGGCAACTTCATACAGCGCGGATTTGATATTGTATTCGCCGCCAAACGCGGTCTCACCGTCAATCACACGACCATTTTCAACGAAAATACCGTACGACCACTCACCTGTATGATCTTGCAACCACCCGTACGGATCGCCGCGATAAGTAAACTTGTAAGGACGCGCTTCCTCGAGCTTAAACCCGCAGCGTTCCTCGACTTCACCTTTGAAGAAATCAACACCCAGACGATCGAGTGTGTACTTCAAACGCGCTTGGTTACGCGCTTCGCGATTACCGTAGTCACGTTGAACAGCGGCAATTTGCCATACACAATCCAAAGCTTGATCTTTAGGCACAAAGCCAATCAACGTCCCGCGACGCGGATATGTTTGCAGGTTCCCGTGCGTTGTTCCGAAACCACCACCGATAGCGACATTAAAGCCTTCAAAATTCTCGCCCTCACCAATCGCGATCAAACCGATATCGTTGGAGAACACGTCATTTTCATTATGCGGCGGGATCGCAATCGCGATCTTGAATTTACGCGGCAGATAGATGTCCTTATACAGCGGATCTTCCTCGGCAGGCTTGTCCTGCTCCAGCTTCTCACCATCCAGCCAGACTTCCTTGAACGCACCTGTACGCGG
>CAZLTT010000003.1:2276-22623 GCA_964562515.1 uncultured Micavibrio sp.
ATCAGCTGCTGCCCGACCTCGGGAATAGCACCGGTCAGGGAATCCGCCATATTGTCAGCCAGATCACCACGCAAACCGCGGCTTTCCGTCTTCATCGCCTCATTCGCCGATAATTTCGCGGGATCATTAACGTCTTCTGGTTTGATTTTATCGCTCATTAGTAAACATCCTTTACGTATCGGCCTTGCTCTTCCAATTCGGCGAGGAAATCCTCCGCCGCCTCGGGTGATAGTGATTTCTGATGTGCGAAAATATCGATCAAGGCTTTATCGACATCCTTGCTCATCGGGTCTTTATTCCCGCACAGATAGATCGCCGCACCGCCATCAACCCATGCCACCAACTCTTCGGCATTTTGTTGTAAACGGTGCTGAACATAGAGTTTCTCTTCCTGATCGCGGGAGAACGCGAGATCGAGCTTATGAATTGTTTCGGTCGCCAGATGCTCCTGCCATTCTGTCTGGTACAGGAAATCGCAATGCGCGTGCTGATCACCAAACACAACCCAGTTACGGCCGTCATGGCCCAGCTCGCTGCGCTCATAGACAAATGATCTGAACGGCGCGATGCCCGTACCCGGACCGATCATAATCGCGTCCTGATCATTGGCGGGCAGATTGAATATCTGGTTTTGCGAAATGTAGAATTCGATCTCGTCGCCCTCTTCCAGCTCTGACAAAAATTTCGACGCAATACCGTAACCGACACTGCCGTCATCCTTCTTGTAGGTTGCCAAGGCAACGGTCAGGTGAATTTCGCCCTCATGATAAGACGGCGAAGACGCGATAGAATACAGCCGCGGGGTCAACTCGCGCTCTTCGACTTCATCACCGCGCGGCAAAATTATACCCGCCGCATCCCCGCAGGAATACACGATGTCATCTTCATATTCGATTTCGATATGGAAGGTTTGCTTGTTGGAATCGTGGTCGTTCAAATTCACGATATCCTTCACCACACCTTTAACAGGCTCGAGGCGCGTATAACCTTTGCCCGTACGTATCGTCGCCGTCTCTGTATCAAAACTCATCGGCACAGCAGCAGCTGGGGCCGTATCACCAACGATCTTGTTCAGCTCTGCGACTGTCTCATCAATCCATTTCGGCGTGTGTGATGCGTAATCAACATCAAACAGAGCGATCTCTTGAAACGCTTTTCCACCAAGGCGCTCCAACTGCTCCTGCAACTGTGTCGCTGCGCCGCAGAATATCTCATATGTCTTGTCACCAAGGCCGAGCATCGCGAACTGCAACCCGTCCAAGGTGTTATCGTCAGCGCCCTTGATCGCATCGAAAAATTTCACGGCCGTTTCCGGCGGGTCGCCCTCACCATGGGTGGAAATCAGGAAGATCGCAAACTCATCTTTGGGAATATCCTCGGCCTTCAAACGGTTCACTGCGGTGTTCTTCGCTTTGAACCCTGCGCCTTTTAACCCCTTCATGACCTGCAGGGACAAGCCTTTGGAATTGCCTGTCTCGGTCGCGTAATAGATATTCACCTTCGGCTTATCGGCTGCGGGGGCTGCGCCCATACCCGCTGCCATCTCACCACCGGCTTTGCCTTGCAGATAGCCCGAGACCCACAACAACTGATCGCGGTTTAGCCGCGCTTCCAGTTCCTGCAATAATTTTTGCTGTTCAGGATTAAGCATTCATTCCCTCTATATGTTCGAAGCTCTAACCAATTTACCGTCAACAAGATGCAAACCGCATTCTTGCTTATTGTCCTCTTCCCACCACCAACGGCCCGCACGTGGATGCTCACCGGGTTTGATCGCCCGTGTACATGGCGCACAACCGATTGATGGGTAACCAATATCGTGCAGAGAATTGTACGGAATATCATGCTCGTCAATATATGATCTTAATTCATCAATACTTACATCAATCAGCGGATTGATCTTCGCAATATCGCGAGCAGCGTCCAATTCGGCAACATGCATGTCACTGCGGTTTTCGGAATGCGCCGCACGTAATCCCGTGATCCAGATATCAACACCTTCCAAGGCACGACCTAGAGGCTCGACCTTACGGACAAAACAGCAAGCCTTGCGGTTTTCAACGGAATCGAAAAAGCCGTTAATCCCCTGCTTGGCAACGAGTTCCTGCGTTTTTTGCGCATCGGGATAGAATGTTTCAATCGCGACATTCGGGTATTTTTCTCGGCTTTCCTGCGCAACTTTATGGGTTTGCTCGAACAAGCGCCCTGTATCGAGCGCAAACACACTTACAGGCACCTCATTTTGTGCAATCGCATGCAAAATCGCCTGATCTTCCAAAGAGAAACTGGTCGAAAAAGCGATGGAATAATCACTATAGCCCTTCAACTTCTCAATTCGTTCAGAAAAAGGCAGAGCCTCGAGTTCAGCCTGCAACTTTTCCGTCAATACCGACTTTTCCATCACGCGGCCTCCTTATCATCTGATACAGTCTTATCCGGTAACGGTGGCAAATCCTCAAAGAAGTTACCATCCTCTACCGGAGGCTGTTTCCACTTATATTCGTCATGGTAGCGCGTCACATCACCCACAATCATCAAACAGGGTGATGCGAATTTTTGCTCACCGTAATCCTTATCAAAACGTCCAAGAGTGCCCGGAAACTCTTTCTGATAAGGGGTTGTCCCCTGTTCCACCACTAAGAACCGTGTGTCCTCGTCAAACCCGCTCTCAATCAGCTTAGCGCATAAAACACTGTAATTATGGCTGCTCATATAAAAGACCAATGTCTCATTTTGTGCATATTTCAGACCATCCCAGAAAACCTGATCATGCAGCTGGTCTTTATATAGCGTTAGAAAACGCACACTCAGAGCCTTATTCCGCTCAGTCAGCGGTACACCGGCATAGGCTGCACAACCATGCGCTGCGCTAATCCCCGGCACGATCTGATAAGGAACACCCACTTTTTTCGCAATCGCGATCTCTGCTGCCGCATGTCCATAAATTCCGGGGTCGCCGCCTTTAAGTCGAACAACTATATGCCCGGCGCGTAAATGGCGCTCGATAATAACATCGATCTCTTCTTGTTTTTTATGGTGGTGGCAACGCGTCTTACCGACGAAAATTTTCTCCGCATCTTTACGCCCGTACTGACTTATCAATTCGGGTGCAGCAAGACGATCATACAAAATGACATCTGCCTGACCGAGCAAACGGATCGCTTTCAGCGTAACCAAATCGGCATTTCCCGGCCCCGTCCCGACCAGGTATAACGCCGCCTCATGCGTATCGGGATAAGCATCCAGAGCTGCATCAAACAACTCTTCTGCGCGCTGTACGTTTCCTTCCAAAACCTCTTCGGCAATGGGGCCTCGAATAACCTGCTCGCTGAACAATCTTCTTGGCTGTATTTGGCTAAGTTTTTGTCTTAATTTCGATTTTTGCGCATCCATAAAATCGATCAGACGCTCGAACTCTGCCGGCACAATCGTCTCTAAAGTCTGCTTGATCATGCGCGCGAGGGTCGGCGCCACACCGGAGGTAGACACCGCGACCTGCAAAGGACCGCGACGTATAAGCGCCGGAAAAATGAAATCACACAACGGCGGGTTATCGACAACATTAACGAGAATGCCACGAGCACGACAATCAATCGCAATCTGCTCATTCAAATCATCATCATCGGTCGCAGCAACGACAACACGGCGTCCTTCAAGACTTCTCAATTCGTATTCAGCTTGCGTGTATTTGAAACCGTGTTGCGCGCACATATCAATGATCGCATCACTCAATTCTTTAGCGATCACATCAACACGCGCACCAACAGACGCCAGCGCTTCGGTCTTAGCGCAGGCAATTTCACCACCGCCGACGACCAAAATCGGGTGCTCGTCATCGGTTTTCAAAAACAAAGGCAGATACGTCATTACACTCTACTCTTAATGATAAAAAACAATATAATCTACAAAATAATTTTGTAAATACATTTTTAAATTGTAATTTAATTTCTTTAATTTAATATGAAGCTATGCAAGCCCTACCAAACAAAGCCTATATGGCGCTCGGCGCGGCCCTGTTTATCGCCTTCCACGGCGGTAAGGACACCCCCATCGCCGGCACAGCCATTGCCGAACATTACGGTCTCAAAAAGCGTGCGCTAGAGCCTACGCTTCAAATTCTGGGCAGTAAAGGCGTTCTGGACAGTATTCGCGGACAGGGCGGTGGCTATTACATGCCGGCGCCCCAGAATGTAACAGTGGCGGATGTCGTGAGCTGTTTTCTCGAGGACAAAAAACCCTGCGAAAAAGCCTTCACTGAGTTTGAGAGCATCATGCGAAGCGCATTGAGACCCGGATTAAACGAATGGCTGCAAGCAATGTCACAAATATCCATCGCCGACCTATGTAGCCAACTGGATGAATCAGGTGTTTCCAAAATGGGCGAAGCCGTACTCGATTTTTCAATCTAAGAAAATTTTTCCACGTGAAAAACGCCCGACAAACCTTTGAAAAAACAGTCATTAAATTACCGAAAAACAAACCGTATTAAATTATTATTGCTTTTTATCCATAATTGTTTATGATCGTTTACTAATTAAGCGAGAAAAACAGGGAGTTTTAACAATGAGACGCGCATCCGCCTTAGTGACGGGTGCCGCGGCAATAGCCTCTCCATTTCTGGTGGCTTTTGCACACGCAGCACCCGGCGCTGCGGAAGAAAACGGTTTAGCACATTCAAACGAACTACCACATCAAAGCATGACAGCACCCAGTCATGCCGAGACAGCTTTGATCAGCCGCTTCTGTGTAGCAACAGATCCGCAGGCAGCCGATGAAGCCGTCCCTTTACACACACCTGCCGCACAAACGGAGGAAACACCAAAAACCTTGAGCGGGGCCGAATGGTCAAACACCCTCATCGCCCCTCTTCGTGATGATGCCTATTTCGAGGACATGTTGAATTTCATGGACGAACGAAATGTCTATGTCTGCAAATCAGACACCCTCGGTGCGCCATCAAAAACCGTAAAATTCGGTGATGACGGCATGTTCTTACAGCTCGACCCATCGCGTTCTGTAACGGGCCTGCAACGTCAACGCGTGCCCGCAGGAGACGGCGGTGCTATGTTTGCCATGCTTACGGCGCTCAGAACGGAAATGAGTAAAACCGACGGCGCAGAGGCAACGGTCATCCTGAACGAAACGGGTCTAAGCTCTATGCGCTTTAACCCGAATTACACACTCGATGACAACCACCTTAAACTGCGGGCATCATATATTGATCACCTGCTGTACATTGCCGAAGCATCCCTGCGATTAAAGGAAGTCTCCGGAGACAGCCGCCTGCATGACTTTTTGCGCCAGTTCCCGTACCCTCCGACATCCGCCGTTGGTCTGGCACGTGACATGGAAGACGCGCTGAGAGGATCTCTGGACGAAAACAATCACGGTGAGATTACTGCGTATAACCGCCGCGCTGTTTTCGACGAGTTCTTCGCAAGACCAAATGTTTTTGTATCCCTTGATACGACATATCCAAAGGCCTTCATGGGGCAACTCACCCGAAACGGCTACAATGCCGAGCTCGGCCGTGACGCCGTATTGCCTGAAAATTTTGGCAAAACGCCAATGGCTCTCGATGACTTCACAAACGGAGAAATCGGCGAGCGTCAGAACGGCAACTATCTGGATAGCGAGGGCAGAAACATCATGACCAGCGATTATTACAGACTGCCGCCCTTTGACGTCGACAACGCATTAGCCATGATGCAAGTACGTCACGCGCTCAATAACGCCACATATTCGAAGCCCGCCACAAATGGCATCATGGGCACCCCTGGTGAAAAGCTTCGAACAATGGAAGCGTCATACGATCCGATTTAAAGCGCCGGAAAACGAGATACGTATATTCATACTTTCTTGTATGTAAGCGAATACAAGGGGCTTGCTAGCATCTTGGGCAGACTTATATAATCATCTTCGTATTTGCATGCTGAAAGCCCTGCCCGTGCTGGATTTAATAATCAAAAAAACTGCTGAATATCTCGCCATTCCTTCCGTGGTCGGACACGAAAAGTTCTTCATGGATTTTCTGGAGGAGGATTTTAACGCGCTCGACCTCAACACATATCGTTATGACGGCCTGATGGAAATTCAAGGACGCGATGTCGGCGAGCATATTATATGTGCGCATATTGACCGCCACGGCCTCATCTCTCTGGGTGATGACGAATTCGTTTATGCCGCTCAGTACATCAAAGACATCAAATACGGCGAAAACAACAAATCCTCCCGCAAGCAAGTCGAAGCCATCGCCGAACGTTTTGAAGGCGAAGAGGTCTACGCCTATCACCCTGATACCGGTGAGCATATCGGCGACGGCAAGATTACAGCCTGCTACCCCAACATCCGTAATGACGACGCTCTGTTTTTTGTCGAGGGTATTGCACAGCTTGAACAAAACATCCCGCTCGCCTACTCCCGACAGGCGAGGTTTACCGACGACCATTTACGGGGACAGATCGACAACGTTATATCCATCGCCGTAATCTATGCCTTATATAAAAACGGATATGAGGGCACGGCCTTACTGACATGCGAAGAAGAGATCGGAAAAAGCTGGATACATATCTCCAACTATCTGGATGGGATGCGGATCGAAACAGATGAGCTACTTGTCATCGACACCAGCCCCTTCAAAGAAGATCAAATCATCGATGAAGGGCCGATCATATTGCGCAATCAGGACAAGAGCGAAGAGTTTAACGACAATCTCGTCGACAAACTAAAAGCACGATGCGAGCAGATCAAACTGCCATACATCGTGAAAGACGAAATGCTGTTATCCCAAGGCAAGGAAATCGAGGATCTCGGCTCTACGGAGCTCGGCCGTCTGGTCGAAGGTTCAGAGGGATTCTGGAACGGCGCTACAATCCAAATTCCGACGCTGATGTACCACACCAGTAACGAAACAACCACTTCCCAAGCGATCAAAAACTATTATAGTTTTCTGCATAACATCCTTGTAGAGGACAAAATTTAGACATGCGTAAAGCCAAGACAATGATTGGTTGGGAGGAATGGTGCGGTTTCCCCGAACTCGGGCTGCCCGCTATTAAGGCAAAAGTCGACACGGGCGCAAAAACATCCGCTATCCACGCGTATGACGTTAAACCTGTTACCATCGACGGACAGAAATTCGTCCGCTTTAAAATTCATCCGCTACAAAAAAACAAAGAATTAGAGGTTGAATGTCAGGCCCCTTTGGCCGATTTCCGCAGCGTCACAAGCTCGAACGGACAACGCGAAAAGCGCTATGTCATCAAAACACCGATGCAACTCGGTGACAAAACAATAGAGGCCGAAGTCACGCTCGCATCTCGACATAAAATGACCTTTCGCATGCTGCTGGGCAGGGACGCAATTTGCAAAGCAAAATTAGTTGTCGATCCGGTAAAATCCTGCTTGCTTGGCAAGATAAAGAACCCTATAGAACGCTACAGCGTCGCTGAACAAGGAGAGACAAAATGAGAATAGCCGTACTGGCCACCAACCCTGATTTATATTCAAACAAGCGCATCATGGAAGCGGGCGCTGAGCGTGGCCATGATATGCATTTTATCTCTATCCGTGATTGTTATATGGACATCACCGCGCGCAAACCCGAAATCCATTACCGCGGCGGCGAAATTCTGAAAAAATTCGATGCGATTATTCCACGCATCCGCCCGGGCTTGTCCTTTTATGGCAACGCGGTTTTGCGCCAGTTCGAAATGCAGAAATCCTACCTGCTCAACGGTCCGATCGCCATTGGTCGCGCACAAGATAAGCTGCGTACGATGCAATTGCTCTGTAGCCACGACATCGACATTCCGCGGACGGCCTTTGCCAACTCCCCGCTCGACACCAAGGACATGATCAAAACCGTCGGCGGCGCACCCGTGGTGATTAAACTGCTCGAAGGGACGCAAGGCAAAGGTGTCGTTCTGGCCGAAACCGCCAAGGCCGCCGAGTCCGTGATCAACGCATTCAAAAGTATTCGCGGTAACGTGCTCGTGCAGGAATTCATCAAGGAATCCGCCGGAACGGATTTGCGCTGCTTCGTTGTCGGCGACAAAGTCATTGCCGCGATGGAACGCCGCGCCGCTGAAGGCGAATTCCGCGCCAATATCCACTTGGGGGGCACAGGGTTCAAAGTCAAAATTACCCCCGCAGAACGCAAAATCGCGGTCGCCGCCGCCAAGGTCTGCGGCCTGAAAGTCTGCGGTGTAGACATCATCCGCTCCAACGACGGCCCTAAAGTTCTCGAAGTCAATGCCTCCCCTGGCCTTGAAGGTGTTGAAGGTGCAACAGGCAAGGACATCGCGGGCATGATGATCGAGCATATCGAAAAACAGATCGCGAAGAAGAAAGCCAAAAAGGCCAAGAAAGCCGCGTAAAAAAACGGCCCGCGAATGCGGGCCGCCCTTCAATCCGATACATCTGAGACAGGGGTTACTCTGCGGTGGATTTCGCGAGACGTACCAGATTGATAAACTCTGCGCGGTAACCGAATTTATCTTCGCCTTTACCTTCCTGTGCCAGAGCAATCACATCATCGTAAGTAAAACCACCACTCAAGTGCTGACCACCCTGAAGCAGTTGGGCAAATCCGGCAACGGCTGTCGAGAAAATCTGCTCCTGACCGATTTGACCATCAATATCCGCTGTAATAGGCGTCGTGATCAGCTTGGACGTGCTCTCCTTCGGCAGCTTGTAGCGCATTTTCAGGAACGCAATCTCACCGTTGAACGCTGTATCGACTGTCGCCTTCTCCTCTTCGGCATTACCGTAGCGCAGAGGATCAACACTCACCGCGGAGCTACCCTTCGGCACGATCTCGTAAATCGCTGTCACTGTATGGCCCGCGCCGATATCACCCGCATCGACTTTGTCATTGTTAAAGTCTTCGCGGTTCAGGTGACGTGTCTCGTAACCGACCAAACGATATTCAGAAACCGCATTCGGGTTGAACTCGACCTGAATTTTCACATCCTTGGCAATCGGGAACAGGCTTGATGTCGCCTCTTCGACGAGCACCTTACGCGCCTCATTCAGATTATCGATATAAGCGGCGACGCCGTTACCGTTCTGCGCAAGAGACTGCATGATGTGGTCGTTATAGTTACCCTGACCGAAACCAAGCACGGAGAGGAAAATTCCTGTGTCGCGTTTCTTGGCCACGAAGTCTTTCAGCTTGTTCGGGTCATGAATACCGACATTGAAGTCGCCATCCGTCGCCAGAATAACGCGGTTCACGGCTTCGTCGTCAAAATTGGCTTCGGCTTGTTGATAGGCAAGCTCGATACCAGCCGCACCGGCCGTACCACCACCCGCACGCAGATTATTCATCGCATTCAGGATTTTCGATTTCTGTGAAACCGGTGTCGGTTCAAGCACAACACCTGTCGAACCCGCATAGGTCACGATCGAAACCGTGTCGTCTTCATTGAGCGTGTTCAACAACATCTTCAATGAGTTCTTCAGCAACGGCAACTTGTCAGGCGAATTCATAGAACCCGAAATATCGAGCAGGAACACCAGATTGCTTTTCGGCTGCGGCCCGTCAATATCAAAGCCTTTGATACCGACATGCATCAACTTTTTACCTTCCGCCCATGGGCTATCAACCAATGTCACCGTCGGTTTGAATGGTTGGGAAGCGTCCTCGGGCAGAGCGTAGTTATAATCAAAATAATTGATCAACTCCTCGACACGAATAGAATTCGGAGCGGGAATTTGTCCGTTATTCAACTGACGACGCATGAAGCTGTATGAGCTTGTATCAACATCAACGGAGAAAGTAGAGACCGGTTCGCTCGAGACTTGCTTGAATGGGTTAACCTGAAAGTCCTGAAACTTGTCACGGCCTTCGTCCTTATAAAAACCTTGATCAACATCATCATGCGGAGGAATGATCGGAACCAAAACACTGCCAAGTTCATGATCCGCGGAGAATTTTTTCTCCTTCGCCTTCATCGCTCTGTTCGCGACCAAACCTTCAACCATAGAGGTCGCCGGCGCAGGAGACACAGCAGCCATATCCGCTTCTGCCATTTCCATTTCAGATCCAGGCTTTGCATTAGGGCTTTCTATACGCTCAGCTTGCAATCGTCTCCAACGCTGAAGAGGATCTGCAGATTGTTCGGCTCGTGGGGCACTGCTTGCTGTACCAGTGCTCTGCGCTTCTTCCGAAGGCGCTTGTCTATTTTCACCTTTACTGCCACCAAGTAATCCACCCCATGGGCTTACCGACGAAGAAATGTTCGATGCAATATTCGAGAAGTTATTCTCTCGAACATCGCCTGCCTCATCATTCAATTGCAACTTAACGCCATTCAGCTTGGCCACTTCTGTCGTTGACCCCTGCCCGACCGTTTCGAACATGTTTTCAAACATCATTGGTGTTGCAAAAAGTGCTCCGGCAACAACCAACATCGCCGTTCCTTGTAAAAATTTTCTGTTACTTTTCTGTTCCATTGTTTCTCTCCCGTTTTGTGAGTTTCTACCCATAAGACGAGAAAGGAATGAAGATCCTTGGGATTTTTTTGATTTTTCTTGCTGGTGCGCCTTAAACTCAGACACAGCAACGTTTACGGCGCGTTTCTGTGCGTTCAGATCAGCGTCGGGAACATCGATTTCCTGCAAAATTTTCTTTAATTGTGCGTCATCCATATTTCTGTTCCTTTTCAAACTGCGCGTTCAATTTCTTGCGCGCTTCGTGTATGCGCCAGGATATTGTGCTCTCCTTCACCCCTAACGCTTTCGCGGCTTCTTTGTGCGACAGCCCCTCACTCATCACCAAAAGCAACGCTTCCTTTTCACCCTCGGGAAGGTCCTGCACTGCTGCCAAAACTTGCTTGGCATAAAGCTTGGAATCGCTTTTGGCATTCGTGGAGACGTTATCGAGGGCTTCTGGGTCGGGGTCCGCTTTTTGTGTGTGGCGGTTTTGCTTTTTGTACCAGTCTTTACCTGCATTGATCGTGAGGCGGTAAAGCCAGCTGGTAAATGCGCAATCCCCTTTGAATGAATCCAGCCCGCGCGCAAGCTTAATACAGGCATCCTGTGTGATGTCTTCGGCATCGTTCTGATTACCGCACCACTTGAAGGCCATTTTAAACATGGTCACATAATGACGGTTTACCAACTGCTCGAAAGCGTCAGCATCCCCCTTTTGCGCCAGTTTTATAAGCTCGTTGTCGTCCATAAAGCGCCTTTTAACTGTATGACGATGCCCAGTATAGAATCCTTGGAAAAAATTTCAGCTTTAATTCCCAAAAGCCCCGCCTCTACACAGAGAAAACTTTGACATTTACCATAAAAAACACTATAAATTTCGCCATACTAATACACGTTTACATCTCGGATAAGCATTGATGGGGTTAACACGAAACCAAAGGTTTGGGCTTTTAGCCATCGGAACGGCCGGAACTGCTGCAGTACTCGGACGTGACGCGTTGCTGAGTATCTTTCTGGCCAGTGCTGTTCCCGCTACTGATGCAGACGAAAACGTGCCCCCGCCAGCAACAGATTTACGCCAAGCGATTGACGAAGCCGTCGAAGGGTATTTCGGCCGCCGTATGGCTACCGCAGAAGACTACGAAATTTCCGCTATCGGTAAAATGCAAATGAACGGCGGGCACTGCACCGAACAAATTGCCGTACTGCCCGGATATAACACAATTGTACCCGGAACAATGCTGACCACAGCCGCGCACTGCGTTCTGGGTAAAGACCCCGCCGAATTACAGTTTTTTACGACATACACAAACGCGCGTGGTGAGGAACAGGAATTACACCTTGCAAATGATCCGGCCAACCCGACATTAGTATGGGTAAACCCCGGATACACACCGGATGAAGACGGCGAAGTTTCTCTCAGCATGCGAGCAGACGATACCGCAATCGTCTTCTACCCCGGCGTTACACCACCTGACGAGATTACACCCATCAGACAACGCGTTTTTGCTTATCACATGGCTGAGTATAACCAATCTGTTCTAACGACATTCGCCGCAACAGCCGCAGGCTTTTCCGGAGACTTACCACAAGGAAAAAGCGTTGATGATGAATGCGAAGCATCGCAGGAATTGAACGGCAACGTCGTACGGGCCACATGCAAAATTAACAAAGGCGGAAGCGGAAGCGGACTTCTGGCACGTAACGTCTTTGGCGAGCTAGAAAGTCTCGCAGTCCTATCCGCAGTGTCCGTCAAAGACGGTGAAGTAAACATTTCCGATGACGGCTTCAAGAGCTACTACGCGCCGTTCTATCATTTCCAATTAGAGGGCGTACCTTTCTTGGAAAAACCCGAGCAATGCGTGAAAATTTTCGAACCCGATGGCGCATATCTGCGCATGCAAGCAGACATTGGGGCAGACTCGGTAGGCGACGCCCTTATTGACGGCGCGCTGTTACGCGTGCGCGATACCTTGGACTGGGAACGCGCAGAAATCGGTGAGCCGAATGTATGGCTTGAGGTTTTGGAAACCCCCGACGGCCGCGACGGCTACATCCGTAGCGACCTTGTTGTCGAAGCTAACTGCGTGCCCTAGACTTATCAGGCCGCGTCTCTGATCTCCACGCCCGCATGGTCCTGCAGGAACTGGCCGAAAATCTCGATCGCTTTCAGGACACGCGGCGCATACTTTTCAACAAAAGCATGATCCAACGTCTCTCCGTCCTGATAAGCTTTCAGCGCAACCGCCCCGTCATAATCACAACCGGACAAACGCAATGTCAAAACATCGTCCTCTGCACCGAACGCCTTACCCGGCAATGTCGCGAGGTTATAGTCCTTCAGCAATGTTTCGTGAATATGTTGCGAGGTTGTAATGCCGTTCTCCGCCAACGCTGCACGAAACGGTGCAAAATCGGGATAGTTATAAAACGCCCCTTGTGCAGTCGGAGCAATAATACCAAACGCCTGAAGTCCCTTTGATACGGTTTTATTCATCAATTCATGAATATCCGTACAAGCCTGAATATGATCCTCGATATCCTTGTGATGCTTATACGCTTCAACGCACGCATCCTGAATTGGCGAAGACACACAAGACCATGTCTCACTGATGATACAGCGCAACGCATTATGCAGCCCCTCAACCCCCTTCGGAATAAAGCCGACACCAATGCGCCACCCGCCCAACGACAAATGCTTCGACAACCCTGTTGTCACAGCCGTAACAGCAGGCGCATGCGGCGCGCATGTACGGTACTCCCCGTCGAAACTGACAAGGCCGTAAATTTCATCAGAGATAATCAACACGCCCTCCTCCTCACAAACCTTTGCGATCTCGATCAGCTCCTCTTGCGGAATCGTCAAACCGGTCGGATTGCTTGGCGCATTGATAATAATCTTGGTTGGATTCTTGCCGGCTGCGCGCGCATCTGTAATCGCTTTACGCAAATCATCCGGAGCAATGTGATATCCGTCTTCGTCGAGCGTCGTCGGGACTTTAATCACATCCGTATGCAGCATCTTGGCTTGCGGGTCATAACTCACCCAACTTGGCACAGGCATCAAAAGATCGCCTTCAATCGCCATTTGCAGGGCGTATAAAATCAGCTTACTGCCCGGTGCAATAATAATGTCTGTCGCTTCGATATAGTCATCACCGTAGATCGGACGGTAATATTCACGCACCGCATCGGTCAGGTCACCCAAACCATCGGCCTTCAAATACTCTTTCCTGTGCGCGGCGGCGGCCAACGCTTTTTCAAGACGTTCCGGAACGGGGAATGGAGATTCACCAAACCCCATATGATAGACCGTTTCATTGTTGGATCGTTTTTCATGTACCAAGTCATTCGCCCATAATGTCGGTGAATGCGGTAAGTTTTGAATTGTATCGGTTAGTTTAATCATCGTTCTCTCTCTTCAATAAAAAATTATGCGGCCTTAACAAATGCTTCGGCATCGAAGCTTTCTTCCAAGCCTTCCAAACCTAAATGCGCCGTCAACATAGACACGAGCCCTGCATATTTTTCATGCTCGGTGCGGCGGTAATCATAAATAATGCGGTCCTCATATCCTGAAATCCACAATGCATCCGGATTACGTCGCGCAATCACAAGATCGCCTTGCGTGCGTGCCTCATGCGGCGAACGGTGCGATTTAAACACAATCAACCCGTCTTTCAAGAACCCTTTCAACGTCTCCTGCAAGGCAGACGGTAAGCCGCTGAAACCCGGTACATTCTCTGATATCGGATCGATCATACTGATGATTTCCATCTTGCCCCATTCGGTCGACATACAATAACGCGAGCGCGCAGTATCCGACTGCCCCTTCATCGCGTCATTATGAATTTTCCACGCTGTTTCGATCGGCACAGAAAACGCCTTATGTCCTTCGATATCGCGCCCTTGGAAAATATATTTCGGCTTGATACCCATGCGGCGGCATTCTTCGTGCAGCACGCGGATATCTTCCTCGCGGTCATTCACCTTTGCAATGATCGGTGTTTGGTTCTCCATACTGACAAACGGCATGCTCAACATTCGCTGAACGGCCTCACGCGAAACGTCCATCCATTTAAAGCCCGGACCGTTTTCATTCCGGATATATTTGTTGTCATCATCGCGCAGCAAAAATTCATCCGCATGCGTATAGTGCGTAACCAGATTAAGGTGCATGTGCGGAAATTCTTCATTGATGATGCGGAACGTATCCGCCAATGCATCATCAAAACGCTCGGGCCTGAACGCGATTTCTTTCGTACCGAAACGCAGAATATGCACACCCGCCTGACCGGCCGCCTTTGCAAAACGGTATATCGTCTTGTTCGGCAGAACCATAATGTCACCACCGGATAGCAACAACTCGCGCACGGGGTAACGGCGCTCGCCTGTTTGCGGATCTTTTCCGCCATTCGCTTCCAGTGTTTTGTTGTAGTTAATGATGTAATCACGCAGTTCTTCCGGACGCACACTGATCTTACCCGTATCCTTGTTGAACAGATCTAGGCGGTAACAATAACGGCAATGCGCGGAGCATGTCGGCGACGCATACCCCAAAACAATCTCGTCATATTTATGCAGCAATTTACCGTGCAGGCTATTACTACCCGGCGTGAAATTCATTTGGTTGGATGGGTCCTTCGCCCCTTCCATACTGAATGTCTCTTCCAATCGGGGGAGGATCAACGCCGCGATGGGCAAGCTTGGCGGCATTTGCGGAACCAAGATATCGCCATCCTGATCGACCAGTTCTTCGCCAACAGCCAAGGCTTGATAGTGCGCATTCGTGCCAAACATCATCCGCTTATCAACGCCGGCCTCTTTCATTTTTTCATAGTCATCAGGGTCGTAAATTTCCTGCAGCAATCCGGAAACACGGTCATGCGTGAAACGACCGCGTAAAGGCCTCACATGTTTCAGACGTGTTTTTGGGATATCCAGTCCGCGACTGGAAATGATGTCGGTATTCTCCATGGGTCCTCTCTAAAATCCGTTCCGCTTATAGTTCAAAAAGTCATCGACAAATGTAAACGCAAGCTGTGGTGTTTTGTGTTCACCGAGTAACAAGAGGCAACAAGAACAATAAAAAATCAACACAAAAAAACTCGTATCGCATTGATTTTATAATATTTTTTATGTGCAGTGCAAAATTAGAAAACATGCATTTGAATCGTGTTTTGAATGTTTTCAAAACCTTAGAAAGCGATTTGCTCGATGTGCATATGCAGCACAAAAATCAAAAAAATTTGCATGAATATTTTAGTCAGCAACCATACATATGCGCGCAGCATTTTTGCATGCATCGAAAGATTTGACATTTACCATAAAGGAAGGCATAACTGCGCCTGTTCAAATTTAAGAAAAAGAATATGGCATCAAAGTTTTTAGAAACATTTGCAGAGTTTGCGAGCGGGCTTTCACGAGCCGGCAAGCCTTCGCCGAGCGCGCTCGGGAGTCTGGATGCCAAAATCGCTGCACTCGATGAGCAAAGAGCCGCTTTAGTGAAGCAGCGCGAAGAAATGGCGGCGGCCCTGCAGGAAAAGACACAATTCTCTATTGTCTTGCCCGACCGAAAAAAATGGGGCCACATCCACGATCAGCTTCTCGCCAATGAAAGAGTGCACCCGCTCGACGACGTAGAAGAGCTTGTACGGATGCGTATCGGCACGGAAAGCGATAACAAGCGATGCTTTGTGCGCCTGACCGGCGATAAAAAACCTGTCGTTACGGCCGGTATTTTTACGGCGATGGTCGACATTACCGGACAAGGCGCCGACAATCCGTATCGCGGAATTCCCGGCAACATCGACGATATCAAGCGCATGCCTGTAGAGCCATTCAGCCCGACCGAGGAAACCCAGACTGTCGCCGCGATCCTATACACGATTTCGCGCAATGACGGCCAAGACTGGGATAGAGGCGGAAAACCCCTCGCCGAGACGGTTTATAAATACCTCAACGGACAAGCTGAGACACAAGGATTCAACCTCGTTATCTCGACATTATCACCGATCCGCACACCAATGCCGGACGGCACCAGCGTAAACAGGTTCGGCCAATGGTTGGTCAAACAACCCGGATATGAAGGCATCGCTGATGAAAACGGCCACGCCACACCGGAATTTGGTGCATTCCTGCTCGACGAAAAAGAGCATGACCAACTGCGCAAGTTCGTTCTTCAATACCTGCTGACGCAAAAGGACGGCGTAATGAAATTCCATCTCGGCAATGGCGCCTATATCGGGGATATCAAATTCAACCCCGGCAATGCCGAAGACTGGGCGATGGTCAATTACGTTTATCCGAATGATCCGGAAGAATTAAGCCGTAACAGAGACTATTTTAAAACATCGCAAAGCCCAATCGTCGCGCCGCATTTGCAAAAACTGATCGGTTACGATGCTGAACTGCAAAGCAAAGCCACCGTTATGCTCGGCCAAAGCCTCTAAGCGCGCTTTTTATAACGATCTTCAAAGAACTTGCTGACGGAGAATAAAAATTCGCCGTGCAGATCGACCGTATCTTCCTGACCGATTTTGTCGAAGTTCTGATCAAGCCATTCTTCAGCATTTTCACGCCCCAGATCGCGCAGATGCGTCAGGAAATCCCAACTGGAATCAAACTTACTGGCCACGCTCAAATTACGCATCGCTTCATCTGCGCGAATGGAATGCACAAGCACGTCTTTAAAGTCATCACGATATTCGTCCTTAAGCATGTCGTATTCCAACAGCTTCTTCACAAAGGCAATCGCCCGCATCTCCTTGATCAGAGATGAATTAAAACTGATCTCGTTTACGCGGTTCATAATTTCGGGCGCGGTCTTTGGTGTCTCGTGACGTTCCAACGGATTGATATGGACGATCAAAACATCGCGTGTATCGGTGTCATAAAACAACGGATACAGCGCAGGATTCCCCATATAGCCACCGTCCCAGAATGCTTCACCCTCGATCTCGACCGCCTTGAACAAATACGGCAAACATGCCGAAGCAAGCGCGACATCGATATCCATCTCATGCGCATTAAACACGCGCACCTTTCCGGTGCCGACATGCGTCGCACTGATAAACAGCTTGGTACAGTCACATTTTTTGAGTTGCTCAAAATCAATCGTGTTTTCCAACACGTCTTTCAACGGATTAAAATCAAACGGGTTGAATTGGTAAGGCGAGAAAATCCGCGTAAACATGTCGAACATGAAATAGCTGAACGAACCGTTCATATTCCAGTTACGCTCCCCACTCGGCAGCAACATATTCTCCCACGGCATACGCTTTACGGGGCTGTATTTCTGACCGGCTTTGTGAACGCCATACCAAAAATCATGTAACACCTCGCGCGCTTTTTCGGGGCCGCCGACATATTTACCGTAAGCATAGGCACAGGCATTCATCGTTCCCGCCGAAGTCGCACAAAGCCCCTCGATATCTATACGCCCGTCCTCAAGCAGCTTATCAAGCACGCCCCACGCAAACGCACCGTGCGACCCGCCGCCCTGTAGCGCGAGGTTAATAGTCTTTTGCTGTTGGTTTTTACGTGCCACGAAAAGCCCCTTCGATTTTACAGGCTGCGCGGATCAGGATTTAAGCCGCGGTCCAGCCACCATCAACTGCAATATGCGTGCCAGTGATGTTTTCCGCCGCATCCGAACACAGGAAGAGCGCAATCCCTGCAATCTGCTCGACGGTAACGAACTTTTTCGTCCATTGCGCCTTGAGCAAAACTTCCTTCTTCACTTCCTCTTCGGTCATGTTGCGGGATTTGGCCGTATCGGCAATCTGCCCCTCGACCAATGGGGTGTAAACATAGCCCGGGCAAATCGCGTTACAGGTAATGCCGTCTTCGGCAACTTCCAAAGCCACTGTCTTCGTAAAGCCCATCACGCCATGCTTTGCCGTGACATACGCCGTTTTATAAGGTGAAGCCACCAAACCATGCGCGGAGGCTATGTTAATAATGCGGCCCCAACCGCGCTTCTTCATTGCGGGGATCGCGCTGCGGACGGTGTGAAACCCCGAGCTCATATTAATAGCGACAATCGCATCCCATTTCTTCGGATCGAACTCCTCCACAGGCTGCACATTCTGGATACCTGCGTTGTTCACGATGATATCAATGCTATCGAATTCTTTTTCGGCGTTTTCAACCAGCTTCACGATCTCGTCGGGCTTGGTCATATCCGCGCCATCATAAATCGCCTTCACGCCGCGATCCTCTAGATGTGCGCGCTCCTGCTCGATTTCATCCTTATCGCCAAAGCCGTTCATCACAATATTCACACCCGCGTCGGCCAAGCCCTTGGCTATGCCCAGACCTATACCTGAGGTCGAACCTGTAATAATAGCGGTCTTGCCTTTAACATCTCCGGGAAGCTGCATTTTCCATCTCCTGTGATAACGGTTGCATTGCACAACTAACGTATAACCTAACGACGCGAAATCCAATGATTTATCAAAAACACAATAATATGGAAAAAGTTTGACAGAATTACGTGAAATTTCCTATACTCCGGCCACAATAAAAAACAATAAAGTCAGGGAGATACAATGAGTTTAGAGAGTTTCAGAAAAAGCGTTTCTGCAAAAATTAACGGTGCGTTGAATGCCGTTCACGGCACACTTTTTGCCGCAGCCGATCTCAGCGACGCGGCAGTTAAATATCAACACGCGCTCAATGGCGAAGAATATCATGCAGATTTAGGGGTTTACGGCCATTTTGACCCACATAGCACAGAAGGCCAACAGCACGTAGAAAAGGCGCGCATGGGCCTGCTGAGTGCACGCTTAGCCTATATAAACACACACGGGAACGACCCGCAGATGCGCAGTGCAGATGACGCGCTATTTGAAGATTACGGCATAAATACGCAATCTTTGCTCACACCCGAAACACCGGGCACACCGGATGCCCCTGCACGTGACGATGCGGGCGAACACGGGCTTTTCCTCTAAACGGATCTGATCTATCGGCTTAAATAGCGAAAAGGCCGTTAAGAGGCTCAATATAAATTGACATTTCCCATAAGACTATGCTTAAAACCTCGGCAAGAGGTTTTATGTCTATTCAAGAAACACAAGATAACGGCACATCATGGATCCACGCCGGTCAGGACGGTGATATCATTATCCCCGCCGACATGCGCAGGGGAGACTTGATATCTTTTGGCACGCAAAGCCAACAAAATGATGCCGTCATATTATTTCTGGAAAGAGACCCGGAATCCAAAACACCACTCGGCGCCTGGATCTCCCCTTTAGACTACGCGAGGCCCGGCGTCGCCTTTTCCGATTACGACACAAACCCCGAAGACGACGTAACCTTGGAAGGGCAAGACCTCGCCTTACTGGCCGAAACAAGCATCCACAAGCAGCCGAGATTTGTTGACCGGATAAGACACGAGCCTCAAACCGACGAGGCATTGACAGCTGACGATGCTGAACATAACGCGTTAGTTCAGGGAACATTCACCCCGCAAACAGACGAGTATGGCTTTGATATGTTCATGGATGGCTCGGCACAGAGCGGTTTTTCAAAACATGCCGCGCTTAACGAACGTCCTTATTCGCTAAGAAGTTTTGATAGCTTTTATATATTGCCGAATGACGAAAACGGTCTTTCTGAAGTGGCGTATATCCAGAGACTGAAACCTGTTTTTGTTCCATTTACGGCTGAGAACTTTGCAGGAGCGGTCCCGCGCTTTGGGTTCATGCAATACAAACAAATGGACCACCTGCTCCATTCCTACCTGCCGAAACGTGCAACCACCCAGACAGACGCCCACCATGATTTTAGGGCGATACAAGGCAGTCAGGTTTCACAAAGCGTTTCCGGACTGGCAGAGGACCCTAAACTTCTGGCGTTTGATGGAACCAGATCGGAGATAGATCTAGCCTACGAACAGCTT
>CAZLTT010000003.1:22723-49709 GCA_964562515.1 uncultured Micavibrio sp.
GGCCGAACACGCCTATCAAAGACAAATAGCCAGAAAACAATTCATCAACCGCATCAAAAAACGTCTGCACAGTTTTAAAGAAGCCGTTTCGCAGGCCGTAAAAAACTCTCCACCTGCAAAACTTTACAGACGCGGAATAAACAAACTTGGCCCCGACATTCGTCCATCGAATGAGCCTGTGCTCTGGGACTCTGAACGCGTAAAACTACCCGACAGTTTAAAAAGAGGACAATGGGTATCATTGAAGGTGCTGTCCATCGGTAACCACGCCAACCGCGGTGATGCCTATCGCCCTTGCATTTTTTGGGACGCAGAAACAGACCCGAATGATCCGGATAAAAACTTAATCGTTGCCATCCCGTGCACACGAAAACAGCACTACCGTTTCAACATAAAGATGGCAATGGCAAACCCGTTTACAGGAAACCCGAAAGACCGCGCATCCAAAGCCTTGCCGCAATGCATGGTGCGTGTGCCCGCCACATCTGAGTACGTTAAAACACTCGAACCGAGAATGGACCCTGTTAAACCCGGAATTTTACGCGCGCTCAGCCGCTTGAGAACAAAGGCGCTGACACGCGACTTCTTCCCTGCACATTACGGCGTTAAGCGCCGTCCATCAGGATGGGTATCCAGAGAAGGCGACAATTTAAGAGAGCGTTTCGTAACAGCAGCCGAAGGGCGTGCGTGGCCGATACGCGCAGCTCTCGCATCCGCGTCTCGCATATTCAAGGAAAGAGATTTCTTCGAAGGACATGAGCCGGTTGAACCGGGCTTCCTCAAGCCTGGCGAAATCAAAATCGGCACGATCGTCAACAGACGCATGCGATATAAAAACCAGCAAGGTGCGTTTAACTATTATGATGAACAAGCGATCGTTACCGGGTTTTACACCAACGCCGACAACGGCAAAGTCGAGCAACTCGAATGTCTATCGCTCAAATCTCATGAAGACATGAAACGCCTAGGCAAATTGAAAAACTTCTCTTGGAATTTCGACACCGAGCTTGGAACAGTTTTACCCGGCAATGTTGATCTCGTCCCGAACTTCAGCAGTCATTTCGACAGCGAAAACCCGATAGCTGGAGAAGTCCCGCCAAGAATGTTGGAAGAAATTCAATCCGCCCGTGCGGAAGCGCTACTTAAAGACAGAAAAAGACGCGGCTTCGGTTGGCATTACTTCAATGAAAACTTTGTCCGCACAGGCTGGACGTTCGATGACATGGACCCGAGAGATCTGCAGGATGATCTAATCTCAGCGCCTGAAATCGAACATGAAGACGGACGACTATTTATCCGAAAGAAATCACCGGCCGCAATCTTGAAAAATCGCAGAAAAAATCAATCCCGTGCACAGCACCAACATGAAACAGCAGAAGAACCGAGCGTAGTAAACGTCTAAACAATCTAAGGCGTGGCTGCGGCGGTCGCCTCACAGAAATTGACCCATCGTATACCGCGGTTCATGAAGGCAAGATCATCACCCCCAAGCTCGTCCCATGCCAAAACGCATTGACCGACTTGCTTCATGTAACCCGCATTTTCGGTCAGTGCCAGCACACGCTCCCATGATTGGTCCGCTGTTAATCGGTAAACACCTCGATATGCGTCATCAATCGCCCAACCGGATGCAATCAAATATAAATCGTTATTCAGGTAGCCTAGAGCGAGTTTCTGATAGCATCCGCACCCGCATGAAAAGCAACGCATTTTCTTCCAAAACCCACTATCCTGTACGAAGTCACCAGCGGGCAAAGCAAGCGATTGTTGTGAACCATCCGGCTTTGTAATCTCGACTTCCACGGGCCATGTTTCACGATCCTGCGCCGATGCGACTAAAAACTGCACCTCCTGCTTGGTAAAATCGAACGCCTGCACCTCAATAACTTCAAAAGGCTGCCTTTCCCGACTCACATCCAAGCACGTAAACGGCAAATTCAACTCTTCACAAGGCTTACCGATTTCATCACCATATGCCACCGCAATTTCAATCTTGCAGTCACGAAATTCAGAAACATAAAAAGGCGTATTATTTTCAATGTACCCTGTACCGAGTATGTCGGCCGTATACATTTCATACTCTCCGTCCGAATTGAAACTGAGCAACACACGCTCTCCGGAATTGCGATAGCCATCCTGCTTATACTTATGGGCGATCTGGTATATTTTTTGATCTTGTTTCGAATAACAGGGCTGAAAGAAGTTCGTCAGTTTCACTGTTTCGTCCGACGGCTGACCGTTAACGGCCTGCAGACGACCCTCGAATGAAATAGGCTTTGGCTCGTGAACATCGCCTGAGCCCTGAACGTCCAGAATGCTGACATCGGCAAATGATGAGGTATTTATATACGTATTATAAGCCGCCGCATCCTCGGTGTCCCCCTGATAAGGTTCCTTATAACCAATCAACAACTCACCGTTTACATCCCCGACAACGGTGTAGTTCCCATCCAGCACCTGCACACGTTCATTCATCGGCATAGGCACAACATCACCATCACCAAACATATTAAACATGAAGCCAAACACGATGACGGCACTGAAAATAAACAATAATTTTGAAAGATTTTTATTCATGTGACCGTTATCGCATAAAAACTTCTCGGATACAGCCTTAATACCGAAGCTTTACAATACTAACCAACGTGAATTTACAGACTTTAAGGCTAAGGCCGGGAAGCCTCCGGCATTGGAATAGAAAAGAAAAACGCCGAGCCCTTACCGTATTCAGACTCCACCCAGACATCCCCACCCAGATCAGACACAAACTGTTGCACAATATTCAAACCAAGCCCAAGACCTTCCACGCCCCCTTGAGGATTGACGCGGGCATAGGGCTCAAAAATAAATTCGAGATTTTCCTCTTCGATACCGATACCGTTATCCTTCAATGAAAACGTCCAGCAATCTTGCTCTACATCACACTGAACAATCACCTGCGGCGTTACATCTGCTCTGGCGAATTTTAAAGCGTTTGAAATAAGGTTTTGCAACACGCGTGTAAAACGCGCGCGATTAGACGTTATTGTAGGGAGCTTATCAATCGTAACCTCCATTTTCGCCTCTTCGATACTGGAAGACATCATGCGCAACACGTCCTCAACTGCGCCTTGAGCATTAAAAGTTTCCTCCTGAGCAGACACGCTTTCATTTCGTGAGAAAGCCAATAAGTCTTCAAGCATCAATTGCAGTTCATTAATCGCAGACATGATAAAATCAAACGTCTGTTTATTTTCCCCCGATAAAACTTCCGGTGCCTGTTGCTTCAGCAACCCCATAGACATTGCAATCGTACGCAAAGGCGTTTTCATGTCATGAGACGCCATAAATGCAAACTGCTCCAACTTACGATTAGCCGCCTTTAAGGCTTGCTCGGCGCGAACTTGTTCGCTCACGTCAATGTGAATTCCGTAAGCCCTGATAGGCTTACCATTCCCATCCCGCTGCATAACTTTGCCAGTCGTATGTATCCAGACCCAGTCACCATTTGCATGGCGCATTCTTAAATTGATTTTGTAAGGTACTTTGTCATTTTCAAAATGCGCATCAAGCGCATCGATAACCGACTGACGGTCATCGGGGTGACATAAGCTCTTGAAGGTTTCGAAGGATTCTAAAAGTTCATAAGGTTTGTAACCTAACAATGTGTACCATTGCTCATTAAAGTGAACTTCGCCCGTTTCGATATTCCAGTCCCAGAGGCCAACATTAGCCCCTTCAGTAGCCATTAAATATCGCAGCTCTATATCTGACATCAAAAATACTTAACTCAAAAAAACTATGCCGCAAAAATGCGCGGCTTCGCCGATCATGCCAGATTTTGACCGGAATTTCTAATGCCGCATAAAAACCAGAAAAAGTTAAATATTTACAGATAGATAGCGTGAGCGGATTTTTTACTACATATCTTTGGTATGCTCATCATGAATACGGGCTGCAATAGCGTCCTTAGCGCGGTCCTCATCAATACCCGCAACCTTTGCCATCGCCAGAACGGCGCTACACCCACCTTTCGCAGCCTTCGGACATAAACCGCAATTCCCGATACTCTGCGCCCAGTTAGCCTCCATTTCCGTCTTGGCGGTCGCTCGACCTTGCTCGTGTTTCGTCATTCTACTTTTCCTTTATCAAGTAATGAGTTCGGTACCCGCCGCGAGAACGGCGGAAGCTCCGGCTTGGGTGTTTGCAACCAACGTGCTCCAGAACGGAACACCAGTCGCGGAAACTTCGAGCATGGTCGTCGCGACTAAATAAAACATCGCGCCAAGCCCAAAAATTCTCGGGGAATTTTCAAGTACGGATGAAAAGAAATTAAAGGTTTTACTCAACGCCTCCATCACACACTCTCCGCTTAGCGTCCTGCCTCATATGCGAGCGCATACTCTTGCGCCGCTTTTTCAGTAAGCGTTTTCCCCCAGGCCTCATTTCTCCTATCAATGCCCTCGCCAATTTTTTTACTGACGGCACCGACACGATCAGCAAGCTGCTCATAAGAGGACTGAACAACCTGTCCCGGTGCTGTTTCCAAACCGTACATCAAGGCCGGTCTGATCCCGCGCTTGTATCCAAAACCGGCGGCCGCGCCGGAAAACAACAAGCCGACGCCTGTCCCGATATGCACCCCGACAATGTCTTCCCAGAAATTAAAATTCAGGAAGGTTGCAACCGTTGTACTGCCCGCAAGGCCACCACCGGTAACAGCAGAAACAGCATCCGTAAATTCATTACCCACGCCGCCCATATCCATACCGACACACGCAGCAGCGACGCCCGACCCGATAATGACGTTACGTTTTGTAAACACACGATCCGTCCCACGACGCAGGGTTTTAGCCCCACTGACCATACCGCCCCACATATTGGTCGCGGCAATCTTTCCTCGCGCAGCCATATGCCCCGTAAGTTTGAGCGGCTCATCGCCCTCTCCGCGCATTTCTGCCCGTGCTTCCTCTTTGGAATTCTCGCGCCCCTCTTTGCCGATCGTCGTATTGGCACTGCGCATTAAACGCTTAAACGCATCCTTGTCCGGTGACGCTTCAAACAATGCGTCATAAATTTCTGACGTACCGCCGCGGTAACGCAGCTCCGAAGCCAGAACATATTCAGCATGCTGATCCAAAGCCTGTTCCAAAGCGGCAACATCACCACTGGACCTATACGTATTCAACGCTGATATCATTTCGTCCGTTGCTTTTAACAACGGTTCTAAATGCCACTTTTCATGGGCCATCAAGTGCTGAGCCACATGCTGCATCATGTGATCAAACTTATGCAGTGCTTTCATGGTCGGACGCAGGTTTTCAGAAGAGATTGTAAACTCGCGTCGCAAACCATCCATCTTTGGCTTCTTCAACTGGTCGATAACAATCGCGCCATTATATGGCTCAATTTCTATTGGCAGATCACCCTCGATGACGGCTCTTACTTCCGCAGCTTCAGCCAGTTTTTCGGCAACTTGCTCGGCTCTGAACGGTTCAAAATCACCATCATAATGCGGCTTGATGTCTTCGCCTGATGACAGCGCCGCCAAGTGCTCCGACAATGGCGTTTTGGGTTTAAGAGAAACGGTTTCTGCAACACCTGCGCCCGCCTGCACGGCCAAATCAGTAACAGGGCCCGCCAATTCAAATAACTTGCTGAAGCCACGCGGGCCGTGCTCATACCCGCGTGAAAACGCCCACATCCAGAACGCAGCGTGAGAAACATTCTGAAACATATTCACAGCAAACAACTTGTCAGCCAAAGGCTCGACAACCGCTTCCGCCCCCGAGCTAAAGGCCGTCTCTGGGTCCGGGTTCATGCCCGCTAACTGGTATGCGTCCTGTACCGTCGTCTGCAACCAATCCATAAACTGATATGTTGGCCCGGTGATAAAGTTCGCATTGGCAAAATGCTTATAAAGCTCGTAGCCACTGAGTGGAGAGAATTTCAAATCCCAGTGGTATGGCTGATCTCCAAAAATATCGCCGGGAATCAAATCACAATCCACGGGCACATCAACAAGCTCACCCAGCTCGTTGATTATCGGCATAGTACAACTCGGGTCGCCGCCCTTCATATAAATCAGAACGGATGCGAGTGTGACAAAGGCTGTCGCAATCTTCGGGTCTTCGCGAATAAAATTCACAACATCGCCGGCAAAATCGACGAAGGTTTCCCCGCCTGCCTCAAGCGGGGCATTTACGGCGCCGCGTACCTTGTCACCGAAAGTACCCGGCTTTCCTGCATATTTTTGCATGGTCTTGAGCGCATCACGCTGTTCGTCGCTCAAGAATTTTTCATCAAGTGTCACATCGGCAACGCTGGCATTCTGAAAACGCTGACGTAACTCGGCTATACCCTCACGCTGATACGCAATTTTTTCACTATCTGGCTCTTTTACAGCTTGCTTTGCTAGACCGTTATCAAGAGCGGCAAACATCTCATCCGAGAAAGACAGCAAAGAGTAAAACTCGGTCGACAATGCCTCCATCTGCGCAGGCGTCACATCATCCTGCTGCAAATAAGTGTTGGCAACCGCCATAAAAACGGAAAGCTCTTTGTTCAAGCTTTCAAGCGGGGAAGCATGGCGTTCCGTGAAATTGTAACGCGTCCATGCTTTACGCATAAACTCGGAATTTATGATCGGCGTCAAAGCAGACGTAGCCGCCATCAGTTGCGATAGCTGTTCCGACTTAGACACCCGAGGGTCGTCGAGCAAGGGAGAATGCAGGCAATCATGAACCCGCGCCTCAACGGATTTCAACTTCTCCTGCACACCCTCTTCGAATTCGACATTATCGATGAGCGCTCCGATGTTTTGCGCTTTTGCTTCCTGACAGAACCGCTCCAGCTCAGCGCCGCGCAAAACAACTGAACCATTTGCGTCACTATAACGGCCATCAGTTGCAGTGTTCAGTATCGAACGGAAAGCATCATCAAGCTTCTTCTGGTGATATCCCGAAAAGCCGCGCTCATCATTAAGCTCAATAATAAAGCCCAGTTCCGGATCAAAATGCGTATTGGGAACAGCACTGATTTTTGCTTCAGGATTTCCGAATTCGCTTTCGCTGCGCCATGTATCCTCATCACGCATCGCCTGCTCGGTCGCTGCATGACATTCTGCAGTTTCCTTATCGAGGCTCTCCGCCTCATCAGGGGGAATTTCTACAGAACCCGTAACCGCAAAACGCAGCAACCGGTGTATTTGCGTGCGGTCTTCATGAATTTGAGCTTCATGCTCTTTGACCTGCTGCATGCGTGCACGAAAACCTTTTGGCTTCTCGACCGCTTTATACGGCTCGGCCAGCGTTGCGCGCACAGGTTGGTGTACGAATTCCGAAAACTGGCGCAAGCCTTTCAGATCAAATACACCCTCATCACGCTTGATATAGCTCGGTGTAATAGCGTCCAAATTTACCGCGCCTGAAACACCGTCAACTTCGAAACGCTTTCCACCCTCATGCTGAACATGAAGACCAAACTGGTCGAGTGCTGATTGTAAGTGGCCGGGTAACGCATAGTTCCCGGCCAATCCGAGAGTATGCATTATCTGTCATTCGTCCAGTCAGGGTGAATACCTTGCGTACCGCCGGCGATTGAACGCAACTCGGCAATTTTGACACCATGATCGGAATGTTGCTCGATACATACATTCGCTGCCTCACGTAAAACATCAATCGTAATACCGTGTTGCGGAGATAAGTGCGTATTGATCGCACCATTCAAACCACGCGGGTCCAACTGACCGCTCCATGCTTGAATACGACCAAGAGCAGTACCCGGAGCATTTCCGCTCGCCACATCCAAACGCGCAAGTTCCTGACGGGTATAGTCAGTCTCTGCGTTAAACTGCATAGCAAAACCATTCGTAGGGATAGCATCACCGCGCACTAGGCGATCACCACTTCTCAAAAGCAAATCGCAATCAACGGCCACATCACGCGTCGTCGTAAAACCCGGACGTGGAAAAAGAAATTTCATCGAAACATCGCGCATCACAAACTCTGCGTTCTCTACTCTGTCCCACCCGTGAATAGTGTGGCTTTGTGATTGAGCCGGGGCCGCAGGGGCCATGGTAAGTGCGAAGGCTGCAAGCATCGCCGGGGCATTTTTCAACATTTTTACTCTTTCCTTTTCTTAATATCAGTGGCTAAATGAGAATGATTCTGAGAATCAGTTGCATTTGAGTTGACACTGATATACACCTCGGATAATGATGTCAATTAAGAATGCGACTCATTCTCAAAAAACTTATGCATTTCTTTTTAGGAGAAAAAAATGGCCGCTCCAGCAGCTAAAGAGCACTTTTTCAGCACCGCAAATCTGGCGTGGGCTGCGATAGGTATCGGATTGGGATTTTATCTGGAAGCTTGGGCTATAACCCCCGGCGGACAGGAGTTTTTCGCAGGAATGGCCGAAAGTTTTGGCATGATTGAGCCGTTAACCGCAGCCGAGGGGGTGTCCGAAGTATCACTAGCATCCGCTGACACAGCAGCTCTGGGCGTTCCGGCAGGCGAATCAGTGCTCAGTTTTTAGAACTCGTATCTCATCGAGCCGACGGATGTAACGTCATCATCATCATTAATGTATTCGTAATTCACACCAACGTTAAAAGACGCACCACGGGCCAGATCGATTCGTGAACCAAAAGCAGCAGACCTGCGGTCATCACCATCATAATCGCCCAAACCACCTTCGAGAGAGAAACGATAAGCACCCTGCTTATACTGCATCCCGACAGAGCCGAACACATGGTCATTGTCACCCGCCTGATTGTCGGGATCTACATGTTCATACCCAATCTGCGCATCAGCGAGAAAACTTGCATAAATCATCTCGACGACGGCGGCCGTACCATAGGTATCTCCGCCCACACCGATTGCAGTAATCGTATCACCCGGATCTTCGCCGGTATCGCCTTTACGGGCACGTAGGCTAGCACGATAATTCTGCTTACCGATCGGACGCGTAAAGGATGCACCGACTTCGGCCCGCCCCTCTTGGTCGGCGGCAACGGAAAAAGTGTAGGAGTTATATTGCACGGAATAAAATCCACCGGCCTCATCCAACGCACCGACAAAGCTGTCATTTTTCAGCTCTGCGTTACCAAAGCCGCGCTTACGGCGTGTATTCTCAAACACAGCGCCGGTCACATTACCACCGGCCAAAGTGCCCCACTCATCAGAAATCGAAATCGCGACATCATCCTCATAAGAATCTTTGCGCAAACGATCGTAGTTGGCCACATATCGTGCACGCAATTGCCACGTATTCGGCAACTCCACCTCGGCCTGAATATCCCCGATAGCGCGCGTGTTGTAATCATCCTCATCGGCATTCGTACTATATTGCGCACTTTGATCGACAAGGAAGTTACCGTTAACCGTGACAGGTCCAACCTCGGCAGCCAACGGCTCTTCAACAAATGACAAAGCATCATAATTAATCGGCACAGCATCACCGTCAGCATATGCGAACGATGGAGCCATACATCCGGCAACCAATAAAACTTTAAACGTCTTCATTTCCATCTTCATAGCTACACCGCCTTCACAAATGCATTGCGGTAAATATAATCCGCGAGGTTTCGTCCGATGCGCAGCCCCTGATCATTGTCGGCATTCCAGTGAACACCTCCGTAAATACGGCTCAATCCATTTTCTTCGGCAGCCTGCCACAGACTTGTCCATGAACGGCGAACATCCGTTAATTGCTTCGGCCAGTTCACCAGATCAGGTGCTTGCGCGCTAAACGCAACACGATCAGTTCCAATAAAGTTGGCAATCATACGTGCAGAAACACCGCTGAATGTCGAGTGTCCGGACGTATACGCAGGGAAGTCAGGTGTAAAGATCAAACTCAGCCAGTCCGAATCTCCCTGCCCGACCAACTCGGGGTTACCCATTTCATCTGCACGGCGTTTTATTACGGTTTCGGGACGGACAATATCATGCGCATACTTGCTATCCCATGTCGTGATCGCGGCATCCGCCTGCCCCAGACTTAACAACGCCATCAAGCGCGCCTGCTCCAATAACGGCAAGCCCATATCCTGTGTGACGCGCATAGCAATAATCTGCCAGTGGCCGGGCGGTGTTACCCCACGTGGGCCATCCTCCCAGAAAAACGCAATCTGGGTCTGGTCTGTCGTTCTCAGCGTACTTTTATCGCCGCCAATAGCTTTAATGTAACGGTATTCCTCTACGAACTCGGGACTATTAACATCCAAAAACACAGGTGCACGGAAATCACCTTTATTTTTCATCACCCAAGGCTTCTGCGCGCCCCAACCGGGCAACAAGCCACGGTGAAACGTTCCAAGGAACGGACCATCATCCGCACCATAGAAGGGACCTGTCGGCGCCCAGCGCAAAGAATCGTTTCTGCGTGGATAACGGCCAAGATAGAAATTTGCCTTGTTCGGTTCGGCGCCATCATTTGTTCTGCGCTCGATCACAAGGTCGGAAACATATTCCCCATACTTAATTCCGCGTTCTTTGGCTTCGCCGTCCGGATACGCCGACAAGAAACGCTGACGGTCAAATGCGAAAGATGTCTGGAAAGCTTCGCTCAATGCACGAGACATCGCTACACCATACGCGACCTCGGGGTTTGCACCCTTCGGCGCAGGCAGGACATTCCACTGCGTATTGTATCCACCCTCAATACCATTAACGGCCAAAAATCCAGCCAAGTGCCCCATCGCCAGAGCACGTGAAGCCGGCGGCGGCGTGACAGTCTGGTTCCGGATCGCCTGCAGGGCAACATCCGTCCAGTGATATGCCGCCGTCAGATTTTGCGGCTTCATAAAATCGTGAATGTAGGATTGCTTAGATGTTAATGGCGCTGAACATCCGGCAAGAACACCCAGAGACGATGTACAGGCCAGATAAAGCGCACCGGATGAAAGCCCCTTAACGAAGCCCCTTCTCGTCAGATTTAGATTATCCATGCGTCTTTTCTTTAATCAATATTGCCGAGCATTCGTAAATGCCCACTTTCCTCATATCCGTTATGGCACAAAAACAATGAGCGCCCCAAGGGCGAATATCGAAGACAGAATAAGTATACGCAGGAAATACGCATAAAAACGGCGACCAAATGCCCCAAAACAAAACTGTCAAAAACGCGCGATGACGGGAACTTTTAGACAAAAACACGCGTTTGTTAACTATGAAGGAAAATGCAAAGGTCATTGTAAATATTGCGTCTGGATACGTTAATGAATTCGGTCAGGATGCCGTTCGCAAACAGATCACGGATGTTTTCGGCCCGGAAACTAATTTAATATTTGTCGAGCCTGAAAAACTCAGTGATGAATTGGATGCCTTAGACGGTGACACAGACACGGTTTTTGTCGGCGGTGGTGACGGTACAATTAAATCCGCTGCGCAAATTTTGGGTTCTAAACAAATACCCTTCGGCATTATACCGCTCGGGACAATGAATTTAATGGCCCAGGATCTGGGCATCCCCCCCAACACCACAAATGCTTTAAAAGAATATCAGTCCGGCGCACACACCCGGGCAATTGACATCGGCGTGGTCAATGGCGAACAATTCCTATGCAATGCCGCGCTCGGCGCAATCCCCAAGACGGCAAAGTTTCGCGAACGCTCCCGTAAAAACGGCATTTTACAAACGATACCCTTGATCCTGAACAAAATATTCAAAGAGCTGGATCATGCAAAAAGCAGAACATACACATTGTCTACCAACGGCGAAAACCATGATGTTAAAACGCCGTTGCTCGTAATTTCGAACAATCTGATCAAACAAACAGACGGGTTAAACCTCAACACATTCCAGAGAGAATGCCTGACAGAAAACACACTCGGGGTCTACAGCAGTGAACCTAAAAACGCATATGACAAGATACGGTTCCTAATGCAACTCGGCATTGGCGGCTGGTCTAAAGACCCGATTGTCAGACGTTGGACATACCCTGAAATCACAATCAGCACCGATAAGAAAACATGCCTTATCTCTCTGGATGGAGAGAACACGGAGCTCGAAACACCTTTAAAGTTCAAAACAGAACATAAAGCTCTCAACTTAATCGTCCCTAAAAAGACCAAAAGCATGAGGGGGATTTTATGAGCTCGAACCTAACAGACATACTCGAAGCCATTGAAGACAAATCCTCAGGCACGAAAATCGACTTCGACGAAATGGTAGAAGCTTTGAAATACAGAGGCTTCGGGCCGCTTTTGATCGGTCCGGCCCTAATTGTTGTACTGCCAACCGGTGCGATACCGGGTGTGCCATCTCTGTGCGCGATAATGATTATCCTGATTTCGGGACAATTGGTATTTGGAAAACGATTCCCATGGATACCACAGAGACTGAAGGACATCTCTTTTGAACGAAAGAAATATCAAGACGCCGTCAAGAAAGCCAAACCATACACTGAATGGATCGATGGTTTTTTTCACCCGCGTTTCAAAATCCTGACAGAAGATATCGCACAAAGGATTATTGCCGTCATATGCATTGCCTTATCTCTGCTGATGATCGCATTTGAACTTGTCCCATTTGCGGCGGCCCTCCCCGCACTGGCTATATTGCTATTCGGATTATCCATCAGCATCCATGACGGGCTTTTGACCTTAATCGGCTTGGTCCTTATGGTATGCGCAGTCTCAATCATTCCCTTTGTGTGGTCACCATGAAAATAGTACATCTCTCGGACTTACATTTCGGTACGGAAACCGACGAACTCTCTCAAGACTTGCTAGAGAGTGTTCAGGATGAAAAACCAGAAATGGTGATTATCTCCGGTGACTTCACACAGATCGCAAGCACAGAAGAATTCATCAAAGCAAAAACATTTATAAAAAAGCTCGAAAAGCCCGTCTTTGCCGTTCCGGGCAATCATGATGTTCCGGCATTTGATATCCCGGAGCGTTTGCTGACACCATATAAGAAATACAAAACACACATCCATCAGGACCTAAACCCAACACACAGAGCGAGCCAAGTAGACATTATCGGTCTGAACTCTGCATGCCGGGCATTGCCGCACTGGAACTGGGCTAATGGCGCGATTTCCAATGCTCAGCGCAGAGCCGTAACAGATTTTTTCGCAGATACAGGACCGGGAAAATTCAGAATTTGCGTGCTTCACCACCCTATTCACAAAATCGCCGACATGCCGATCAGCGTGACCGTCTTTGGCCGCAAGCGCACGTTGGAATGCCTTCATAACGCCAAAGTCGATCTGGTTCTGACAGGGCACGTCCATCACGCCGCCGTTGATATGATCGGGGATGCAGAGCACCAAACCGCATTTGTCAGCGCGTCTACTGCCCTGTCGTCCAGAAAGCGCGGACAGGAAAACGGCTATAATGTCATTGAATTTGATAACGATCAGACAACGATCAAGCTTCTAAAACATGACGGCCGGATCTTTGCAGAAGCCAGCCGTCACACATTCCAGAAAATTTCATAGTAAAGATTTAATCTTTATCTTTTAAATACGCCTCAACCATTCCGGCTTGTCGTTCAGACATTGAAATGAATGACCAACTGCCCGGGTTGTCAGCATTCGGGTTGAACTTCAGGGATTGAAACGGTACTGCAAACGATCCCGTTTTGCCGTAGAAGCCTTTCTCGGAGGCCGTAAAGTAAACCGTATCAAGCGCACCGCCCGCATAAGAAACCCGATCAATAACCGCCATTGGACCACCGGCTTCATCGGAAATTGCGCTTTCCGGCAACTCTCTCAAGCTCACCAAACTTTCTAAACGCTCTTCACGTTTCTGCTGATAAGGAAGCTCGAAAAAATCGGCACGGTTCGTATTGATAACAATCGGCCCGTTGCTGTTCATCTCCGTTACAGTATCAACCGAAACAAGGATAAGCTGTGCTTCCGGTGTGTCGGTCGCCAAAGATTGAACATCGACGCTAATCCATTGCACCGTGCCAGTGCCCGGCTCGGCGTAAACATCATACAACTTACCGATCACATCATCATGCGCATCGTAAACAGTAAGACCGAGTATATCGGTGTCTTCATTCAGAACCGCGGGCTCGCTGACACTGTCAGCGACAACTGAATCATAAGGCAGCGCCGGCTTAGGCTCCTCTAAAACCTCGTTATCAAAGACCGTGTTGACAAGATATATCGTCAACACAACAGCGCCCAGCGCGCTCAATATAAAGATAAGAAATGTCGAGCCTCTCATGGCGTTTCCTCCGGTTATTTTTTAGCGATAATATAAACAGCATGGACAATACCGGGGACATAGCCCAACACGGTCAACACAACGTTAATCCAAAAATGCTTCGTAAATCCGACTTCCATCGCCACGCCAATCGGCGGCAAAAGAATCGATAATAGAATGCGAATTAAGTCACCTTGTTCATTACGTGATACATTTGAATGGGCCATTTTAAATCTCCTTATCTGTCTGTGTCGTTTCTAACTCAAAGGTAAAAGCCTTGGGCTCATATCCGTCCAACGGATATTCATCGAGGTTAAAAACATTGTTTTTGTAGAACTGACGGTCGGCATATTCTTCAGCATCTTCAAAATCCATCACAGGCTCGGAAAACTGGTTTAAGACCTCGTTTTCATCAGCCGGCAAAGGCATAAAGCCAAAGATTAGAAATGAGCTTGCTACTATGTATAGGCTTTGTAACCGCATGGTTCTTCCTTTCAGTAATCAAACGATGCCGTACATGAAAAGTTCCTTACGCCATGAAAAACGCCCGCTAAGCGTGAACTTGAACGGGCGTTTATAAATATTATTTTTCAGTATGATACGGCCTGAACTCTTTATAACTTACAATCAGGTCATCGTTCTTATCGACCTTGTAAAATACATGTCGCGCATCACTGGAAAGCTCATAGAGAAAGAACTCGTCCATACTGAGCACACCATTATCATCCTTGTCGAAAAACTCGAATTTTTCCGCTGCAGCTTGCTCCGGCGTCTGCTTCATTTCAGTGGTTTCACGCTGCGTATTATCAGATGTGTCGGCTGTGATCGTAGATACAAAATTCTCATTTTGTTGTATCTCCGTCACATTCGGTCGTGGAGACAACCCATCGACATCTGAATACACTTTTGTGTCTTCATCACTCTGACCAAGCGGCATTAGCTGTTTGGTTACGGAATTTTCCTCAATCTGTATACCGCGATCGGCATAGGAAATTGAGGGCATACCCATCATCGTGACCGATGAAACGGCAACAGTTCCGAATAAAAACAATGCAGGGGTTATGATGTGATATTTCATTTTACCATGCTCCCTTTAGGCAGCCTTCTGGCTTTCAAAGGCATCAAGCTGCTCTTGCGCTTTGTCCTTTGTAATTCCGTATTGCTCTTGCAATACACCAAGAAATTTTTCGCGGTTACCATCGATCTGATCTAACTGATCATCAGTCAAGTCACCCCACTGCTTTTGGATTTCACCTTTAAATTGTTTCCAGTTACCTTCTAAAATATCGGTATTCATTTTTGTGCTCCTTTCATTTTCGATTCAGCTTTCCCAACGAAACAGAGGGGGAAAAGTTCCCCCTCTTATCAATTGGATTATGTTCTGATATCAACTCGATCAAATTCGCCGATCTGGCTTTCGGCTTGCGCCTTTAGATCTTCAAGATCGGTTAACAGGCTGATTAAATAACCGTCAAACCCATAAAACTCTGTATCCTGTTCTTCCTGAGGAATGGTTTGGATGACCAAAACGCTTTCGCTCGTTACATCGGAATTATGACTCTCTTCTTTAAGGTACATATCCGCGATAAACGGGTGTGAAACGCCTTTAATCATTTGTGGTACATTTTGCATCAGAATTACTCCTTTAATCTGTTTACATTTTCATCTTAGGAATGATTCTGTATTCGCCTGACGACTCCCGTGTTTCTATTTTGAAAAACTCTGTAACCGTTTTGTAACAAACAACCGCCCCCTCTTTTCCGCGGTGTTTAGCGCACGCCACCAGGGAACTACCGTGACCTTTAATGGTTGGTTTAAGCGTAAATAGCGACAAAGGAGATTTAAGCTATGAAAAATAAACTACTTATGGCCGGCGCTTGCGCATTCGCACTGACCGGCTTTGCGGTACAGGCCGAGACGGTCCACACCAAAACCTATGTTGAAACTTCGGATGCTATCGAAGCGCAAACAATCAAATTTTCAGATTTTGATGTGAACGGCGATGGCGAGTACTCCAAACCCGAGGTCGGTAAAAAACTCTTTTATGTATTTGACCAGGACGGAAACCAGGTCATCGATAATTTAGAGTGGAACAGACGCAGTATGTACACCATCACACCGATGGAAAAAGAGACATTCAAGTTTGTCGACCATAACGATGACGGTTTCACGGACCTTTCAACATACACATACGAAACGTTCTATAAAGAATCCGGTCTTATCCGCTTTGACCACAACAAGGACGGATTGTCACCATCAGAGTTTATTGAAACAGGCTTTCAAGAACTCGATGACAACGACAACAACACGATCGAACTGGATGAATGGGAAGAAGCATATACGCTTATGTTGAAGCCTAAAAATGCAGAACCCGAGCGTTATAACTAGACACTCAAGACCACAAGCAACAAAAAGGCCGCTTAAATAAGCGGCCTTTTTCTATGCCTTTTAAATAAAGGCGAACTACTCATGATCACCCGGAACGTTCGCAACCGCCTTTTGCATGGCCTCTTCTGAATCGTTTACCGACCCGCTAGCAACAATAGAACCATGGTAGGAGACAACCCACTTCCAACTCTCCCGCTTTTGATCACAAGTCCACTCGTCCTTTTGCTTTTCAACGATCAGCTCATAATCCTGTACATCCGTACATATTCTTTGAATTTGCCAATCATGCTTCTGTCCGTCAGTGATTTCCGTTAATGACATAGGTCTCTGTCCTTTCTGTTATTCTTACCAAACCAACCGACTATCGGCCTCATCAGTTCCCACAAAAAAGCCCGCCATGAAGGCGGGCTTTATTTAAATCCGTTGAAAGGATCAGGTTCGATCGTCGATCTCATCCTTAAACTCTTCGGTAATTTCTCCGAAGTCACTAGCAATACGTTCTGCCGGCGTTTGCTCATTCATCTGAATGATCATGATTGTAAATATGCCTAGCAATAGAACTGCAATGACTGCCAATAGTCCTTTGTTATTCATATCCACTCTCCTTAGTTAGCGGCATCCTGAACGGATTCACCAGCTTGTTCGATATCCTGGCCTGCACCGTCAATTGTGTTACACGCACTAACGCTTGCACCCAGACCCAACAGCATCATGACTGTCAGTAAAGCTTTTGAGTTAAACATTGTAATCTCCTTTGTTTTCTACATCATCCAACGTGGAATCCGTAAAATAGTTCCCTACTCAGAAAATTTTATTTCCAATTGCCAACCCCAGCATTGTCGCTGTGATTAAAGCTGTCTTTGGATTTTCCTGAATAGGTTCACCGAATTCATCGTTGGCCGCGTTCAACATGCCTTGCAAATTATGGATGGCTTCTTTTGTACTTCGCTCAGCTTCAACACGCTTATATCGGATCAAAGCCATAACCATTGCGCCAAATACAATAGAAAGCGCGAACAAGGACAGTCCTGTGAACGCTGCGGCGACCTCTGGCTCGAAAACTTTGTTCAGCCAGATAAAGCCGGCATAAATCATAAAGCCCGTACCGGTTATGAAGAAAAAACAGGAAAGAGCGAGAACCCCTAAATGGGCCTTACTCTTTCTTGTTATCGGAAATTTATTGCTGATAATGCGGTCAACAAGGACCTGCTCAGCTAATTTCATGACCGGTATCATTTATCGGCGTCCCGCAAGGTAGCTCAGAGCCATACCGGCTACGAACGCGATCCCGATCGTTTCCACTGGCTTGGCTTTAACTTGCTTTTCAAGCGACTTCATCTGCTTTTGACCGGATGATTTAATCTGGTCCAAACGGTCCATCGCCGCGCCGCGCCATTCTACTGACTGCTCTTTCGTATCCTGCTTAAGGTGATTAGTCAGTTCAACCACGTTCGTACGCAACGAATCCAAGTCTTCTCTGATTTCTGTGATTTCGGGGTATTTAGATTTTGATCTAGGCATTGGTTTTTTTCCTTTCGTTTGTCTTCACAACGCAAGACAAAGCAGGAAGTTCCAAAACCGTATACTATAAGTAAGCCTTAATCAGGCCGCATCGGCTTTACCGGCATACATATAGCCGACACCGCGAACCGTTTTGATCAACTCGGAATTGGCGTCGCCAATTTTCTTACGGATCCGTCCGACCTGAATATCAATCGCCCTGTCATAGACGTCATATTCACCATCACGGGTCAGCTCGAAAAGACGCTCACGCGATAAAACCCGATTGGGCGCGAGCACCAAAGCCTCCAACAACTGGAATTCACCCGTTGTTAAATTCAGGGAATTCCCATCCATGTCGAACAACTGGTATTGCGCACGATCCAGAACCCAATTCTCCAGATTAATTTTCTCGGAAGCGACGTCTTCGCTTTTATTATCCTGTGACTGATCCGGAATACGTCTTAAAAACGCTTTAATCCGAGCGGAAAGCTCACGCATCTCGAAAGGCTTTGTAAGATAGTCATCCGCACCCATTTCGAGACAAACAATTTTCTCGGTGGTGTCGCTTTTTCCTGAAACAACGATAATTCCCGCGTTTGATTTTGCCTTTAATTGGGGAATAAGGCTCAGTCCCTCGCCGTCCGGCAACCCCAAATCAAGCAATATCACGTCAAACTGAGCGGTATCGGACACTTCTAGCGCGCTACTGACATTATTAGCCTTTAGAAACGTATACCCTTCCCCATCCAGATACTGCTCCATAACCATTTGCAGGTCGGAATCGTCGTCAACGCTTAGGATTTTGCCTTTTTTCATATCACCACAAAATAAATTGATTTTACGAAGCATCGACCAGTTCTGCGCCGAAAGCAATCAATTGTTACAAAACTGTTACATTTTTTTTCACAGATGATACGCGGCTGACAAAGCCCGATTACGAACGCTCCATAGAATTAGAAATGTAAGTTAACAAAAAGGAGCAAATCATGTTTGCCAACACAGATCTTTTAGAACACCAAACTCGCCTGACGAAATTTGCGTACAAATTAACGCGCAATCAGGCCGATGCAGAAGATTTAGTACAAAACACACTTGTAAGAGCAATCGAGAAAAAAGAACTCTTCCAAGAAGGTACAAATCTTTACAGCTGGTTGTCCAAGATCATGTACAACCTGTTCGTAAGCGCCTACCGTCGTAAAACTAAGTTTGAAAGCCAGTACGACCCTGAGCCTTACATCCAAAAACAACAGACAAACGCTCGTCAGCATAAAGAAATGGAATTACAGGATGTTGATGCCGCGGTTCAAAAACTCTCTAAAGACCACCGTAGTGTCATGATCCTCGTATGCATTAAAGGTATGGAATATGCCGAAGTAGCGAAGCGACTGAAAATACCTGTAGGGACTGTTCGTTCACGCCTGTCCCGCGCCCGTGAACAGCTACAGGCCCACTTGGAACTTACACCATTGGAGCGCGCGCAGATGGCCGCCTAATAAGACTTCCCATCCCCCACCACTTTAAAGCAGCCACCTAGGCTGCTTTTTTTTCTTTACTCAAATGTTTGAGAATTTCGCGCTTGAGGTCGTTTTCGACTAACGGCTTAGGGAGATAAGAACTCATCCCCGCTTGAATGCAGCGGTCCTTGTCCGCAACCAGAGCATGTGCCGTCATGCCAATGATCGGAGTTGCTTCCAACCCTTCTTGTTTTTCGGTTTCCCTGATCTTATGCGTTGCCGTAAAACCGTCCATTTCCGGCATTTGGATATCCATTAAAATAAGGTCGTAATGCTTTTCTTTCCAAGCCTCAAAACCTTCGCGCCCGTTGCGCGTAACGTCATATTTTAGGCCCAGCTCCTCGAGGATATACTCGACAACAACGATGTTCCCTTCATAATCTTCGACGATCAAAACCTTATAATCATCATCCAAAGCGGCGCGGATTTTGTCGGTAAGCTTTCTATTAGACAAGCCCGAGCGCTCCGGCTTTGACTGCACATCTGCAAGGCGGGCTGGCAAAATCAGAGAGAATGTAGACCCTTTGCCAAACTCCGAGCTGACAAAAATGTCACCGCCCATCATCTGTGACAGCTTCTTGGATATGGGTAGACCTAGGCCCGTACCGCCGAAACGTCTGGAGACACTGGCGTCAGCTTGTTTAAAACGCTCGAAAACAATGTCAAAATTCTCAGGCTCAATTCCAATGCCGGTATCTGATACATCAACGCGCAGATACTCATTATTATCACGATCCTCGTAGGCCGCCTTGATTGTAACGCCGCCCTCATTTGTAAATTTAATCGCATTACTCACCAAATTAACGAGGATCTGCCGAACGCGCATACCGTCCCCAAGAAACGAAGTCTTGTTATCGACATCATAATCAAAAACAAAACTAATGCCTTTTTCATTCGCTTTGATCGCCATCATGCTGATGGTTTCTTCAAAAATCTTATCAAGCTCGAACACTTCATCATGCAGCTCAATCTCACCACTTTCGATTTTTGAAAAATCGAGCACGTCATTCACAAGCTCTTTCAGAGTCGCCGTGCTGTTCGACAAAGTACCGACAAGTTGTCGCTGCTTCTCCGAAAAATCTTTACTTTGCTTGGTAAGAATTTCTGCAATACCACTGATCGCAGTCAGAGGTGTTCGGATTTCATGGCTCATATGCGCGAGAAATTCGGACTTGGCACGATTGGCCTCCATAGCTTCCTGCTTATCAGCCTCGAGCTTTTCCTGCGCCTTTTTCAAATGGGTAATATCAGTGTGAGCGCCCACCATGCGGTATGCTTTTCCATTCTTGTCAAAAAGCGCCTTCGCACGCGCCTGCACCCAGACCCAGCGCCCGGAAGCATGCTTCATTCTGAATTCTTGCGCATATTCGGAAAGCTCTCCGGCGAGATATTGCTCAACCACAGCCCACACTTGCTCTTTCTCATCCTCATGCAAACGGTCGAGAAAAACATCAACCTCATCCGTGCAAGAAGCTCTCTCTTCACCTAACAGGGCAAAATATTTCTTCGAATAAAAGACCCGGTTATTTTCGATATCCCAATCGAAAACCCCATCCTGCGTACCTTCGACAGCAAGAGTAAAACGGTCTTCCGAACTTTTTAAGCTTCTTTCCGCCTTACTGCGCTTTTGCTGTGTCCGCAGTAAAAACCCGTTAAAGATAATCAGCAACGTCGTACCGACTATCAAACCGATAATAAGCGATGTGTAATATGTTTTACGCCTCGCCTCTAAAATTTGTGTCAGCTCTTCTAAAAGCTCACGCTCTTCTTCGAGGATTTTATTATTGATCCGGATGATGTCTTCCTGAAGACCGCTAATGACATCAATGTCATTGAACGGTTGAACCTGACCGGCGTCATCAGCCTCACCCGCGCGCTCTTCTAGTTTGATAGAAAATTGCGTGTAGTAATTGCGCACCTCTTCAAGGCGGCTAGCCTGCGAGGGATTATCCGTCATTAATTCTGAAAGATTGGCTATATGCTCGGAAGCAATGCTTTTTTGCTCTTCATATTGCTCCAATAACGTCTCATCACCGCTGATGATAAAGCCTCTTTGTGAAGACAGCATGCTCGTAACAATCGAAGAAAACTTCTGAATTTCATCAATTTTCGCATAGGAATGGTCAATATTATCGTCAATTTTCTGAATCGAACCTTCGCTATTCACCAAATAAAATAGCAACGTGCCTACGCACAAAAAAAGCGTGACCACAAAGATCAAAAAATTACGAATAAATATCGTGTCCATTAAACGGGCACCTTTATGGGTGAAATGTGGCTGAGAACATCACACTTCTATAATTTAATGCCGTTGAAAGCAATAAAAAAGCGCCTTTCACAAAGGAAAGACGCTTCTTCTTATGTATATATCCGTCTATTAGACAGGTGGCGCTTTTCCGCGCAAGGCACCTACAATCGCTGAAATAACAAACAGCGCTAAAAAGACAATAAATAGCAATTGCGCAATTTCTACAGAAACGGCTGCAACACCGCCAAATCCGAGAACTCCTGCGATCAATGCCAATACAAGAAATGTAATAGCCCAACCAAGCATGTTTTTCTCCTTTCTTGATCGTGTATCTAACTTTCAAACGCAAAACCCCCATTAAAGTTCCAAGTTTTCTAAAGGAACTTTTCATGGCGTCACATGTAGGTAGGGGCGAAAGAAGATTTACGTTTAGACCAATGAACAAGACAGTAACCAGCTATGACATTCAAGCGCTAGTAGATAACGAGCTTGATTGGGAAGAATCTAAAGTCGTCATGGACGCGCTGAGCAAGAGCGAAGATTTAATGAGGTATTACAACAAATTACGACAGCAAAAAATACTACTGCGCAGCTGGTGGAACCACAGAAACAGGAAGAGTTGAAACGATGTTAGATACGATTGAGAACATTAAACACACACACGACAAAATCGCACGCGTCATGCTTGATGTATCTGACTTGGCCGGAAGTCGTTCACGCCTTAAACGCCCGTTATTTGACCGCGCTAAAAAAGAGCTGCTGATCCTGCAGAAGGCTGAGGAAGACGTTCTTTACGAAGAACTGGAAGGGTCAGCCGTCGATAAGCAGGTAAAGCAGCTTCAAAAAGAAAACGAAACCATCAAGTCGCTAATCCACTCCTTAAGCAAACAGGACATCTACACAGATGAATGGGATCAGGAATACATCCGCTTGCAAAAGCGTGTCTTCAAGCAGTTTGACCGAGAAGAATCCAAGCTACTGGATAAAAACGAAGAAGACATCATAGAAGACGACCAATTAGCTGAGAATTTCGACGACAAAAAACGCGAACTCTGGAAAACAGAGAGCTTCGCTGTACCCGTGGCACCATCCGAAGATTTCAGCAAGGTCGTCAGGAAGGCCGCATAAAATGGAACAAGATCCTCGCATAGCGCCGGAAACAGCCAATGTCTTCCATCACGACACAAACCAAACTTACGGCAAAAGAACCTTCAGAGCCTTCATCGGTATGGCACTGGCCATATTCGTAATGGGCGGCTTTGTAACCTGGTATTTTTTCGGCGGTCAGGCCTTAGAAATTGAAGCCGAAGATGCCGACACAGCCCTGCCACCCGAACTCTCACAGACCCAGTCGCCGGGCAACGAATATGAAGAAGGGTCAGGACGAAGCGCTACTTATGACTTCTTTTACAGCGTTTTTGGCGGCATCGAAGACGGTCTGGAAGATAGCCCGCACAATTTGAAAAATGTAGATCATATCGATCAATTTAATATTGATGCCGATACTGTTGATCCGGACGTTTCACCGACTTTGGCACTTAAAGAATATGCTGAACAAAAAGCGGCACAGCTAAACGGGCCCGAAACGGACGACACCACATACAGACATTCCGCACACGATGCCATCGGCAGCAATGTCATCGGCAAAGATGGCGAAAAATCAGGGCATGTTTTTGACATCCTCGTTCACAAAGAAACCGGCATAGGTAAAGCCATTATCGTACAGGAAGATGAAAGCCGGTACGGCAGAGACCTTACGGCCATTAATTTCCGCAAAGTGCGCAAAACGCAGAATGATGGCGATACATTTCTGACCATTGCCGAAGACACGCTCGAGCAAAAACCCGAATTTGATTACGGTGATAACCAACCTGAAGATTACATCAGCCTCAGACGCTTGAGAGACGGACAGGTTCTCGATATGGATGGCAAGCTCGTCGGACAAATCGACGCTGTTATCTATCAAAACGCCAAAGCACAAAGCATTTACTTTAAGCTAAGGCCGCTTCTTGCCGCACAAGGCCCGGATGACTTCAAAATTCCATTTAAAGAATTGAAGGTAGTTGAAAACCCCGACGGTCTGGACGTGCAATTATCTGCCAAACAAACAAAAGCCATGGCCCAACAAGTCCTTAACTAGGGCCAAAACGCCCCATAAAAACGCTATTTTTCATGATTAAACAAAGGCATCACCTAACCTTTAGGTTAGGTGCAATACTGGCGAACCACAAAAAGTTATGTTCTCGGTGTCAGTATTCAATTATAAATGACATATGAAAGTGCTTGTGGTTGAAGACAGCAAAGTTGATCAGTTTCTGGTTGTTACGTTTCTGGAAAATTTTTTTGACGGCGTAACAGTGGAAACAGCGAACGACGGAGTTCAGGCTTTAGAACTCTGTGGTTCACAAAGTTACGACTTAACCTTTCTGGATATCAACATGCCCTCTATGGGTGGGTTTGAGTTTCTGGATAATCACTGCAAAAACGCATGCAATTCCCACATCATCATGCTGTCATCATCTCTGCTCGATGAAGAAAAAGAAAAAGCGCTAAACTATAGCTGCGTCCATGCATACATAGAAAAACCCCTAAAAGAAAAAGACATTGAGGTTATAAAAGCCGTCATAAAGGGGCGGTCCGGTGACTAACAACAGCGCACTGAATTTCGCACTGAACACGATTGCTATGGTGTTCTTTATTTTCCTGGCAGGGAAAGCCTCTTTACTGTTCGCAATTCCGCCCGGATATGCTGCGCCATTCTGGCCCGCGGCCGGCATCAGCCTTTTTACTGTAGCCAGAGGCGGCTACCGCTATTTACCCGCAGTATTTCTAGGATCGTTTTTAATCAACCACTCTGTACGCACAGATTTCCCGATCGAAATACAATTTTTACTTCCAGCCGGCATCGGGTTAGGCGCGAGCATTCAAGCCGCCTTTGGCGCCGTTCTTATCAGGAAATTACTGGCAATCCCCTCCGGCTACGAGCGTGTCCGTATCTTGTTCCTGCTACTTTTATTGGGCGGGCCGGTATCCTGTATTGTCAACGCGGTCCTCTCACCGACGATTTTGCTAGCCTTCGAACAAATAAGCCCGAGTAGTTACTTTTCCAATATTTTCACATGGTGGATTGGTGATACGCTCGGCGTTCTCATTTTCACGCCCTTTTTATTATTATGCGTTGCAAATACCAGACGCGAAATATCTATCAAAAGAAAAGCCATTGTCTGCTCAACATTGTTTTTTCTTCTCTTCATAACACTCGGCCTGTTCAAAATTATTTTCTCATACGAAAACAGCCAAAAAGACCAGCACCTCACGGCGCTTTTAGATCGCAAAGCCATGCATATTCATGACGAATTTCAGCTATACATGAATACCCTTACTGCACTTGAACGTTTCATAAACTCATCCGACGAGGTAACCAGAAAAGACTTCGAAACCTTTACCGTTAAATTTCTGGAAAACTCCCCTTCAATTAAAGCACTCGCATGGTATCCACGGGTTCGCCATGAGAACAGAACCGCGTTTGAGCAATATATTCAAAATCAAGGCCATTCAGACTTTGAAATCAAAGAACGCATCGCCAAAGGCCAGTTAATCCGCGCACGTCAGCAAGACGAGTATTTCCCGATCGCCTACATCGCGCCCCACGAAACAAATAAAGCCGCCTTAGGGTTGAATGTGGATGGTCCGGATGGATATCTCGGCGACACCCTGACGTCGGTATTAAGCGAAGCAAAAAAAACCAGAACACCCCAGTCCACAACGCCTCTCCCGTTAGTGCAGAGCCAAAACCAACTCGGTTTGGTTGTATACAGCCCTGTATTTGCCGACGGACCTGTAATGGAAAGCACAATTAGCGACCCTGACTTAAGAGGTTTTGTCGCAGTCGTTTTCCTGGTGAAAGAAATCTTCGCCAATATAGAAATCGGGATGCCCAAACACCTTGAACTCTTCATTATTGAAGATCACGAAAGTGGAGAGATACTGTTCGGCAGCGAAACCGCCATCAAGAATTACAATGAAAACACGTTAGATCAAAAATACCACATGCTAAGTAAAACCGTTGAAGAAGCGGGCAGAGGGCTGAAGGTCTTTTTACTATACGACAAAAGCCAGCTCGGCCTGGCCTACGGTAACGTATGGCTGTTCATGGTTGTTGCGATCACCTTTACCTTTCTGGTCACAATGTTGGTTTTCTTTGCCACCGGCAGAGCCGAAGCCGTAGAAAGCCTAGTCGAGGAACGTACACGTAAACTCGAAACCGCAAGCAACCAGCTGGAAGAGTTTTCGTACCGTACATCGCATGATTTGCGTGCGCCCGTTGTTTCTTGTCTGGGACTGCTTGACGTCATAGAAACCGCCATAAAACAAGACAACAAAGAGCATATAACCCAGTCAATGACCTATATGAGGGATACGCTGAACAAGCTCGAACGCCTGATCGTCAACATCCTCAACCTGTCAAAGGTTAACCATCTTGACGAAACAACGGACGAAGTCGATATCGAAAACCTTGTGCATGAAGCAATTGATAAATTCACGCATATGGATGGTTTCAAGCAAATAGACTTTGAGATCGATATTCAGGCCAAAACCGTTACAACTCTGGAAATGCGGTTAGTCACAATATTTGAAAACCTCATTACGAACGCCATCAAATATAAAGACCCAGAAAAAGACAAAAAGATCATCAAGATCAGTACAGAGGCTGAAAACGGAAATGTTGTCATATCTATAAAAGACAATGGCATTGGCTTTCCTAAAGAAACCGAAAACGAAATGTTCAAGATGTTCAAAAGGTTCCACGCCGATACGGCTTATGGTTCCGGCTTGGGTCTATACACAGTTAAGAAGTCTGTTGAGATGCTCGGTGGTGATATCGAGTATCAGAAAAAGTCAGGCTTTACGGTGTTCAACATTACACTGCCAGCAAAGCCTCAAGCCTAAAAACGGTATAAAGACCACTTCGCCGCCAAGCCCGGCCTACTCCATAAATTTCAGCGATTTCATGCGCATCTTCAGCCTTTTTTATGAAAAAATGCCAATATTCGAAACAAGCGACAAAAAGTTGCTCAAAGATACTTGCCTTTTTTCAAGCTCTTGTATAAGTTTCTGACACTATTCCTAATGGGGTGTAGCCAAGCGGTAAGGCAGCGGTTTTTGGTATCGCCATGCGCAGGTTC
>CAZLTT010000004.1:0-34283 GCA_964562515.1 uncultured Micavibrio sp.
GGAATTGATGGCGCGCTCTCCTTCGTGTGGCTCTCAACCATTTTAGACAAAGAGTCGATCAGCAAAGACGTCTCCCCCTGTATTTCGGGAGCATCCCCGCCCGACACAACACCTGCGAACTGTAACCCCAATCCGCCGACATCGGCGCGCAGGTTCAGGCTCCCTGACATTGTCTCCATATCAATCTCACCTGTTTGCGCTTCAAAACCCAAAACATGTGATTGATTATTCAATGAACCAGTCGCCTTAAACGGGCCATTGAGGCTCTCACCGTTAAGAACAAGCTCGATCTCATTCAGCTTTAACGGCTCATCCTGATCCGGCGTAGTGTATGAAACTTGGCCGTCATAAACGCGCACCGTATCAAAGCTCACATCAAATGCAGAGGCGTCCTTACCTGAATCCGCCTGCTCTTTGCCTTCGGACATAGCCTTCAGCTTATCCGTCATAAAGTTAAACTCACCATCGGCATTCTGGCTGACATTGATTTGCGGTTTATTCAGGTTGATCGACGTCACGCTGACCTTACCCGACAGCAAAGGTGCCAACGCCACACGCACATCCAACAAATCAAACGCAAGCAAAGGCGCAGCCTCAGCCGCAGTGCCTACTGGATCTTCGATACGCACATCTTCGGCATAGACACGGGGACTAGGCAACAGAGCCAGAGAAATATCGCCGTTAATAGAGACATCATATCCTGTCATCTCTTCAATCTGTGCGATTGCAGGCTCTTTATACTGGTTCCAATCGTAGAAACTCGGCGCCATCAGCAACCCTGCGACAACGAGTGTAAATAATAAGCCTATGGAAATGAGCCATTTCATGGTGTGAACCCCTTAAATATATGTGCGTTAACTCCGACAGATATAGAGCAAAGTTACGCGGATATAAAGGGTGGTCTGATTTAAACTTCGCCCTTGAAAGCCTGTATAGCCTTGAGGAAAGCCTGCAACTTGGGAAAAACGTCACTACGGAAATTGCCTTGTTTTTCGTCCGGCAAGTGACTGAGCACTGTCTGATAAACGACATTAGCGCCGTCCACTAACTCATCAACATTCTTCTGACGCTGAACGCGGCTGTTATTGGAAGTCAGGATACGTTGACTGAGCATCTCCACGATTGCTTTGATTGTGGGGTCGGACTTGTCCAACTTATTTTGCAGAGATTCACGGGTAATGACGATGACATTGCTGTTTTCCGTCGCCCGCACAGAGGCTGTGCGCTTTTCATCAAAAATAAGCGCCATCTCACCAAAAATTTGCCCCGCGGACAGAGTCGCCAGAACGGTTTCCTTACCGTCATGTATACTGAATACCTCAACCGTACCCGATAGCAAAAGATAGGCGGAACTGCCCTCCTCACCCTCTTCGATCAGCAAAGTATCTTTCGGTACAAATCGTCGTTCGTGAACACTCATGACTATAGGATATCAGGTAAAAACCAACCTGCCTATTCCATATATTGCCCGCCATTTGCGGAAAATGTTGCGCCCGTAATAAACGCCGCCTCTTTTGAAGATAAATACGCCACAAGCGAAGCGATCTCGGCAGGTGTGCCCATACGCCCCATAGGGATTTGCTTAACGATACTCTCCAAAACTGCGGAATCCATAGCTTCCGTCATTTCTGTTTTGATATATCCCGGACAAATCGCATTCACGGTAATTCCCTTGCGCGCACTTTCCAAAGCAAGCGCTTTCGTAAAGCCGAGCATACCCGCCTTCGCTGCCGAGTAATTGGTCTGGCCCAACTGGCCCTTTTGACCGTTGATTGAGCTGATATTGATAATGCGGCCATACCCTTGGTCGCGCATGCCGGACATAACCGCACGGCACATATTGTAACAAGAGGTCAGGTTAGTAGCGATGACATCGTGCCAGTTATCTTCCGGCATTTTATGCAACATGCCATCGCGTGTAATACCCGCATTATTAACAAGCGTTGTTACTGCCCCGAGTTCTTTAGCAACTTTCTTGGCCGCCGCTTCACATTTCTCAAAGTCACAGACATCAACCTTAACGGCCATGCCACCCGTTTCATCTTTAAAAGCTTTTGCTGCGGCATCATTGCCTGCGTAAAACGCTGCAACCTTATAGCCATCATCAATGAGCCTTTTAGAAATCTCCAGACCGATACCGCGGGTACCGCCTGTTACTATTGCTACTTTTTCCATGGTCGTAATCCTTTTCTTCTAAACCGTATTAACGCTCGACGCACATCGCGATACCCATACCGCCGCCGATGCATAATGTTGCCAGACCTTTTTTGGCGTCGCGTGCTGCCATCTCATGCAACAATGTGACCAGAACGCGCGTTCCGGATGCACCAATCGGGTGACCCAAAGCAATCGCTCCACCATTCACATTTGTTTTAGCAGGATCAAAACCCGCCTCTTTCAAAACACAACAGGCTTGCGCAGCAAACGCTTCATTGGACTCAACAAGGTCCAGATCGTTGACAGCCCATCCCGCCTTTTCCAAAGCCTTGGCCGACGCAGGTATAGGACCTGTCCCCATAACTTGCGGATCAACACCCGCAGTCGCCCATGATTTAATGGTCGCAAGCGGCGTAAGGCCACGTTTCTCGGCTTCGCTTTTGCGCATCAAAACAGTTGCCGCTGCACCATCATTAATACCCGATGCGTTACCGGCGGTAACCGTTCCGTCCTTTTTAAATGCCGGACGCAACTTACCGAGCGCTTCGGCTGTTACACCTGCACGCGGAAACTCGTCTTGGTCAACCGTAACTTCTTCTTTACGCTTTTGGATCGTGACCGGAATAATTTCACTTTTGAATTTTCCGTCATTGATCGCCTTCTCGGCTTTTTGCTGAGATTGCGCAGCGAACTCATCCTGATCTCCACGGGAAACGGAATACTGTTCCGCAATATTCTCTGCAGTAATGCCCATATGATAGTCATTGAAAATATCCCATAGACCGTCAACGATCATCGTATCTTTCATCTCGACATTACCGAACTTCACGCCATCACGCATGTGAATGCAGTGCGGCGACAGGCTCATATTTTCTTGCCCGCCTGCAACAACGATATCCGCATCACCCGCGAGAATGGATTGCATACCGAGTGCAACAGTACGAAGACCCGAACCACAAACCTGATTAATCGTATATGCCGTTTTCTCTTTTGGAATGCCCGCGTTTAACGCAGCCTGACGTGCCGGGTTTTGACCCAGACCTGCCGTCAAAACCTGCCCCATAATCACTTCGTCGACCTCATCAGCCTTAACGCCTGAATTACTGAGAACAGCTTCGATAACATGCTGCCCCAACACAGCGGCAGGGACACTACTTAACGCTCCACCAAAAGCGCCAATGGCTGTTCTTTTCGCTGCAACAATTACTACGGGATCATCACTCATATTCTAAACTCCTTATGTACGCTCACGCGGCGTGAAACCGCCATCACAATATTGCGCTTGCGACTCGAAGTAAACCCGCTGTTTGGGTGCACCGCAAAAAATCTTTGCATGCCAGACTCATTTGTGCGATTATTGAACCAATCCAAACGCAGCAATTAAACAAATAGGTGCAACATGGCCAGAACGAAAGCCGGCGCTGATGAGCCGACCATCATTAAAAAATATGCGAACCGTCGTCTGTATGACACCGGCCGCAGCAGCTACGTAACACTTGATGATTTGTGCGAAATGGTGAAGGACGGAATTGATTTCGTCGTCATCGACGCAAAGAGTAACGATGATATTACCCGCTCCGTCCTGACACAGATTATTGTCGATCAGGAATCCAAGGGCGAAAACCTCCTACCGACAGGCTTTCTGAAAAACCTGATCGGTTTTTACGGCGACAGCATCCAAGGCGTTGTTCCGAACTATCTGGAACAAACTCTGGAAGTCTTCGTTAAGAACCAGGAACAAATGCGCGAGCAGATCAATAAATCTTTCGAAGGCATGAACAATATGCAGGGCATGTTCACACAAATGCCGGGCGCACAAAACCTAGAAGAGATGAACCGCAAAAACATGGAAATGTTTGAGAAGACAATGAAGATGTTTATGCCGTTCAATCAACAATTCCAGAATAACGACAAAACACAGGATTAACTCTTAATCCTCACAGAATTGCAAAAAGGCTTTCGTTAATTCGAAAGCCTTTTTTTCGCGACAAATTCTAAAGGGGGATGTTACCCGCCCGTTACAACACGACGGACCTGATTACGCATATTGATAGCATTTCCGAGCTCTTCTGCAGGCGCCTCATGCGCAACAATGGTAAACGTACCGCCTTTATTAAAGAACAACAAGGACGCACCCGAACTTACATTATTACTAACACAAGCTACCTCGTAACTATCAGTACGCGCATCACCGCCTCCGACCGAACTATCCGGAACAATAGCAAACTCACCCGGACAACGGCTTTCCGTGCGCTCCAGATAATCCTGCACCAATGAGTCAAATTGCGATGGTGATGAAAGCGCCTTCTGCTCGGCTGAGCCATAAACCTCTCCACCATTCCACTGATAGGCGACATCATACGCGCCTGCGCCTTTCTCAACGCGCTTAACCTTATCTGACGATGTTACACGCGCTGCAGTGACAAGCTCTGTGATAGAAACATCTTGAGCGCCGACGGCAACATTAGATGCAACATCGACAGTCTCCTGCGGTGTGGGTCTCTGCAACACAGGTTGCTCCACCTCAGCTATCAGAGCGCTTTCAGCAGCCTGAGCGGTATCAATACCTTCGATCTCACCCTCACCTTCGACACTGATACCCTCAAACGGGTCAGCACTACTCGAGACTGAAATACTTTGCGGCGCCTCTTGCCACTCAACGACCTCTTCAACTTCCGGCGTATCTGTCTGCTCTTCAACAATCACAGCCTCGGCAGACTTTAAGCTTTGCTCGTAACGTTGCGCTTCATTAACAACATCTTCTGCAGCAACTTCCGTTGCGCTTTGCGCCTCATCAGCAACAAGCTCGGCAACCTCAGTCTCTTGTTGTGATAAATAATCCCGCTGAGAGCTCAGATACGCATATTGCTGCGCCAACTGCTCCATGCGTGCTTTATCATCTTCGTCAGTGTTGCGCATTTCTTCTTCGATAACAGCCATTGCTGCATCGATTTTGCGCAGATTATCGTTCGCAGACGATGCCTGCTGCACAACATCCTCGACGACAGCCGCGCCCTCTTGCTCAACCCGCTCCACTACAGGCTCTTGTGCTGCGGCCAACTCAACAGGCGCAGCACGCTGAATATTTTGCGGTTTTATAGGCGGAACAGGCGCAACTTTTCTAACTTTCTCCACGACCTTAGGAGCAGGCTCGGGCTGAGCTTTCGGCTGGGCTTCAGAAACTTGTGGTTTGGCTTGCATCGCACTTACAACAGACGGAGCCGTCGTCGCAGCAACATCGCCAAGCACAACGCTCTTCACAGGCTTTTGCTCTGTAGGCTTTTCTGCACTGGCTGTTTGCACATTTTCTTGCGCGTTCTGAATACGCTCTTCAGCCAACTTCAATTCGCCGCGCATATCCTCGATAGACTTTTCGAGGTCTTTTTGCGCACTTTCCAATTTCTGCTTCTCACTCTCGAGCGAAGAAATTTGCTGCTCTTTGTCTTCATTATCCTTCTTCAAAGCATCAGCGACTTTGACAACATCTGCCAGAGAAGTCTTGAGCTTCTCCTGCTGAGCTTCCAGCGCAGCAAGCTTTTGTTGATATTGCGCATCATCGGAAGTTTCGCTTTCAAATTGCTGCTGCAACTCTACGATTTGCTGCTCCTTACTCGCCAGAGCATCCTCGTTTTTCTTCTGCAACGTTTCAAAAGTCTGGATTTGCGTCTTGAGCGTATCATTCTCGCTCTGCAAAGAGGAAAGCTGCGCCTTAATGTCATCAGCATTTGCAGCAACACTTTCTTTTTCCTGCAACAACCCTTCCAGACGCTCGTTCTCTACACGCGCCTCTTCAATCAGGGACTGTAAACCTGTTACCTCATCCTCTAAGCCCTTCTTGCTGCTCTCAAGCGCGGCTAATTGTCCTTCGAGGCTTTCAATACGTTCCGAGCCCTCAGCAGAAACCTGCTTCTGCGACAACTCGCTATTCTGCGCCTCCGCAACCAACGTTTCCTTTTCAGACTTCAACTCATCAACAACACGCAACGAAGCCGCTAACTCGTCTTGCAATGCCTGCTTTTCGGATCTCAACGTCTCGATCGTCTTAATTTGCTGCCCCATGGCCGCAATTTCACTATCCTTGGCTTTTTGCGTATCTAGCAAGCGCTCGATCTCAGCTTCCAGAGCGGCTATATCATCGGCGGTCGATGCCTTCAATTCGGCCAGCTCTTTTTCACTTTCACCCTGTTGCGCTGTTTGAAGTGACTGTTGTTGCGATGAAGCCTCACGCAAAGTACGGTTTTCTTCTTCTGCTTTTGAAAGCTGCGCTTGCAGCTCGGCTATACGCGTCTCATCCGCAGTATTATCAGTAACAACCGGATCAGCGGCTTTAAGAGCCTTATTTTCTTTCTCTAACAGGGCAATTTGCTGCTCATAATTTTCTTTCGCAGAAGCCCGCACAGTCACAATATCAGACGTCAGCTGGGCATTTTCGGCTTCCAGAGTTTTGATCTGACCTTCCAACTCAGCAACAAGTGCATTGTCCACACCACGATCTAACGGGGAAGCAATCGCGGCCTCTAATTCTCTGTTTGCTGATTTAAGCTCCTTGACCTCCTCCATCATCGCAAGCAGTTGCTCTTCACTTCCGCTTGAGGATTGTAGTTGGGCCTCTAACCGCATTTTGTCATTGCGAATGTCATCAAGCTGTTTTTGCAGCTCGGCAATGCGCGCCCGATCCTCTGCGCTGGACTGCGTCACCGCCGCACTTGGGGTAACATTTCGCGAGTCCGCGAGCTGCTGCTTCAGAATAACATTCTCGTCTTCAACTTCTCTGAGGCGGTTTGAGAGTTGCGTAACAGATGACGAAACCTCCGACACACCGCTATCGCGCGTATCCATCTTGGTTCTCAGCACGCTATTCTGCTCTTCAAGCCCCTTGATCTTCTTGCGCAAGGAATTGATTTCCGCACGAAACGACTTCGTAGCAGTAGCTATGGCCGCATCATTATCTACGGCTTGCGCCTGAACGGGCTGCGGCGAAATTGTCAGACTGGGTTCGACCTCATCACCGGCTGCCGGCAAAATCGAGCTCGCAACACAAGCATCCAGCTTGGACTGACCGTCATCGATATCGGCCATGTTAAAATGATACGACTGACCATTGAGTTCAACGCGAAGCATGCCTGTGCGTTCAAGCGCATCAAAAAAGCTACCGTCCCGTCCTAAACGAACGACAAATGCCTTGCTCGATACAGGCTTGATATCATATGCACGCTGCTGACCGGCCCCCGGATCCAGCATAATTTTAACTGATTGCCCGCTTGAAAACACAGGCTGCTGAAAATCCAAAGCAAAAGATGTTTGCGATGTGCTGTTTCTCGCAACGGTCAGAACAGTGTCCTGATTAAACTTTTTCGCCAATGCGCAGTAAGGGTTGGTTTCGCTATCAACTTTACTCACCGCCCATGAAGTGGACGGGGTCATGAACGCGCCCTTCTGAGCCAGAGCATCAGTGACAAGTGAAGAACTGGCCAAAAGAGCCCCTGCTAGTGCCGCCGAGGAAACCAAATAACGTAAACGCATATCAAACCTATCCGAAAAAATAAAAAAGGAATCAAAATCTACCCTGCATAAATTTTACTCCCCACTATAGGTGAGTCAAACTTATTCACATTCTGCGGGTTAGCGCTGTGGATAGTATTTTCGCGTTACTGCTCTATTTCACGAACAAGCAGGATCTTCGTGCCCAGATCAGGATCGATATGCAGCGTCGCAACCGGACGCACCTGATTATCTTGATACTGGTCAAGAAGCTTTTGTACCGCACGCTCGAATGTCGAGCGCATAACAAAAGGGTTCAGAACGGCAAAATCATTGTCGCTGCGCCACATTAACTCAACGTCCGCTTCTCTTGTCCAAACCTCAAGAACCTGACGAACACTGTTGCCTTCCAGAGCATTCCAATCTGCTTGGGAAACCACAGGCTGATAATTAACACTATCATCCTCTACAACACCGCGGATCTGCTCCTGAATTTCTGGTGCATTCGAAAGACGCTCTTCCCCGTTATATGAAGTCGGCCTTTGCGGAACGGGTTCGGCTACTTCCATATCTTTTAACATGGGTTCAGGGGTTACAGAATCATCGTGCTGATACTTTTCGCGCTGCTCTTTCGCCCAGCGCTCATATTCATTTACATCACCGTAATCCACATTCTCAACAGGGGCGAGGACCTCATCAGACGGCGGCTCTTCATTCGTTTCAACAGGCTGAAGTGAAAAATAATCGCTCCCCGGTTGCGGCACAACAATGCTGTCCAAAAAGGACCGTTCATTGCGAAGCTTCTGCTCCGTCACATCAATCGGCGCAGGTAACATCGCATCAGAAGGTGCTTCCGCCGCGGCTCCACTCAATGGCTGAGGGTTAATAGTCAATGCGGACTGCGCGAATGCGTGCGTGCCGATAAGTAGGGCCGATGCAGTCACTGTAATGGAAAGAAAATATTTGGTTTTCATGGGTTCCCCTCGATCTCTGCCTAAACTCTAATCACATAATACCGCGATGACAATCTAGGATTTTTATTCGGACTCTTCAGGCGCGAGTTTAAGCGCAAGCGCAGCCTCTAAAAACTGATCCAGATCCCCATCCAGAACATCTGCGCTTTGCGATGTCTCAACGCCCGTCCTCAAATCCTTGATCATTTGGTATGGATGCAAAACATAAGAACGTATCTGATGCCCCCACCCAATATCTGTTTTTTCACCATGTTCAGCCGCCGCTGCTTCTTCACGTTTTTGCAATTCAGCCTCGTACAACTTCGCTTTCAAAAGCGCCATAGCATTTGCACGGTTCTGATGCTGTGATCGTTCGCTCTGGACAGCTGCAACCATTCCCGTTGGAACGTGTGTTATACGAACCGCAGAATCTGTAGTGTTTACGTGCTGACCGCCCGCACCACTGCTACGATACGTATCGATACGTAAATCTTTTTCTTCGATATCAATTTCTATGGAATCGTCGATAACAGGAGACACCGCAACTGAGGCAAAACTCGTATGTCGACGGGCACTGGAATCAAACGGTGAAATCCTAACCAAACGGTGCACCCCGTTCTCGGTTTTCATCCAACCATAAGCCTGATCGCCTTCGACCTTCAAAGTTGCAGATTTAATGCCCGCCTCTTCACCGTCACTCATCTCCAGAACGGAAACCTTAAACCCGCGCTGTTCGGCCCAGCGCGTATACATCCGCAGGATCATATTGGCCCAGTCCTGAGCCTCGGTCCCACCTGCCCCCGCATTCACTTGCAGGTAACAGTCATTGCCGTCTGCCTCACCGGAAAGCAAACTTTCCAACTGCTGCTTTTCAACGCGCCTCTTCATGTCCTCGAGTGCGGCTTCAGATTCAGTGACGACATCATCATCACCCTCCTCTTCGCCGAGGGCAATCAACTCAATATTATCGGAAAGGGACTGTTCGGTTTCACGAACCTTGGATATTTGACTATCCAAACGGTTGCGCTCGCGCATGATCTTCTGCGCTTTCTCGGAATCATTCCAAAGCTCGGGATCTTCGCTAAGAGCGTTCAACTCATCCAGACGGGCAACAGCTTTGTCCCAGTCAAAGATGCCTCCTCAGCAACGCCAGGGCATCCTGAATATCCTGAACAATGCTTTCAGTTTCGGCTTTCATGGAGAAATTGTATATACGAACAGTGCTTAGGCAGCAACAGGTTGTAAAACTTTATCCTTGGAACTGCTGAACTCACTCAAAAACTCGGCCACACTCTCAACGAATTCGGCGCGGGTCTCTTTTGTACAGTTACCGGACAAGATATTTTCACTGACCATGCTTGGCTCATCGCTGTAATCACCGCCAGCTTCCGTAATCGCAGAGGCGTAGCTCAGTGGACCGGCCACCTTTTGACCTTCTGCGCGGCCTGAATAAGCAAGCAAAGATACGGCCTCATTAAAGAGAACGACCGGCTTGCCTGTGTCGATAAAACTGTTCAAAAAACGACGGGTGTGCGCAGTCAGAGACAGCTTTTCCATGCTTCTCTGTCCACCGGGCACGATCAAAATATCGAAATCGGCCGCAAGCGCCTGGCTCAGTACTTGGTCTGAGGCAAAGTGCAGCCCCCAACCTTCACTGGTCCAACTATTCACGAGACCATGGTCCATACTGACGATACGCAGGTTTGCACCCGTTCCGGAAAGTCTCTTTTGTGTGTGTGTTAAGTCACGCTCTGCAAAACCATTTGCTACAAGCACGGCAATCTTCTTGCCAAGCAGGGGTTTACTCATACCTAGCTCCTGTATTGATTCTTTTTCTATTATTTCTGATGTGCTTTTCGCGTATAGCAAAAGCAGGGCGCATACAACGCAATATCAATCTCAGTGTTATCTAAAATTTTGCACTGCAATGTCAATAAAAATCCCGCAATGCAATAAAAGTTTTTTCTAAACTACGCAGAATACGCGGGTTTTACGGCCATATAAACTTGTGGATAGCGATTATGTCGGCCTAACCCGTAACACCTCGATACGAATATCACCTGATAATATTCTCCTGACGATTCCATACATATAAAGAAATCCCCGAAAAACATTTTTATAAATCACAAACGGGCTTTACATTACGGGTCGGGCGTTTTAATGATGTCCTGTTGTTGATTACGAAAAGCCCTAGAGCTTTGTTTCAGAATACGAATTATAAAGAGTACCAGTTAAGGAGCACTGAACGATGAAAACGCTGCGCAATTTAGTTTTGACCGCAGGACTACTGACCCTTACAGGCATGACCTCCGCATGTACAGCTTACAAAAGCTTTAGCGAAGTTGACGCCTTGAACGACGCCCAAGCGGTCGGCAGCCCATTCACCCAAGCTTTGGCCGATGAATATCGTCGTTTCGCCAACAGTGAACTTAAAGACATGTTCGACTATCCGGACGCTCTGCACTTCGCCCGTAAAGGTCTGGCTGCAGCCGAAGGTACTGTTGTTCTCCCTGAGCCTGTTTCCGACTGGAACCTCAACGAAACACACATTCAAGAATTGAGCGCGGCACGCGGTCGCTTGATCGTCGCTTACGATCTGGGCGCACGTGAAGTTGCTCCTGCACTCTCTGCTAAGACACAAGCCAAGTTTGACTGTTGGATCGAAGGTCAGGAAGAAGACTGGCATGATGCAAAAGACGCGGCATGTAAGGATGAGTTCCTTCGCCTGATCAACGAACTTGAAGGCATGCTTGAGCCGCCTGAGCCGGTTGCTGAGCCTGTCGTTGCAGATGATAGCGCATTCGGCATTGACCCGAATCAACCTATGGCCGCCGAAAACGCCATGTACCTTGTCTTCTTTAACTGGGACAAGTCAGACTTGGGTTCAGGTGCGCTGAACGTATTGGATGCGGTTGCAGACGAAGTTGCAAAGAACCCGCCTAACGCTGTAAACGTTGTGGGCCACACAGATACATCCGGTTCACAAACATACAACCAGCGTCTGGCTTTCAAACGTGCAAACAACGTACGTGACGCATTGATCGAGCGCGGTGTAGACCCAAGCTTGATCGTTGTTGACGCGATGGGTGAGAACGAGTTGTTGGTTGAAACACCTGACAACATCCGCGAGCCTGCTAACAGACGCGTGAATATCTCTTTCCAGTAGAATTTTGATGATCTACGATAAAAACCGGGGCTTAAAGTCCCGGTTTTTTATTTAAACGGACAAATCTATCAATGGATTTTCGGCCTATACTCTACATTATCGGTATCCTGCTCTCGATTTTGGCGGTGAGCATGATTTTGCCAATGATGGCCGACATGTATTGGGGCAATGAAGACTGGAAGGTGTTCTTCCTCTGTATCGTCATCACCTCATTCTTCGGCGGTTCACTGATGCTCAGTAACGCAGGGTTGGATCTCAACCTTAATCGCCGCCAAGCCTTTATGATGACGTTTCTGACATGGATCTCACTATCCATATTCGCCTCTTTGCCTCTAACGCTCTCAACAATGAACCTCAGCTTCACAGACTCTTTATTTGAAGCCGTCTCCGGAATCACAACAACAGGCTCCACCGTGATCGTCGGGCTCGATAATGCGCCGCCGGGTATCTTGCTCTGGCGGGCCATCCTCCAATGGCTGGGCGGCATCGGTATCATCATCATGGCTATGTCTGTCCTCCCATTCCTGAGTGTCGGGGGGATGCAGATCTTCCGCACCGAGCTATCCGAAAATGAAAAAGCCCTGCCCCGAGCCACGCAGCTTGCCAGCTCGATCGGCATCATCTATGTGGGTTTAACTCTCATATGTGCGATCGCTTACCTGATGTGCGGCATGAATAAATTCGATGCCATCACCCATGCTATGACCACACTCGCAACGGGTGGGTACTCCAACTACGACGCATCCATAGGTCACTTTCACAGTGATGCCGTTGAATTGGTTGCAGCCATATTCATGATCATCGCCGGAATACCGTTCGTCCTCTACCTGAAAGTGGTACGCGGTGAACTCCTTCCGCTCTTCAGAGACCCGCAAGTGCGTCTATTCTTGGGAATCCTTGCAACAGCCACGATTTTTATGGTCGCCTATCTGGTAACCGCCCGCGGAATGGACCCGCACCTTGCCTTTATCGGTTCATCATTCAATATCGTGTCATTGATGACCGGAACGGGCTATTCCAGTGAACAATATGATCAATGGGGCGGCCTGGTCGTTGCCATCATGTTTTTTCTCATGGCCATGGGCGCATGCGCGGGCTCGACATCGTGCGGTATAAAGCTTTTCCGTTTCCAGATATTTTTCGCTATCGCGCGCGTGCAAATTAAAAAGCTTTTACACCCGAACGGTACATTCGTCCCCTACTATAACGGCAGCCCGATCCCTAAAGACGTCCCTTTATCGGTCATGAGCTTCCTGTTCCTATTTGCGTTAAGCTTTGTTGTCGTCGCCTTGGCCCTCACGGCCATTGGTTTGGACTTCCTGACCGCTCTTTCGGGCGCCATGACCTCAATATCGAATGTCGGGCCGGGTTTGGGTGAAGTCATCGGACCTGCAGGAAACTTTGCGCCGCTTCCCGACACAGCCAAATGGGTACTTACGGCAAGCATGCTGCTAGGGCGACTGGAAATCCTCGCCGCGCTTGTGCTTTTGCACCCGTCATTTTGGAAACATTAAAGACTAGCTTTGCTCGTCCGGCTTCGTGGCCTTGAATTTATCACGGGAGAAAGAATACTTCGTGCTACAGAACTCGCACTTCATGCCAATCTGCCCGTCATCTTCTTGCATATAATCCAAATCGTCCGCGGGCATCATCTCCAACATCGTGAAAACACGCTCTTCGCTACAACGGCAATTCTTTTGAATGTTCAAAGGCTCGAAAACACGCACCTCTTCCTCATGGAAAAGCCGTGTCAGCAAGATATTCGAATGCAACTCGGTATCAAGAAACTCATCATCAGTGCAGGATTCAAGCAGGATCATCGAGCGTCGCCAATCATCCTCGTCCATATTGCTTTTTGATGTTTCGCTGTAACCGTCATCCTCCGGCATATGCTGGATCATAATCCCGCCGCCGCGCCAAAGACCGTCACGTTGCCCGATCGCCATCTTAATACCTGTATTAATCTGCTCGGACTGTTGAAAGTAATGCTGGACACAATCAATCAGCGAAGCCCCTTTCAGCTCCACAATCCCCTGATAACGTTCCATATTCTCGCCCTGATCGACCGTAAAAGCGATATACCCTTTGCCCAGATACTGCGCCAGATGATTACGCGCACTTTCAGGGGTTTTGAGCGCGGATAACTGCTCACGCGCATGCTCAAGGCGCTCGGGATCAAAATGGGCACAACCGCGCACATCACCGTCTGATGTTATATCGGCCACCAAAAGGTCTACAGGGCCGTCGCCTTTGGCCTGCAATGTAAATATACCCTCATATTTCAGCATAGAAGACAGCAACATCGTGATCGTCACAGTTTCCGCCACCAAATGTGCGACTGGATTGGGGTATTCATGCGGCTCAAGAATATCATTCAGAACAGAACCAAGACGGACAATACGCCCGCGCAAGGAAGAAACATCCAACTGAAAAGGTTGAATAACATTATCATCAGCATGATCAAACGCCGTGAAAGCGTCTATGACCGTGTCTTCGTTCGACGTGTCCATTTACTAATTATACCACGAAATTCTATGAATTACCTGTAAGCTCTTATCAGCTCTTGATTTTATACCCTGTGCTCAACATGCGGTATGTCAGGGCAATCAGGGCGATATTAATCCCGATAAGGAATATCAGCCCAAAATAAGGATCGCCATCTGACTGGCCGATGAAACCAGCGCGAAAACCATCGATCATGTAAAAGAACGGGTTATACAAAGCAAGCCCTTGCCACATTTTAGGTAAAGATTCGACCGCGTAGAACGTACCGGAGAGGAATGTCAGCGGGGTTACGATGAAGTTTGTGACCGCGGCAATGTGATCAAACTTTTCCGACCACACACCAGCAGCCAGACCAAGACAACCAAGCATCATCGTACCCAATATCGCAAAACTGACGACAAGCGGAATCGACGTAATTGTAATCGGCACGAAAAAGCTCACGACGAGACAGGTGACAGCCCCGACAATCAGACCACGCGCCACTGCACCAACGGTAAAACCAATCAGCATCTCCATCGGCGAGAGCGGCGGCAGCAGAATATCGACAATATTGCCCTGAACCTTCGAAATCACCATCGATGAGGAGGTATTCGCAAATGCATTCTGAACCATCGTCATCATAATCAACCCCGGCGCCAAAAACTCTAAAAACGGTACATCACCGATTTTTCGGGCAATGCCGCCAAACGCCAAAGCAAAGATCGTGTAAAACAACAATGTCGTCACAACCGGTGCAACGATGGTCTGCATATACACGGCAATAAAACGGTCAATCTCACGCTTAGTCAGTGTGTAAAGACCGATCGTATTGATGGTTTTGATTTTTAAAGGCTCTGGCATAGGGGTCCATGAATTGTTAAAATCTTAATATGGTCCAAGATAATTCGAACCGTGCGAATAACAAGAGCACAAACGCACCCACTCACCGAAAAACGCGAAAAAAGCCGAAAAAGATCACCGAGTCTTACTTACACAATTCGGGACTGTATTATCTTGAGCGTTACAGCAGCAGTGTCGAAAATTTCAGAACAGTTATGATGCGAAAAATTCAACGCTCATGCCGCGAGCACACCGAACAAAAAATCGGAGATTGCCAAAATCAACTCAATGAACTGATTGAAAAATTCATCCGCGTTGGCTTGTTGGACGACGGAACCTATACACGCTCGATCATTAATGCAAAACGCCGCCAGGGTAAGTCCGTAAGAGCCATCCAAACTTACTTAAGAAGCAAAGGTGTAAGCTCTGATATTATTGAACAAATGCTTGCCGACTACAGTGACGATCACAATAAAACCGCGGCCGAAATAGAGTTTGAATCCGCACTAATCTTCGCACGTAAAAAACGTTTAGGCCCGTATAGAACATCAGAAGATTTTGACTCACAGAAAGAGCTCGCACGCTTAGCCAGAGCGGGATACTCCTACGATACGGCTCGACGCGTTTTGGAAAACGATTTATCGGAAGATGATTTGCTGTCTATAGGACGTTTGTAACACGACCTAAACTTCACCTGTTGTATCAGGTTCATGGAACACAGGCTTGTCTTCTTTTTCTTTTTGAACAACACGCTCGGATGGGAAAATAATGTTGGCCGTTGTCCCGATACCTTTTTGAGAGATCAGCTCAAAATCACCGCCATGCAGCTTGATAAGAGCATCAACGAGCGTAAGGCCTAAGCCTGTGCCCGATCCGCTTCGGGATAATTCGTTATCAATCTGCCCGAATGGCGAAAGCGCCTTATCAATTTCATATTCATCCAAACCAATACCGGTATCCGTAATCGAGATGTGCAAGCGGCCGTCCTTGGCAACATGACCGGAAATCGTCACGCGCCCGCCCTCCGGCGTAAACTTCACCGCATTCGACAGGATGTTGAGCATAATTTGCTTCACGGCGAGCTCTTCACCAACAATATCCGGCAAATTCTCGAGTGATTTAGTAATCGTCAGCTTCGTATTATCAATCTTCACATCAAGCAGGTCTTCAGCCGCGTTAATAACATCTTTGATCTTCACAACGCCTTCATTCAACTGGCGCTCACCCGCTTCGATCTTGGAAATATCCAGAATCTCGTTAATCACGCGCAACAGCTTCTGACCGCTATCGTGAATATCCCGCGCATACTCCCAATAGCTGCGCTGTTCAATCGTGCCAAACACTTCGTTCTTGATCATCTCCGAAAACCCGATAATGGAGTTCAGAGGTGTTCGTAGCTCATGACTCATATTTGAAATAAATTCGGATTTCGCGCGGTTCGCCAGATCGGAACTCATCTTGGCTTCACGGATCGCTCTTTCCGACTCGCGACGCTCGGTAATATCCTCGATACTACCCTCGAAGAATAAGAGCTGACCGCTTTCATCCTTAACGGCACGCACACTTTCACGCACCCAAATCATGTTCCCTTCACGGGAGCGGATTTGCACCTCCTGATGCAGAATATCGCCTGAGGAATGCAGCTTCTGGTAAAAAGCCTGACGCCCCGTAAAGTCCATATAAACCTGCTCATGAGCATTCTTAACTTCCTTGAGCACATGATCCGGACTTTCATATTTCAAGATACGCGCAAAGGCTGGGTTTACACTGAGGTAAACACCTTCGGCCGTAAGTTGGAAAATTCCGCCGGCCGCGTTCTCAACAATACTTCTATATTTCTTCTCCGCATCACTTAACGCGCGTTCGGCACGACGGCGCTCTTCAATATCTGTGAAAGTACCGATCACGCGCGGGCGCTCGCCCTCCTGTATGACCTTCTTCATCACCAGCTCGACCGGCTTAAAAGAACCGTCGGCGTTACGAATTTGCGTATACATACGCATGGAGTTCTTTTCATCACTGATGAGCGCTCTGAAATCGACCGAAAGCTGCTCCTGATCATCCTGATGAATAAGCTGTTTAAGGTGCAGTCCCTTGCTTTGCTCAACCTCAAAGCCCGTATACGCCTGCCACGCCTTGTTCAAGAACACAATTTGGCCATGGTTATCCGCTTCAAAAATAATATCGTTAACGGCATCAATAACCGCGCGGGTCTTAAGCTCGGTTTGCTGCATAGAACGGTTAAGACGCTCACGCTCCTCCGCCTCGTTCTTCAGCGCGAAATTCTTCTCCTCCAGAACTTCATTCATCTCTGTCAGGATTTCATTCTGGCGCTCATGCGTATGCACGAAAAACGCAGCCAACGCGCTCAACAATGCACCAAGCAAGGCCGCAAGATAAGGAATACTGCTTAAGAACCCGGTACGGGTATCTGTTGCAAACACGCCGGACACTTCTAACGTTCGGCCACCAAATGGAAACTCGTATACCTCTCGCTCCTGCGATGAAGCCGCTGGCTCGTTCGGAAAGCGGTCAAACTCGTACAAGGCCTTATTCGCTTGAATATCATGGATGCGCATCATCGCGACATGTCCATGACGACCGATCCAACCATCGTCATACTGCCCCGTCACATCAATAACACCGAGCAGGAACCCCTTGTGACCATCACCGCCTGTAACCGCCTTGGCCAATGCCAAAGGACGTGTCGCCACTCTTGGGGACTGCCTCAAAACCTCAGACTTAAAATTAATACCATCGATAGGCATAGCCCCGTCAGATGCCTTATGAACGCCCTGCTCCAACATCAGCTTCAAAAATTCGCCACTCGGCTTAAGCTGATTGCGCTTCGCAAATTCATTCGCATCACTCGGGGTTAACAGGTTACTGAACGCCCATTTACCCGCATCATTCTTGTAGAACCAGATAATCTGGTCGTAATGTTTGTACTTCTCGTCCTCTGCACTAACAATTGCCGCTAACGCATCGGCGTCATTAACATCCGCGCTCAGCGCCACCAACTCACTCAAGGAATGCAGCGGTCGCCCAAGTCCATTAAAGTCAGCAACAATGCCCTCAACAAAATCCTGTGATGTCCGTTCCTGCTCTTGTTCGATCAGGCTACCGATGAACGTATTCAATATAAAAAAGATCACAAGGGAGATAAGCAGCCCGACAACAAGCAGAACAGCCTTAACCAAATATGGCGGTCGCGCAGGAACAGCGTTCATATCATCGCCATCGATAATATCCTGATTTTTGTTTTTGCTGCCCATAGATAAGGCCATGAGAAATCCCTAAAGAGTTAACGTCCGAAACCCTCCCACACAGAACATGCAGAAGGCTTACGCAGTCAAAATATATGCAGAAAAAAGATTCTGCCCCACAGAATAACAGTGCCTCAAAACCGTTAACAAAGCGCTAAAATATTGCTTTTTCTTACACATTAGGGAGCACTAAATAAGACAATCAAATTTGGACAACAGCCGCAGAAAATAAAGCTTTAACAGGCATCACAAGCTATGTTACAAAGACATTATGCTGCGATACAACAAACCTCGGCAATAAGGATGATCACAATGTCTAAACAAAACCCATTCGGTGAGTTTTTCTCACAAAACGACTTTTCAAAATTCTTCGAAGGATACCAATCCATGCCTTTCGATGTTCAAGGTATCATGGAAACACAGCGCAAAAATGTTCAGGCGCTTTCGGATGCCCAACAAATCACAATGGACAACATGCAAAAACTGGCACAACGCCAAAGCACAATCTTGTCCCAGATTGTTGAAGACAACGCCCGCATGGCAAAGGAAATGATGAGCGAAGGTACACCGGAAGAGAAAATTGCGAAGAACGCAGAACTCGTAAAATCCGTGTATGAAAAAAGCATCAAAAACATGAACGAAATCTCGGAGCTTCTGAACAAGTCCAACAAGGATGCAAACGACGTCATCAACAAACGCGTTAAGGCGACATTGAATGAAGTCAAAGAAGCAATGGAAAAGCCGAAGAAAAAGGCCGCTTAAATCCAAAAGTTTTTATTTAAAAGGGTCGTTGCAAAACGGCCCTTTTTTGCTATCTATGACCTATGAGCACAGAACAAATCCAATTTGATGACTTTCTAAAAGTCGACATCCGCGTCGGCACAATCATAGAGGTCGAAGACTTCCCCGAAGCACGCAAGCCCGCATATAAATTAAAAATCGATTTTGGCGAAGAAATCGGCGTCAAAAAATCATCCGCACAAATCACTGTGCACTACACCAAAGAAACATTGTTGAATAAACAAGTAGCGGCCGTTGTGAATTTTCCGCCGCGTCAAATAGGTCCGGTCATGTCAGAGGTCTTAACACTCGGCTTCCCTGATGAAAATGGTGAAGTAGTTCTATTCAGCCCTGATCTGAATATACCGAAAGGCGGACGCCTGTTTTAAAGCGGCATCCGCACAATAACGCACAAACCACCATGCGTGCTTTTTTCAAGCCAGATCTTACCGCCGTGTGAGTGCACAATATCCATCACAATGGCAAGCCCAAGCCCTACGCCACCGGTCTCCATATTGCGTGACGTATCAACGCGGGTGAACGGCTTAAACACCTCTTCGAAAAACTCCTCCGGAATGCCCGGCCCATTATCCTCGACTTGGATTTGAACTTTCTCATCACTCAAAAACGACTTCACCCAAATTCCGTCTGCATATTTCGCAGCATTGTTAATCAAATTCCCCATAGCGCGTTCGAACGCGAGCGGCCTCGCTTCAACAGCTAACTCTTCGGGAATATCCAGATTAATCTCGATATTCTGAGGTCGTTTCGCATCACGTAATTTTGCGAACACATCATGGATACTGACATTTTCGAATTCCTCTTCGCCGTCACCACGAACAAAATCGAGGTATCCATGGATCATCCGCTCCATTTCCTGAATATCTTCACTCATTGCGGCTTTATCCGCATCCTTCGACAACATCTCGATCTGCAGCTTCAGACGCGTCAAAGGTGTCCGAAGATCGTGAGACACACCCGCAAGCATCTCTGTTCTCTGTGAAACTTGTCGTTCAATTCTGCGCCGCATGTCTAAAAATGCCGCACCTGCCTGACGAACTTCACGCGCCCCTTCAGGCTTAAAAAAAGGTGTCTCCCGCCCCTTACCAAAACGGTCCGCAGCAACCGCAAGCTTACGTATAGGTCGTATTTGGTTACGCATAAAAATGATCGCGATGACCAACAAAAGGACGGATGTAGCAAACACCCAAAGCAGAAACACATACCCGGAAGACGAAAACAGACGGTTTTGCGGAAACTCTACGCTCAAAACCCCGCCTTCTAACTCGACAAACACGACGACTTCTTTTTTCGAAAAGTCGGCATGCACCGTAAAATCTTCTGAAAGTTGGCGTTCCAATTCATGCGTAACCTTCGCTGCAACGACACTCTCCCAAATTTGCAGCCCCGAAAACTCATCCGCTTCCGGTAATGTCATATCGGGCTTAAACTCGATATCCATGTTCAAATGTCGCTTGGCATACCGCACAATATTTTCGATTTTTTCAGCAGACTGCCCTTCATTCAGAGCGGTCGTGACGACTGCAATCTCTCCCGCAACAGCAAACGCAAGGCGCGTGCTCATCTTGCTCCAGTGACGGTCAAAAAACACGAACGTGGTAATGATCTGGATCAACACCACAGGTGTTACCAAAATAAGCAACGAGCGCCCGAACAATGTGCGCGGTAAGAATTTCTTGATAGAAAGCCCCTGCCCCATCTATACAGCCTCCGTGCGCAACAAATACCCCTTGCCGCGAACCGTCTGCAAATAACGTGGATTTTTACTGTCTTCTTCGATTTTACGGCGCAAGCGTGTCACCTGAACATCAATTGTTCGCTCTCCCGCATCAACACCGCAAAGCTTGGCCAGCTTTTCGCGCGATAAAACTTCGCCCGAAAAACGACCCAACACTTTAAGCAATGTGGATTCCGCATCTGTAAGGCTCGTCGTCTCGCTCGCGGATGTTAAAACATCCACTTCAGGATCAAAAACCCATTCACCCATGCGGAACGGCTCACTCTTCTTCTCCGGCTTGGCTGTGCGTTTTAAAATCGCATTCAACCTTAACACCAGCTCTTTCGGCTCGAACGGTTTGGGAAGGTAATCATCTGCACCCGCTTCTAAACCTTTAATCCGGTCTTCCGTCTCGCCCAGCGCAGTCAGCAAAACTATCGGCGTCTGTTCTCGCGCCCTGAAACTGCGCGTAAACTCAACGCCATCCTGCCCGGGCATCATTACATCCACGACCAGAACATCGACATCAAAGCTTTTCAGTAACTCTTCGGCCTCCGCCGCATCACCCGCCTGTAGCACAACAAAACCCTGCTCGGTCAGGAAGCGCGCTAACAAATCGCGAATACGGCGATCGTCATCAACCACCATCACATGCGGGCGGGATTCATAATCATGGTATTCTTCTGTAGTTTCCGCTGTCATCGCGCTTTACAAGTCCTAGTCTTCCGCTTTATACGTAGTAAGACCTTAAAACCTACTGAATGACAAGGACAACGTAAAGCAATGGCTTTAATACCGTTTGACGAACGCGAAGGCTTTATCTGGATGGACGGCGAAATGCTGCCATGGAAAGAAGCAAAGCTGCACTTCCTCACCCATGCCCTACACTACGGCACACAGGTGTTTGAAGGCGAACGCGCCTATAACGGTCAAATTTTCAAAAGCCGTGAGCATTCCGAGCGCCTGTTTCACTCCGCTGAAATCATCCATATGGACATGACAATGACCATCGACGAGTTGGAAAAGGTCAAAATGGAAGTGTTAAAGGCGAACAACCTTGAAAATGCCTACATCCGTGCCGCTGCTTGGCGTGGCGCTGAACAAATGGGTATTGATGTTACGGGTACCGAAACGCATGTTGCCGTCGCCGCATGGGACTGGGGCAGCTATTTTGACCCTGATATCCGCGAAAAAGGCATTTCACTGAAAACATCGCCATGGCGCAAACCCGCGCCGAACACAGCTCCGACAGCGGCAAAAACTGCATCGCTGTATAATTTAAGCTGTATGGTTAAGGCCGAGGTCAAAAAGGACGGGTTTACCGACGCGCTCATGCTTGATCACGAAGGCTATGTTGCTGAATCTACCGGTGCAAACCTGTTTGCCATCAGAGACGGCGCATTACACACACCGACCGCAGACCGCTTTTTGGACGGTATTACACGCCGCACAGTCATCGGTTTAGCCAATGATATGGGTATTAAGGTCGAAGAACGACGCATTAAGCCCGAAGAACTCGAATCTTTTGAAGAAATTTTCCTGACTGGTACTGCTGCCGAAGTTACAGCCGTTGGCAAAATCGATGAGATCGAATACAGCGTAGGCCCTATCACACGCAGCTTACGCACGGCTTACGAGGATCTGGTTAACGGCCGCACAGAGCCGGTTAAAAAACAAGCCTGATCAAACCAACCCTCTGAAAAACATAAGTTTTATCGCGCAATATTATTGCGTGAAAACACGCTTTTACCCTGCTTTTGGTTGGGCGTGCACTCCTTAACCACACCTTTAAAGCCGTATCTGAAAAAGTTAACAAATCGTTAACATACTGATAAACAACAAAAATTTGACTTTGATGAAAAATTCGCGTACCCTGTGTTTAATAAATAAAAAAGTAAAACAAAAAACATAATAAAACTGCGGTGTTTAGTTAGAGGGTATAAATGGCAATCACCAAACAAAATGTAAGAAGAAATGCATTTGTCATAAACATTCTTTATGGCAACACATTTGTTTCTATCGGCCACCCCTCCTCTTCATTTGAGGAGGCGCTAAATGGCTGACCTCAGAGATACCTGGAACAGACTTGGTTATATGCCCGCTGCGTCAAAGGCTCAGCGTATTTTGCGTTCCAGCGATCCTGCAGCCGCTTACGAGCGCGAAACACAAGGCCTGAACGCCGACCAAATCCGCGCACTTCAAATTTCTCTATATTGCTACCACCCTGAGGGGAACAACGGCAGCACAAGTAACTACCGCAATCTTACAATGGCTGAGTTTGAGGCTTTCGCAGCTTCTAACGAAAGCTTCAGAACAATCGTAGGAGCAGCCGCACCGGAAGCCCCGGAAGGCCCGGCAGCACCAACAGAAGTTGACGTAAACACAGCCCTAGCAGCTGCTGAAGCTTCAGTACCTGCCATCGTTGGCTGGATCAACACCAACAGAGATGCGATCAACGCCCAAATACAAGCGCTTCCTATCAGCGACGAGCAAAAACAAACACTTCTTATAGGTGCCGCGCTTCCTGCTGACGCTACACTACAAAGTGCGGCTTTCCTGAAAGCATACGCGGCTGTTGAAACAATTGGCCAAAGTGAACTTGTACAAAACAACCTGGGTCTTTTCGCACAAACAAACGCTATAGGCGGCGTCATTGACTCTTACACACTGATTAAGACCGTTTTGGGCGACGATGCTGAAATCCCTGCCGATCCCATGGAAGCAGTAGCAGCCGCTGGCGCACTTAACCTGCGTAAAATTGTTAGCGATCTGGACCAAGCCCAGACATTGGGTAACCTTCCTGACTTTGACTTTGCCGCGAACCCGTATGACGTAACAAGCACAGATTTTATCAATGCTTACGCAACCGCTTTTGTTCAGGCTGATCGTCTCGCCGCGCCAATACTGGAATCTATCGCCGCGAGCGATACTGTTGCTGATGCTGTCAAAGCACAGATCGCCGCTGCTCCAAACACACTTGCAAAATATCAAGTTGTACTTCAAGCAGGCATCCTGCCCGAGGCACAGCAAAACGTTGTTTACGCAGCTTACTCATTAGCATCAGCCGGCTTACTTCTGAGCGACGATCAGCGCGCAGCTATCGATCCGTTAGCCAGAGAAGCCATCACACGTATTAGAGGAAACAACCCGACAGCGCCGGGCGGCGAAGCACCGCAAATGACACCGGCTGAAATCATGGCCCTGTTCTCCCCTGAAATTCGTTATGCGACTTATGCTGTTGAACGCGCCTTTGACAATCGTAGCGACTACGACGCCTCAGAGCGTGACTGGGACCCTGATCAATTCCTGGACCACAGAACACGTCACGAGATTAATGACCTTGTAACAAATGCTTTTGACAGCTTCGGCGAAGACTTCCACGGAGATAACATCTCCCGCATCATCGTTGAAAAAGGCGCTGACGGTCAGAACAAATACTACGCCTTCAATGAAGAGGGCTACATCTTCGAAGTGGAAGTCACTGGCGACTTTGTGGAAGATCACTCATACGTTAACGATGACCCCGACTTCCCTTACGTAACTGCCGTTCTGGAAGAAGGTGCAACTGCGACATATAAAGACAGCCCTGCTGTTGGCCATATCTCACAGGGTATTCATGTTCGCGATGAAAACGGTCAGATCAACTCCGTACACCCTGCGGCTGCGGCCTTCATGGGTTGGGTCTTCGAAAAATCAGACGAAGCCCTGCGTGAGCGTGACACAAGCATCGAATCTTTCTTTGAAAGCATTCCGGAGAGCGTCGCCCCTGCACTCGAAGACGAGCTTCGCCTTGCTCTGTCAGACAGCAGCCTGACCGAAGATCAATTCCGCAACTCCGAGATTTTCAGAAAACTGAAAGAAGCACGTGGTAACGACGCTGATCTTGATGTTTTTGTAACAGGACTATTTGCACTAAACCTGAACGGCTTTGCTAACGGTGCCGACACATTGGGCCTCGTTCAAGGCGCAGGCGAATCCAGTGCCGTATACAACCTGTTGCGTTACCTCTCCGGTAGCGATGTAAACAGAGGGCACCAAGCGCTCCGTGACCAAACACCGCATGTACGTGACAACATCCTGTCTCGTAACGGCTATGAAATCCTCAAGCAAATGCATAACGGGCAAAGCGTAGCCCTTGCAGTACTGGAAGACACACGCGAAGGATCCGAACATCAGGTCGCGGCCCTTCACAAATATTTTGCCGATGCCGAAGGCGTCATCCCACAGACAGTTACACGTGAGCAGGTATACGAATTTGTTCGCCATCAATTCGACCTTCGTGCGATCACAACTCTCGGTGACCTCAAACTCGAAAACGCTGATCTGGCTTCTATGTCCGAAGCAGATCAAGAAAGATTCCGCGAGCACCTCGGCAGTGACTTGACCGAAGAGATGGTTGCCGCGATGAGCACGGAAGCACAAAGACAGCTCATCACAAACAACATGGATGTTTTGGACCTCGTCTCCCGTGCAATGGCTGACGGAGAGTTCAACCCGGACGATCGTGATGTTCGCCTCGTATTCAAGGCGTTCGAACGTCCTGACCTCAGCAATCCTTCTATCCGCGCACTCATCGATGAGCACCGCCAGTCAGGCCAAGTGCCATCCGGTGCTTACGGCATGCGTTACTTCACAAACGACGAGTTAGCAGAAGTAACAGGCATCCCTAACATCAACGATCCTGCGGCTTACACAACAGCTGAAAGAAGAGAAATTCTTGACGAAGTTTTCAGAAACCCACCTGCCGACTTGTGGAATAACGCCACATATCAGCGCATGGTGCAGAACTTCTACGAGCCATTCCTCGCAAACTACACGTGGTTCCGTAACGGTGAAGTCGACGACAACACACCAGACACATGGAACGGCCGCTACGGTGAACCCGGGCCGGACGAATTGCTGCATATGTTCATGCAGTACAACAAGTCTCGCTTGGATGACATGTTCCCGAATGGTGCACACCGCACACTGTTCAGAGGCGGCGAAAACAGAGTTAATTTCAACCTGACATATGACGAAGCCAGACAGCGTTTGGCAGAAATCGACGCAGCAGAAGGCACAAACCATGTTGCAACACTCGATGCAGGTATCGAGGCACTAAACCGCCCGTCAATGTACATGTACATGATGGACCTTCGTCTGAGCCATTACCGCGACCTCAGAAACAATCACTATCTGCCGGGCTTGAAAGATCGTCGTATCGCGCCGGAATTTAACGCAGCAAACAACGACACACCGGACGGTCCGGACGGCCCGGGTACTGGTGACCCTGATGCACGTCCTGAAGCCGAGCCGACCAACGAAGTAGAAGCCGAGCCGGACTGGGAGAATTTGGGAGCAGTTGCAAGCGCTGTAGCGATGCCTCCTCGCATGAGAAGAATTACAGTACCCGGCACGGACATCGTTGTTCGCCCGGGAACCGATATCATCAATTACGAAGGCCGCGGCAGCGCAACAGTCGTCCCTGCTCATATCAATACCGAAAGAGCCAGAAGAGACATCATTCGCGGTTACGGTGCACTCAAACTAGCAGAAAGAGGTGCTACCGAAGCAGAAAGAGCGGCAGGACGCAGAGGCGCAGATGCAATCAACGCGAGATACAACCTCACAGACGAGGAGCTCGCAAGATATGGCGCGCAATTTGAAGCCGAAAGAGCCGCTGACATCAAAGCCAGAAACGCAGGCACCACAGACCCGGAGACAAGAGCACGCACAACACCTGTTGATCCGGAAAGTGCAACTGTTCGCGATGCAGCAGGCACAGGCGCAGATGCCGAGGGGCGAGTTACAACAGGCAAAGAAATTATTCCGTTAAGCGATGGTAGAGAAATCATCACTACAGACCCAGGTTCAACAGCGGTTGTAGAAGGCCAAAACCGTTCTGTAGCGGTTATTGAGCCCGGCACGGCACTAACAGTCGTCGATGACATTGATGAAACAGCCCGCTTGGGACTGCACATGATCGACGGCCGCTACATCTCCGGTGGTGCCGCAGCATTCAGTACATATTACGCCTTCGCAGAGAGCGATCAGGCTTGGGAAAGAAACGCAAGACTAGGTGCGGCTGCAATTGATATCGGCCTTGCCGTTGACGACATTGCTTACAACTCAGCCCACTTCGGTGGAACAGCCTCAAAAGTTCTGAGATCCGGTGGTGTTGCCGTTGTGGTCTCGACAGGTGTCGAAGTCGGTATCCATATGGCAAACAAAGACGGTCAGGCCGCCGGTGGTGCAGCAACCGTAGGCGCCTTCGCTCTTGGCGGAATGGGTATCGGTGCAGGTATCGGTAGCGTAGTACCCGTTGCCGGTACGGCAGTCGGCGGCGTTGTCGGTACAGTTGTCGGTACACTAGCGGGTGTAACAGCTGTCGCCTATACAGGCGTTGAAAACTGGGCTGGTCGTCGTTTCAACAACATCGTTTATAACGGCAGCTGGTTCAATGACGGCATGGTCGCTGAAACACGCGATATCTTGGCCCAAGTCGAAGAATACAAAGCACGCCTTGCCGAAGGTAACCTCTCACAGGCAGAACTGGCAGAGTACAAAGAATTGCTTGAGGACATGGAAGATCACCTCATTGATTTGCAAAGCGCAGAAGTAACGCTCGCACAATTGGCCCTTCCTAGCTGGCATGCAGTAGACGCAAATGGCGACGGCATCATGACTGAAGAAGAAATGAATGCCGGCAACAGTGCAGACCACCAGAACATCCAGTTCTGGGTAACCAACCGCCAGCTTCAAGAGCAACTAAGCGCGGCGCGTGAAGAATTGGCAACGGCATATGATACAGAGCGTCACAGCCAACTGGATGCCCTGCTCGATGGAGCCACAAGCGCAGATGACGTAGAAAGACGCCTCAGAGGTGAATTCGCGCACGTTGCAAACAACATCGACAACACATGGCAAGTTCAGGGCTGGTGGAACAACCAGGACGACTGGCGTGCAGATATCAACGAAATCCGTGAAAAAATCAGTTTCGGCGAAGGTGAAAACGCTGTTCTACAAATCTCACACTTGAGCCACGAAGAAATTCGCGACCTGCAAAGAGACCTGACAAACACACGTGAAGAAGTTGAAGACCGTATCCAGAACCTGCTCTACGAAGCAAGTCGCGGCAAACTCAGCAACGCTGAATTCGACGAACTACGCCTGCTCAGAGACGACCTGAGATCAATCGATGAACTGGAAGCCACACTCTGGGAAAATGCCGGCCCACTCAACGATCGTGCCGTCCAAAAACAACAGACTTTTGACTGGGAGCGCACACGCGACGCCGTCAGAGGAGCTATCGGCAGCGATGGCCGCATCAACAGAGACGCTCTACAAAGCTTCCTGAACCAAGCTGAAAACGCTGACCTTGTTCATGGCCGCGAAGACATTGGCTGGATGTGGTTAACAACAGCAGGCATTAGCAAGCTTGAGCGTCGTGTAGACAAATACGACCTAACAGAATCCGAACTCGACAACCTTTCCGAAGAAGACCTTACAGATAAGTTCGAAAGCTTGATTGATGTTGAGGAAGACCTCCACAACCGCATTTACAACCTGATGCTGCAAGCATCCGAAGGTACATTGTCTCGCGACGACGCGGCAAACCTTGAAAAAGCGATCAGCGCTTACGAGCAGCTCCTTGAGGCAAAAGCAGAATACGAAGCTCAATTCGCGGAAAACCGCGGCGACATTACCGGTCAACCGGACCTCGCACCGACAAGAGATGCAAGAGGCCCAACTATGACAGTCGCCACACCGCTGAGCTAAACAGTTACCGGCCCGAACATACCCTCGGGCAAACACCAACTAGAGATCACATCGGTAAGAGGGTGTGGTCTTTTTTTTATCTGAATTTTATAAAGGCAGAAGATTAAACGTTGAAACGGAACAGAATGACATCACCGTCTTTAACAACATACTCTTTGCCTTCCTGACGCATCTTCCCGGCATCCTTTGCGCCCTGCTCCCCTTTTAGGGACGTGTAATCCGCAAAATCAATAACCTCGGCTTTAATAAAGCCTTTTTGGAAATCAGTATGAATGACGCCTGCGGCCTCCGGCGCTTTGGCTCCGACCTTAACTGTCCACGCACGGGATTCCTTCGGCCCTGCGGTAAAGTATGTCTGCAAACCTAAAAGCTTGAACCCTGCCTTGATAATACGGTCCAAGCCGGGTTCGCTCAAGCCGAGCGTCTCAAGAAATTCTTTCTTTTCCTCTTCAGTATCCAGCTGCGCAATTTCAGACTCAATCGACGCGCAAATCACAACGACCTCTGCGTTTTGCTCCTTCGCCATCGCCTCAACCTTGGCGGTCCACTCATTTCCTGTCGCGGCTTCCTCTTCATTTACATTGCAAACATAGAGGATCGGTTTTGCCGTCAACAACTGCAGGGCCTTATACTGCTTTGCCTCGTCTTCATTAGCCGCCTCAACAGTACGGGCTGGCTTACCCTCTTCCAAAGCTGCTTTCACACGCTCGGCAACATCCAACTGAACCTTAAGGTCTTTATCACCGCTGCGGGCTTTTTTACCGATATTCGCTATCTGTTTTTCCAAGCTCTCCAGATCAGCCAACATCAGCTCGGTCTCGATCACTTCTGAGTCACGGATCGGATCAATCGAACCTTCAACATGCGTAATATCGCCGTCTTCAAAACAGCGCAGCACGTGAATGATCGCATCGGTTTCACGGATATTGGCCAAAAACTGGTTACCAAGCCCCTCACCCTTCGAAGCACCTTTAACCAAACCGGCGATATCGACAAATTCAAGCTGCGCAGGCACAACCTTTTCCGAACCTGCAATACCTGCGATTTCGGTAAGCCGCGCATCCGGAACAGCGACTTTCCCGACATTCGGTTCGATCGTACAAAACGGGAAGTTCGCGGCTTGTGCCGCCGCTGTAGCGGTCAACGCATTAAACAAGGTCGACTTTCCGACATTCGGCAAACCTACAATTCCGCAATTAAAACTCATCTGTATTTATCCTTTTATGTTTTCCGCAACGCGGGTCATATAATCATCACCCTTATCGCTAATCAAGAGGTCAATATAGCGGCTAGCCCCGTCAACACAGCGTTCAAGCATATCTTGCTCCGCCTTTGCGAAATCATTCAACACATAAGGGCTAACCTTATCTTTTGAACCGGGATGACCAATACCAAGACGCACACGAACAAAATCCGGTGTCCCCAAATGGGCCTTAATGGATTTCAAACCGTTATGCCCCGCAGCGCCGCCTCCGGTCTTCAACCGAACCTTAAAGGGGTCAAGATCAAGCTCGTCATGAAAAACAATCACCTTTTCAGGAGGGATCTTATAAAACTTCGCGGCCTTACCAACACTCTGCCCGGACTCATTCATATATGTTTGCGGCTTCAACAGCATCACCTTCTGGCCGCCTAGACGTCCTTCCGTATACTGCCCCTGAAACTTATCCTTAAAGCCCGTAAAGCCATTATCTTCTGCAATACGATCAACCACCATAAATCCAATGTTATGGCGGTTACCTGCATATTTATCTCCGGGATTACCAAGCCCTACTAATAACCACATATTTTCGCGTTTCTTAGGTTTTAGGAATGAAAACATGAATCACAGTATACGGATTCACAAAGAAAAAGCGCGGGAGAAATAGCCCCCGCGCTTCTTAAAACTTATAAGCGGAAGATTACTCTTCGCCGCCTTCGGCTTTCTCTTCACCACCTTCGGCTGCTTCACCTTCAGCGCCCTCGGCACCTTCGGCTGCTTCACCCTCGGCACCTTCTTCACCTTCAACAGGTTCTGGCTCTTCCATCTTACGTGGAGCCATGATTGTGGCAATCGTGAAGTCACGATCATCAATCACAGGCTTAACGCCTTCCGGCAATGTAGCGTCAGAGATGTTAACGGAGTCGCCTTGCTCTTTGCCTTCCAGATTAACTTCAATCACATCCGGAATAGCAATCGCAGAACAGCGAAGCTCAACTGTGTAACGTACAACGTTCAAAATACCCTTCTCGTCCAGACCAGGAGACTTGTCTTCGTTGATAAACTGGACAGGAACGTCCACAACGATTTTTGTCTTCTTGTTCACGCGAAGAAAGTCAATGTGCAACACATTGTCTGTCACAGGGTGCAATTGAACATCACGGGCAAGCACAAGGTGCTTATCGCCATCCACTTCCAGATCACACAATTTTGTGTACATCTGACCGCGGTTATATTCAACATTGGCATCATTAGCGACCAAAGAGATAGTTAGGGGCTCTTTGTTGTCACCATAGATAACGGCCGGAATACGGCCCTCACGGCGTAGTGCACGAGCGACCCCCTTGCCGGCTCGGTCTCTTGCTGCCGCTGTCATAGCATAGTTCTTAGACATAGCATTTTCCTTTTAAAATGGCCCGCCTCCAGGGGTGCTTGGTGTGGGCCGGTTTCAGTTATGCGCCTAAAAAGCAGATTTAGACGGTATTTTCAAGAAAAATGTGGGTTTTAAGGGCTATTTGAATAGCGCGGAGATAGAGCGCTCTTCGTTAATACGGCGCAACGCCTCGCCCATAAGGGAGGCCACAGAAAGCTGCTCGATATTCTTCGCTTTCTGCATTTCTTCGGTCGCGGCAATGGAATCGGTAATCACAAGCTTTTTCAGCGGGGATTTCTCGACACGCTCAATCGCCGAACCGGACAGAACGCCATGCACAACATAGGCATGAACTTCCTTGGCTTTGTTATCCATCAACGCCTGCGCGGCATTACAAAGAGTACCGCCGGAATCGACGATATCATCAACCAGAATACAAACCTTGCCTTTAACTTCCCCGATGACGTTCATAACCTCGGAAACACCCGCTTCTTCGCGGCGTTTATCGATAATCGCCAGATCGGCATTCAAACGCTTGGCCAACGCGCGTGCACGCACAACACCGCCGACATCGGGCGACACGATACACAAATCTTCGCCTTCGAACTTTTCCTGAATTTGCGGAACGAACACGGGACCAACGACCATGTTATCGACAGGAATGTCGAAAAAGCCCTGAATCTGCCCTGCATGCAGCTCCATCGTCAACACACGGTCAGCACCAGCCGCGGTGATCAAATTCGCAACCAATTTGGCGGAGATCGGCGTACGGCCGCCTGTCTTCCGGTCCTGACGGGCATAACCAAAATATGGGATGACCGCTGTAATACGACGCGCAGAACCACGCTTGAGCGCATCTATCGCGATCAACAGCTCCATCAAGTGGTCATTGGCAGGAAAAGACGTTGATTGAACGAAAAAACAATCCTGTCCGCGCACATTTTCCATGATCTCAACGAAAATCTCCATATCGGAGAAACGCTTGAGACTTGCTTGCGTCAAAGGAACGTTCAAATAAGCTGATATCGCTTCGGACAAGGCTTTGTTGGAATTACCGGCGATCAGCTTCATGGGCATAACAAACTCTAAAGTTCTGTTTTTATTCAAAAATTGCGCAACGGATGCGCCTTACGATGGCACTATAGAAAAACTAATATACTAAAATCAAGCATAGTTTTATGGCCATCACCTCTTTAACCTCACGGAGCAATCATTATCGCTGACAATTGCCGTCCGTAATCCTCTTCTTTTCGGTGCGTCGTGCGACGATAACTAAAGTATTGTTCTTCCATCGCATAGGTATCGTGATCCATCACTTCAACCTTTCTTACGCCCGCATTCGCCAACCGGAAAGCACAATACCCTGCAATATCGAACTGCAAGTGCCCTTCCTTCTGCCCGCTCATAAAGAATTTCTCCGCTTCATCATCGCGCTCCAGAAATGGCGTAGCAAAATCATTGGTCACCTCATACGATGCCTGACCGATACATGGCCCGATCATGGCATCTATATCGCTACCCCCCAGTGAGCGCATCATCTCGACCGTGTTCTCAAGAACACCACCCAGCGCACCTTTCCAACCCGCATGTGCCGCCCCCACAATCGGCGCGCCATTGCCCTTTAAGCACCGAAACAGAACAGGTGTACAGTCCGCGGTCAGCACGCCAACTGCCATACCAACCTTATCGGTAACCAAAGCATCCCCTTGCGGACGTTCATTCCTCGTCCACGGATCCACAACATTCAAACACACGTCGCTGTGAATCTGATGAAGCAGCATCAAACGGCTTTCCAGACATTGCAGCTCCGCGCAGGCGCGGCGGATATTTTCCTCTACCGCCATTGGGTCATCACCGGAACCGGGCCCGCAATTCAAACTCTTGTATATGCCGGAACTTACGCCGCCTTGGCGTGTAAAGAATTTATGTATGGTCGTTGTCATTACCTATCCGCTTATCAACATCACTTTGAACAATTCACCCATCTCATTAACATCAATGAGACGTTGCAAACCACTTTCCAGATTTTTAGCTTGCTCGCGACTGGCACGTTTTTTCAGAACCTCCGCACGAATAACTATCCCCAAAGCACGTAGAAAATCCCCCTGCGTTGTCAACTGTACGGGCGATTGCCCGACACAACGCTTCAGGGCAGAAAAATCAACATGACTTGTTAAATCTGCATCACCGACATGGCTGAGGACATCAACATATTCATGCCCGCGCACGGCCTGAAACGTATCGCCAAAACCGCCGGTGATTGAACCATAATCAACCAGAATAGCCGCCCCGCCCTGCGCCTTTAATCGCTGTGTTATCGCTTTAACAAACATCTCTCTGGCGGGTGAAACTTCATAGATATCATCCAGATCTGCGACCGGAAAATTTGCGGCAATAGGTCCGGCTGATTTCACACCGAACACCAGATCATCGCCATCCAGAGCGACAACACGTTCTTTCCAGACTCCATTCAAAAAGATAAATTGCCTGAACGGCAGAGCATCCAGAAATTCATTACCAATCACAAATAACGGTAAATCATTCGGCACGGTTTCAAGCGTCTTGTGCCACGTCACCTCATATTGCGACAACGCATCCTGTTGCTTGGCCTTTAAGTGCTCACTGATCTCCATCAGATGTATCTCGGCACCATCCAAAAAGCCCGGCACACGTTTTACCGCGCGCAGTAAATCCGCCATCAACGTTCCGCGGCCCGGGCCACACTCCAACAAAGCAAATCGTTTTGGTGTTTTAAGCGCGAGCCATGCATCCGCGGCCCACACACCCATCATCTCACCAAATAACTGTGAAATCTCGGGCGCAGTCGTAAAGTCCCCCTCCCACCCTAACGGGTCCTGCTTCATGTAATATCCGTGCTCGGGATGACCAAGCGCAACATTCATGAACTGCCCGATTTCAAGCGGACCGGAGTGTTGAATCTGTTTCTTTACGAATTGCTCAAGCGGCGTGCTCATCTTCTTCCGCCAATTTTTCCTGATATCGCTTAAAGCGCACATGCGCGAAAATGATCAGCCCGATACCTGCGACAATCATCGGCACACTCAACAGCTGTCCCATTGTAAAAGA
>CAZLTT010000004.1:34383-48281 GCA_964562515.1 uncultured Micavibrio sp.
AGCGGCGAAGTCGTAACCCGCCCATAGAGCTCACCATTAATGAAGTTCGCAATTCTGCCAAAGAACAAGCCGATCGGCACACTCGCACAGACAATATCCGCGATCCGCAAATGCGGGATACGGTGGATATGCGGCCAGATCAATAACATCAAAATAACGCCGAGCGCACCACCATGAAACGACATTCCCCCATGCCACAGCTTGAAGATATCGACCGGATTATCCATGTAGTAATCAAAGTGGTAGAACAGCACATACCCTAAACGCCCGCCCAGAATTACACCGCCAATAACCCACGGCAAAAAATCATCGATGTCTTTGGGGGTCGGACGTGTCTGCGGGTCGAAACCCGCTAACTTCATGGCATAACGCCAGCCAATTAAAAATCCGGCCAGATACGCCAGTGCGTACCACCGAATCGCAAACGGGCCGATTGAAAAGGCCACAGGGTCAATATTGGGAAACTCGAACATATAGATTTTTATAAACCATTGGCTTTAAATGAAAACCCTTTTCGCATGCTTGCTGTCCACAAAGCCACACCAAAAAAATCGGCAAATTTATTGCGAAGCCCGCACACCCATGATACCTAAATCGACTTATCACTTCAGGAGAAACTACGGATGTTCAAGCATCGTGAGAAGGTTATAGATGACATTGCCCGCGTCGCAGGCGGCACAGTCAGCGTCTTCTCCGGAATCGGCCAGAACATTCGTGAAGACATAAAATCCTATATTGATGATATGGCTGACCGTTTGGATCTCGTTCCACGCGAAGATTTCGAACGTCAGGAAATGCAAATCGAAGCTTTGCAAAAACGCCTCGACGCGCTCGAAAAACCCAAAACAAAGCCAAAAAAATCTACCGCTAAAAAGACCACCAAAAAGACCGCAGGGTCGAAAAAGTAACCACTGAGGACAATCAACATGCGTTCACAACTTGATTCAATCGAAGACGAATACAACGGCACACCAATCGACACGGTCGAGGATGTCCTGAGCGCAAACAATTGGAAATTTGATCGTATCAATGACGAAGAACTTCTCGTCGATATCAGCGGAAAAACAGGAAGCTACAAGCTCTTCTTTATCTGGCAGCAAGACATGAGCGCTCTTCAATTCTGCGCACAGTTAAATCAGGACATCACTCCGGGCAACCGCCCCACTGCTCAAAAAGCGATCCTGAAACTGAACGAAGATTTATGGATGGGCCATTTTGATATCCCTGAAGTAACGGGCAAGCCATGCTTCCGTCACACCGCGCTCATCCCCCAAACATCCCGCGCCAGTGTTATGGACATGATAGAAAACCTCGTCGATGTGGCACTCGCGCAATGTGAACGCCACTACCCGCTCTTCGCCCTGCTAGCAAGCGCCAACGACCTCGATGATCAGGTCTTGTCACTCGCTGTAATGGATACTGTCGGCGAGTCCTAATCCTCATGAGTAATAACGATCACATAATCCTCATTGGCTGCGGCAAAATGGGCGGCGCCATGCTGCAAGGGTGGCTCAAAAGCTCTCCTGAAAATACATACACAATCGTTGACCCTGCGATAGAAAAAGCGCCCGCTGAAGGCATTGAAATATTCCCGGACCTCAACGCTGCCGCAGAACATGTGCGCAAAGCCACCATTATTGTGATTGCCGTTAAACCGCAGATGATGATGAGCATGTGTGACAATCTCGCAAAACATATTCCCGATGATGCCGTCGTAATTTCAATCGCTGCCGGAGTGACAATTGAATCTTTCGAGGTTTATCTGGGCGCGGAACAACCAATCATCCGTGCCATGCCCAACACCCCTGCCGCCATCGGCAAAGGTATGACTGTCGCTGTCGCCAACAGCCATGTAAGCCAGGAAAAAAGCCAAGTCGCAAAAATGCTTCTCGAAACAACAGGGAAGTTCGAATGGATCGATGACGAAGCCATGATGGACGCCGTAACAGCCCTCTCTGGCAGTGGCCCCGCATATATATTCTACCTTATTGAAATGCTCGCCAAGGCCGGTGTGGAATGCGGACTACCCGAAAATCTCTCTATGGCGCTCGCCCGTCAAACCGTAATAGGCGCCGGCGCTTTAGCCGAGGATGAAAGCTCCACCGCAGCCGCGACACTGCGAGAGAACGTCACAAGCCCCGGCGGCACAACAGCCGCCGCTTTACGCGTATTGATGGATGGACGGGCACAAGCCCTTATGAATGAAACTCTAGAGGCTGCAAAACATCGCAGCGAAGAACTGAGCAATTAAGTTCTACCGCGGGTCCCCAGACCAATATCTTTCGCCAACTTACTACGCTGCTCTGCGTAATTCGGTGCAACCATCGGATAATCTGCGGGCAAGCCCCAACGCTCACGATACTCGTCAGGCGACATCCCGTAAGCCGTTTTCAGGTGGCGTTTAAGCATCTTCAGCTTCTTGCCGTCTTCCAAACAAATCAGATAGTCCGGAGTAATCGACTTTTTGATCGGCACAGCAGGCTGCGGACGGTCAACGGTCATATTCACGTCGGTATTCACATTCGCCAATGTCTTGAACACCTGCTCGATAACGCCGGGAATTTCAGTACTCGGCATCGTATTATTCGCTAAATACGCCGACACAATCTCGGTTGTGAAAGCAAGCAAATCATCGCGACTGGTCTGTGTGGACATCAATATTTCCTTTTCTCGAAGTAATAAAAGCTAAAATAGCTGTAATTTAATAATAGTCAATTAATAGAATGAAGTAAAATTCTGTATTTTTACTTAACTGGCAAGAACGCGCGGTTTATTTTTTGGTTGGCTTACATCCGCCCCCCGTAAATACACAGGATCGGGGTCTAAAACAAATACTGACTGCGGGTTTTGAACAAATTTTTGCCCAACATTCTCCATATCCACCATTTCGTATCCTTTTACAGGCGTAAAACCGTCCGCGCCTTCACTGACAAACCTGTCCACCGCATCACCGATCAAAACCTGCCCCTCTTCTAACACCGCTAAAACCTCATCATACTCCAAAGCTTTAGGCTCGGTGACCGCCACTTTGTTGCCATCAAAAGTCTGCACATAGTAATCACTGCGCTTAGTCTCCAAAATCACGGCAAAAGCCTCTACGCCCTTATAATTCAAAGCCAGAGCATCAAGCGTTGTAATACCGTAAACGGGCACATCATGCGCGAAACCGAACGCTCTAGCCGCAGACATACCAATACGGACGCCTGTAAACGCCCCCGGGCCAATCGTACACAGAACGGCATCCAGCTCCGCAAACGCCAAATCGCATGCATGCATTGCCGCCTGCGCAAACGGCACAAGGTGTTCCGCCTGTCCGCGCGGCATCTGCTCGGAACGGCTAAAGCTTTTCTCAGCGATAACCACACTCGCTGTGCAGCCGCCCAAGGCAGTATCCAATGCCAATATATTTTGAAATTCAGCCATACGGCGTTTTATAGGATGCTATTCGCCTCATCAAATGAAAAACGAGGGCTTCGCGGGAATAAACCTTCAGGATCACCATAACCCAGATTGCATATAAAGTTAGGCTGCACCGTGCTGTCGGGGAAAAACTCGTTCTTCACCCCATCCGTATCAAAACCAGACATCGGCCCGCAATCCAGTCCCAGTGCACGCGCGGCCAAGATTAAGTACGCCCCCTGCAAAGAGCTATTCCGAAACGCGGTTTCTTCGATCAAATCATCATTACCTTCAAACCAGCTTTTCGCATCGGTATGCGGAAACAATTTTGGCAACTCTTCATAAAACTCCATATCCATTCCGATGATTGCCGTCACTGGCGCACCCATAGTCTTATCAACGTTACCCTCTGCCAAATGCGGCTTCAGCCGTGCCTTGGCGTCTTCTGACTTCACAAACACCACACGCATCGGGCTGCAATTCGCGCTTGTCGGGCCAAATTTCACAAGCTCATGCAATTCGTGCAACAAACTGTCCGGAATATCCTTATCCTGCCAGTTATTGTATGTGCGTGCGTCTCTGAAAAGAACATCCAGAGCATCATCATTAATCTGTGTCATGAAAGCATCCTGTCTTTGTCGGTTTATATATCAATACTCAAACTAAGCCACCCGATCAGAAAAAAAAGCGTTTCTTTTCAAAAATTTCTGCCCTACATAATCTATATGCCCAAAAATTTATATGCATCTTTAGCACTGATGACATGGCTATGTGTGTTTGCAACGCCTGTATGGGCCCAATCGTTCCTTCCCGAGGACAAAAACAAATTCGTCATTCTGGCTTACAGCCGCATCGGCGAAGACCGCCTGCCTGACCAAAGCCTGACCAAGCAGCAATTTGACGAGCATGTGAATGAAATCCTCAGCGGTAATTACCATGTAACCTCTCTGGAAAAGGCATTGGACGCTTTAAACAGCGATAGTGGATTGCCGGAAAACACGATCGTCCTGACATTTGACGGCGCTTACGCATCCGCCGCCGAATATGCTTTTCCAAAATTAACCAAAGCCCGCATTCCTTTCACTGTCTTTTACGCGGGCAGCACACTGGATAGAAAAGACGCTGAGTTCACGGATTGGGCAACCTTAAAGAAACTGGCGGCGAATAACACCGTCACGCTGGCGTCACTCCCGGCTGTCTATGATCACACAGCCTACGCGGACAAAGTGGAAATCTTGAAAAACATCAACCGCGCCCGCCAATATCATCGCGAATATTTCAAGCGTGAAACGGACTTCCTCTCCTACCCTTACGGAGAATATTCGACAGAACTTCAGGAGATTGCCAGAACACAAGGATTCAAAGCCGCCGTAGGCATGCATTCCGGCGTCGTACATGCAGGTACCGATCGCTTTGCCCTTCCGCGCTTTTCCATGACCGAACATTTCGGCAGCATTGACCGCTTTCGAATGGCCGCTCGCGCCCTACCGCTTCCCTTTAGTGAACTTGAACCTAAAGATATGAAACTCGGGGACAGTAAATTCAAAGCCGGCTTCACCCTCCCTGAAAGCTTGAAAAACCCAATCAGCTGCTATGTTGACGGGAAACAGGATCAAAATCTGGAACGTCTGGGACAACGCGTAGAAATTCGCCCCGAAGATGACTACTTGAACGAAACGCGCATCCGCATGAACTGTACAATGCAGGGACCTAAGAATGATGATGATCAGGAAACATGGCGCTGGCTAGGGTTACTCTTTCACCGCGCACCTTTAGAAACCGAAGTTAATACGCCTCAACAGGACGAACCTCTTCCACCTCTGGAATAAAGTGCTTCAGCATATTCTCGATACCGTCTTTAAGGGTCATAGTAGAACTCGGACAGCCCGCACATGCACCGCGCATTTTCAACAGCACAACACCGTCCTCGAACTTCTCAAACTCGATATCACCGCCATCCATTGCGACCATCGGACGAACACGCGTATCAATTAGCTCACGGATCTGTGCTGAAATCTCATCCTCTTCAACTGCGGCTGCTTCCTTGTCATAGAATTCTTCATTAACAACAGGCTGCCCAGTTGAAAAATGCTCCATCAAAGCCGCAAGAACCATAGGTTTCAGCATATTCCAGTCAGTGTCATCTGACTTTGAAACAGATACAAAATCTTTCGCGAGGAATATTTGCGCCACGCCCTGCAAGGAAAACAAGCGCTGCGCTAAAGGCGAGGCTTGCGCCTCTTCGACCTTAGTGAACTCGGCAGTTCCCTGTTTCAGAACATCCTGACCGGGTAAAAACTTGATTGTCGCGGGATTGGGCGTTGCTTCGGTTTGTATAAACATGATGTTGAGGTAAGGCTTTAAAGCTTTAAAGTCAATACAGGGTTCGTGCTAATACCCCTCCGGCACAACGACGAGCGGCACTTTCAGCTCATACAAACCCTTACCGGTAAAATACGTGATCAACGGATTGGAATTATTCGCAGAAGCCCCAAGCACAAGCGCACGGATAGTTTTATCCTCTGCAATAATCTCGGCAACCTCCTTACGGGTTACACCTTCCTTGATGTAAAAGGCCGGATATTCACCGCAACTCTGGTTAATGCGCTGAGCGATGTTCCACAGAAAGCTCTCGGTCTGCTCTCGCTTGTCCGTCTTAATCTGTCTCTCGATATACTTCCAGTGCAAGTAACCCTCTTCTTCAATGACATGAAGAAGCGCAATATGGCCCTTATTCTTTTTCGCAAGATACTGAACACGTTTGAGGGCAGCCTCGAATTCGGGGGTGTCATCCGCGACGAGCAGATACACGCCTCCCTCCTCTTCGAACACTGAATCCCGTGGCTGTGTCAGAACTTCAGGTTTTTTGTCAGGCATTGCTCCAAACTACCTTATTTTATCCCCAAATCCTAGCTGCGCTGCACCAGAACATTTGAAACCCATCCGGCCATCACGGCCAGAACCACACACAAAAGACCATAGAAAAACGCATAGTCTTTTGAAAAAACATAAAGCGAAGAGCTAAACCCTTCGAGGCCGATATGCACCACTTCATCGTGCTCGGCAACAATTTTTCCGTTTCTAACCAAATATCCCGTCAACGTGTAATCCCCCGAAGGAACATTCGCGGGCACATCAAACTGCACCTTGAAAAAGCCTTCTGACAAGAATTCCACCTTCTTTAACTCACGCGGATATAGCCCCTCATCCTGCTTATTTCGGATAAGTGCTTTTTGAAACGTCTCCACCGTTTTGTCGTCATAACGCTTCTTTCGTGGGGGGTGATACAACGTATCCATCCCCAGATGCTTTTCTTTGCGGATATCAAGCGGCGGCAAGACCTCTTCGCCCTGTTCAGACACAGCAAAGTCGTAATATGTCGGCATATCATCAAACCGCAGCCACTCACGATTAACCCAGGCACCAACAATCGGCTCTTTTCTACGAACCATTGCTGTTTTATGCGGGCCTTCCAACTTCATCAAAACAACACCATCACGGTCAATTGTACCGAAAATGACCAGTTTCGTTCCGGTAAAACCGGTTGTAATGCGCACCATGTCATCGGCCAACGCAAAGGTAAAAGCCTCCCGCGCCTGCGCGATGTTAAAACCTGTACTGACCAGAACACTCAAGAAACAAAATACATAGAAACAACGGCGCGACATCATGACCCCATCACCGTTGAGAAAACATCTAATGGCGGCACGAACAGGTCAAAACACAACATAAAACACGTGCCGAGAATAATCGCCGCCAGAATGGCACGGGCTTGCTGTGCCTTAACAAAACGGGCAAGCAAAACACCAATCTGCGTACCGACGACACTGCCAAGGATCAAAATAACGGCCAACACAATATCAACCGTATTATTGAAGGTCGCATGCATGATCGTCGCAGAGGACGTCGTAAAGATAATCTGGAACAATGCCGTACCCGCAACCAACAAAGGCGGCATCCCGAGCAAGTAAATCATAGCCGGCACAATCAAAAACCCGCCGCCAATCCCCAGAACAGACGCCAGCAACCCACCGATAAACCCGATCCCTCCGGGCATGAGCGCACTGATAAACAGCTTGGAGCGTGGGAAACGCATCTTATACGGCAACGACAAGACAAATGGTGACATGCGCGATGTATTGAATGTTTTCTTGATGTGCTCATTCTTGCGATTAATGAAGGACACCGTACCTTCCAACAACATCAAAACCCCGATACCGCCCAAAAGCACGATATAGAGCAAGGAAATCGCGATATCGATCTGCCCCATATACTGTAAGAATTTAAAAATGAAAATACCGACAAAGGAACCAAGCAAGCCGCCAATCATCATGATCAGCCCCATTTTCAGGTCAACATTACCGCGGCGCAAATGCCCCAAAGATCCCGCCACACTGGATGCGACAAGCTGACTGGCCTGCGTTCCAACCGCAATCGCAGGGGGGATGCCCATAAAAATGAGAAACGGTGTAGTAAGAAAGCCCCCGCCAAGCCCGAAAATGCCCGACAACATGCCCACAAAACCACTTACAAAAAAGATGGTCTCTGCCGAAACGGCTAACTCCGCAATGGGCAAGTAAATCTGCATGCTTTAAATTAACATATATTAGAGATTGCTGTTATTTATTTTCGCACCGCAATAATGCAGAAATTATGCCATAACATCAAGTTTTTATGTCATTAGGCTGAAGTTTTAAGGGTTGTGAATACCGAGATAAGAGTCCTCACGGAACGATGGACCGCGCACTTTCAGTGTTTTATCCGTAATGAAATTACGGTAATTCCCGGAAAGAGAGAAGTTCGACGGATTATCAAAGTCCACAGACTTAATGAAGCTCAAAAACGAGTTATGCCAGTCATGATAGGCACTTTCGAGCGCAGAACACTCAACCGTGTACAAAACGTTGCGGTAAAGTGATGCAAAACCGATTGAACGCTTACGCATCTTCTCACCACCCGGTGTTGTGTACGAAGCTTGCGCCATAGAGGCAAAACCGTCTCCAAGACCGTTATTGCTTGTGCCTTTATGGATCACAACATCGTCATAACGCGCATGATACTGACCCCAATAATCTTCTGCGACATATAGACGCTGTATTGGTGCACTGTATTGCACAGGATACATCTTAAAACGGCCATCATACTGTGCGTTGATCTTGCACTCGGCAAAATCATGCTTACCGATTTCACGGCTTGGCGCACGAACCGTCAACACATCGTTAGGATACATATTGTTGATATCGTACCAACGATCCGGATATGTCACTGTCAACTTTGTCTCAGGATCACGCCAAAGACTAACCTCTGCCGTTGCAGCAGATGGGAGCGCCGCAGTAAAAACTACAGCACATACAGAAGCTTGAAGAGCTTTTTTAATAGATACATTCATAGAAATTCTCATGGCAGAACCGCCTTTTTGATAATCTTATTATGCCTTATCCACAGGCATATTTAAAGAGCTAATTAACACACCCTTTAAGCATACGAATCAAAAGCTAAGAAGTTCTGAAGATTATTTCCAGAATCCCATGATATCCTGCATTTCTTGCACAGTCATATCGGCATGCAGGCTCGCGGTTTCCCGCCCACGGTTCAGGATAAAGTCGATCTCGGCAGGATCCGCCATCAATTCATTCATCTTTGCGGTCATCGGCGCCAACTTCTCGACAGCCAGATCCGCCAAAGCGGGCTTGAACTCACCCCACCCCTTACCGGCATACTCCTTTAGAACATCCGCACGCGCGACCTCCGCCAGCGCAGCATAGATCGTAACAAGGTTCAAAGCACCCGCACGACCGTCCAGTTCCTCAATCGTTTCGGGCAGAGGTTCAGGGTCTGTCTGCGCCTTCTTGATCTTCTTCGCGATTGTGTCGGCGTCATCCGTCATGTTAATGCGGCTTTTCTCTGATGGATCGGACTTGCTCATCTTCTTCGAACCATCCTGCAAGCTCATAACACGCGTTGCCTCACCAACAATATACGGCTCGGGCTGCACCAACGTCTCACACTTGAATTTCGTATTGAACGTCGCTGCAACATCACGACACAACTCCAAATGCTGCTTCTGGTCGTCACCAACCGGCACATGCGTCGCCTTGTAAACCAGAATATCCGCCGCCATCAGAACCGGATACGCTAAAAGCCCGAGCCCTGCACGCTCGGCATTCTTTCCTGCCTTGTCCTTGAACTGGGTCATACGCTCCAGCTTCCCCATCTGCGTCAGGGTCGAAAGCAACCACATGCACTCGCTGTGCGCGGGCACGGCTGACTGGACAAAAATGGAGGACTTGTCGGGATCAACACCACCGGCAATAAAGGCCGCGGCGATCTCACGTGTCGCCTGCGCCAACCCTTTAGGGTCGTAATCCTGCGTAATCGCATGCAGGTCGGCAACCATATAGAGGCACTCACTATCAGGCTCATCTTGAAGCTTCACCCAATTGCGCAAAGCCCCGAGATAATTACCTAAATGCAAATGGCTGGTCGGCTGCATGCCGGACAAAATGCGCATTATTTTACCTGTCCCTTTTTCAAATATCTCAATAACTGGTCGGGCTTCACAACGCCCATTGCAACGATGGATAATCCATAGACCAGCATACCGCCGACAATCAAGATGCCGAGCTCAAAAATTTGCTCATAGCCGCTAGTATCGCTCCAATACTGCATCACATGCGCGTTAAAATACAACCCGCCGCCCATCAGGGCCGTTGCAATCACAATACGCGGACATACGGCAATAAAGCGCGCATCGAACGTGGCCGCATCATTCCCTTTTAGCGCGCGGACATGCATCACGAACTGCAACCACCCTGTCAATCCGGTCGCCAAGGCGATACCAACCACACCGATATACTGGATCAAAACAATACTGAGTGCGATATTGATCGCGGTGGCAAAGGCCGAAATTTTGACAGGGGTAACCGTATCCTGATTAGCCCAATGCACCGTCGAAAACACCTTGATACATATATAGGCGGGCAAGCCCAGCGCATACGCCATCAAAACATGTGACGTGCTCAAACTGTCCGCGGCCTCAAATGAACCGCGCTCAAACAACACCGTAATCAACGGCAAAGGTATAATCGCCAGAGCCACAGCCGCGGGCAGCGCCAGAAACAGGCACATCTCCAACGCACGGTTAAACAAATTCCGCGCCTCCTCTACGTCCGCTTTCGCTAACGAGCGCGACAACATCGGCAACAACGCCGTCCCGACCGCGATGCCGACAACGCCCAAAGGCAACTGGTTCAAACGGTCCGCATAATACAAATACGAAATCGCACCCGTCGCCAGAAACGATGCAATAATCATATCCGCGAACAGATTAATATGCATGACGCCCGCGCCGATCACCCCCGGCCCCATGAGCTTGAAAACCTTTTTGATCTTCACACTCATCTTCGGCACACAGAAACGAATTTTCACACCCGCCCGTGCCGCCGCAACCCACAGCCAGATCAGCTGCACCACGCCCGCGACCGCAACACCAATAGCCATTGCATGGCCCGCAGTTTCAAAAGCATCCGCGGATAATAACGCGAGTATCAAACAGACATTGAAAAGAACAGGCGCAAACGCAAACGGCGCAAAACGATCCAACGCATTGAGCACTCCGCCCAACAGGGCCGTCAACGACATCAGCAACAAATACGGGAACGTTATCCGCGAGAGCTCAACGGCCATATCATAACGCAGCTCATCACCAACAAAGCCCGGAGCTACAGCATATAAAATGTAAGGCATAGCCATAACGGCCAGAATGACCACCACCGACAAAATCGATAACATCATCATAAAGGCGTTACTGGCAAACTGGTCCGCCGCCTCCTTACCGTCTTTTTCGATACTTTCGCTGTAAAGCGGTACAAAAGCGACGCTAAACGCGCCCTCTGCGGTCACACGGCGGAAGAAATTCGGCAATTTCAAAGCAACAAAAAACGCATCAGCAATCGGGCCTGCCCCTAAAATCGCTGCTGTTAAAATGTCTCTTATAAATCCGGCAACACGTGAAAGTCCGGTAAGTCCGGCGACTGTTGCCATCGCTTTGACCAATTTCATCCCGCTAATAAATCATGAAACTTGGTGAATGAACATGCCAGAAATACGGATAACCTTAGAAAGCCATACAACTTTCCCTTTTTACATGCCGACAATCTTGGTTAAGATACGCACCGAAAAGGATACTTGTTATGAACATCAATGTTTCAAAACTTCTGCAAACAGCTCTCATTCTGGTCTGTTTTCTGGGCTTCACCGCCGCACAATACAGCGCCAACGCCGAATGGAACCCGTTCAAAGGCGTACCCGATAACGCCCTGAGGGATTACTACGCCGCTGACGACCTGTTTAAGGCCGGATATTACGAGCGCGCCCTCGCCCGCATTAACAAGTTTAGTGACAAATACCCCGACAACCTCGCCGGACGCATGCTGAAATCATGGACGCTACTGAAACTCGACCGCATGGACGAGGCCAAAGCCCTGATCGACAGCGTGTTGGAAAAAGACCCGAAACATCTCGACGCCCTTGTCGCCACCGGCGTTTATTACAGAAAGCTTGGCGATATTCAAAAAGCCATGGAGCAGTATGAGCGCGTTCTCGAAATCGACCCGAACGACCCTTACGCATTATCCAGTGTCGTCACCGTCGCGATTCTGAACTGCGAAATCGATAAAGCCGTCGATTACGGCGAGCGCGGTGCAAAGGGCGCCCCCGAAGATGCCGTCATCAACGCCAACCTCGCCGTCGCCTACCACTTTGACGGACAACTCGATAAACGCGATGAATACACGGCCATTGCTAAAAAACTCAACTACCCGAGCATTCCCGACCTGATGGATATATATAGCGGCGAATTGCTCTTGCTTCCCGATGACTGTGACCCAAATGAATAACATGAACACAAACCCCGAAAGCACCCAGTTCGGTGAACGCCCCGTAACCCCCGATGAAAAAACGGGACTGGTTCGCGGTGTTTTCGATTCCGTAGCCGACAATTACGACATCATGAACGACCTGATGTCTGGCGGTCTCCACCGTGTCTGGAAAGACCGTCTTGTGCGCATGATCCGCCCGAAATCAAACATGAACTTCATTGATGTTGCGGGCGGCACGGGCGATATCGCATTCCGCATCCGTAAAAAAGCCCCCAAAGCAAACATCACCGTATACGACCTCAATCAAAATATGCTGGATGTCGGGCGTGACCGCGCCATTGATAAAGGGTGGTTAGAAGGCTTTACATGGCAATGCGGGAACGCAGAAAAGCTCCCTTATAAAGACAATAGCTTTGACGTATACACAATCGCATTCGGCTTGCGTAACGTTACCCACATTGACGATGCACTAAAGGAAGCCTACCGAGTCCTTAAGCCTGGTGGCCGCTTTTTCTGCCTAGAATTCAGCCACGTGCGCGAACCGATCCTCGCAAAGGCCTACGACATCTACTCTTATAACATCATCCCCAAAATCGGCGCCGCCGTGGCTAAAGACCGCGAAAGCTACCAATATCTGGTCGAAAGCATTCGGAAATTCCCTAAGCAGGAAGTCTTAAAAGGCCGTATGGAAGATGTGGGCATGAAAAACTGTTCATTTTCAAACCTTTCAGCAGGAATCGTCGCGATTCACAAAGGTTATAAAATTTAACCCCACGATAATTTCCCATAATATCAGTAAATTATAATTTTTTATTGACACTTGGGCCCTATAAGCGCAATTGTATGCGTCATTGACCATAATATACTGTAATTTGCGCCAAAAGCGCAGTTAAGCAAGAACTTTTAAGGAGAGGACTGCTTCAAATGAATAACTTTACTAAATCAATCGTTTACTCCGGTGTGGTTTTGGCCGCTGGCTTGGTTGCAATCTTTGCAATCTACAACAACATGGGCACAGACGGTACAAACGTATCTTACATCGAACCTGCTGCTGGTAACGAAGCTGCTGACGAAGCATCTGCTGCTCTGTCTGACTTCGCTACAACAATCGATGGTGCTGCTACTGAAGCGGGCGAAAAAGTCGCTGAAATGGCAACAGACGCTGAAGAAGCCGCTACAGACGCTGCTGAAGCTGCTGGCGAAGCTGCTACAGACGCTGCAACAGCTATCGAAGAGACAGCAACTGAGACATATGAAGCTGCGAAAGACGCTGTAACAACAAGCCCAGCGGAAGAAGCTGCAAACTCTGCTGAAGAAGCTGCAGAAGAAGCTGGCGAAGCTGCTGAAGCTGCTGGTGAAGCAGTAGAAGACGCTGCTGAAACAGAGCCTGCTTCTGGCGACACAGTCATCGAGAACGCTAAAGAGCTTCTTGAAGGCACAAAAGCTGAATAATTTCAGTTAACGCTTTATAGAATTCGAACAAGCCCTGCCTTTACCGGCGGGGCTTTTTCTTTATATTAATTGCATGACAAAGACACTTGAAAATAAATCGGTACTCCTCGTGATCAGCGGCGGCATTGCTGCTTATAAATCATTGGAGTTAATCCGCCTGATTAAGAA
>CAZLTT010000005.1:0-13269 GCA_964562515.1 uncultured Micavibrio sp.
GGACGATACTCACCAGAACAATCCCGATAGTTATTGAAATAGCAGTGGTGAATATAAAATACGGAACGATCCGTATACTAATTGATTTTACGAACCCGAGGTCTCCGCCCTCAGCAATTCCCAGAATGATCGAGCAGATAATAAGCGGGACAATCACCATTTTAATGAGGCCGAGGAAAATTACTCCCGGTAGTGCCAACCATTCCCCAAGCGGATAGGTTATTTCTTTATCCAGAAGCGCGGCCCCTTCGGGTGACAGGATCATTCCTACGGCGACACCAAGGACCATACCAATGAGGATTTTTAGCCATAAGCCCTGGCTCATAATGTCCTGAGTGGACTCGGATAGGGATTCTTCGCGGTCGGAAATGTTTAGGGGGCTCATAGAGAAAATCCAAAAAAATGAAATTATACCGAAGGATTATACCTGTCTGTTGCGTACTGTTAAGTAGATTAACCTGAAAACATAGAAAAAAGGATATAAAAGCTATGAAAAACAGAGTGTTAACATTACTGACGGTTGGAGCGGCAACATTGGCTCTTTCATCTCATGCAATGGCCGAAGATCATGGCGGCAAAATGCATAAAGGCGCCAAGATGTTTGAAAAACACGATACAAACGGTGACGGTGTGATTTCGAAGGCTGAGTTTTTGACCCATGCCGAAGAGCGCTTTTCCAAAATGGACGCCGATGGTGACGGTAACGTGACCAAAGACGAGGCCAAAGCCGCGAAGGAGAAGATGCGCGAGAAATGGAAAGAAATGAAAGACAAGCGCGGCGGCAAGGATAAGCCTGCCGATGGCGGCGAAGCCGAATAAATCATTGCTTTTCGGTGCCATGAGGCCCATATATCGGTGTTATGGCATCGAAGACCAACCCGGAGATGGCCGGGGACATAAGCGATGAAGAGCTGGTGCGCCGTATATCCGAAGGGGATCACGGCGCATTTGCGCAACTGGTCGAAAGGCATTCGAAGCTGTTTTTTACTGCTGCGTTTCGCATGGTGAATAACAGCGAAGAAGCCGAAGATATTGTACAGGACGCTTACATCAAGCTTTGGCAGAAGCCGCAAAGTTTTGACCCGTCCAAAGGGGTAAAATTTACAACATGGTTTTACCGCGTGGTAACCAATCTGGCGATTGATGCAACCCGCAAAAGGAAACCGCAAACGAACCCCGATGTGTTGGATGTAATGGCGGACAAGGCGCCGCTCGCGGACGAACAATTGAGCGAAAACGACCAACAGGCGGTTTTGGAAGAGGCGATCCAACGCTTGCCGGAACGACAAAGAGCCGCATTGAACTTGTGTTTTTATGAGGGCTTGAGTAACAAGGAGGCCGCGGAAATACTGGATGTAGGGATAAAAGCACTGGAATCCCTATTGATGCGGGCCAAGAAGACGTTGAAAGAGGATTTGGGTGCGCAAGGTTTAATAGAACAAGGAGATTCCCGAAAAGCGGGATAAATGAGGAATGAGTAAGGATTTGGATCAGATTTTGAGCACGCGCAAAGCTCCGGATATGCCGGAAGGGCTGAATGCGCGGATTATTGCGGCCGCTGCGCGTGCGCCGCAAGAGCAGGCTCGGTCTAGGTCCTTGAATCTTTTCGGCGTCTTTACACGTTTGTTTGATGAGCTGTTTCCGTCGCCGCAACCCGCTTGGGCGGCCGGTGTGGCCGTCGTTATTATTATGCTCGGTTTTGTCCTTGGGGGTGCAACCGATCTCGGCCTGATCGAGACAGGTGTTGAGGGCGACGAGTTTACAAGTTTTATGAGTGTGCAGGATAACTTCACTGCGCAAGAATGGGTCTAGGCGATGAAGAAATCGACAAAAATCATACTGAGCGTTTCCTTGGTTTTGAATTTGCTGCTCGTCGGCGTAATCGGCGGAGCGGTGTATAAGAAATGGACTGACAGGCCGTGGAGCGAGGTGAAGAAGTCGCTAGAGCCCGAAACCAGAAGCGTTGTCGCCCGTACATTTCAGGATAAGTTTCGCGAGATCAGACCCTTGGGGCGTGAGGCCCGCAAAGCCCGCGGCGAATTGGTAAAGGTGATGACAGCGGAAGAGTTCGATCCTGAGGCTTTTGATAAGGCTGCGGCAGAGCTGACCGGTTTACGGGACCAGATGGCGGATATCAAATTACAGGCGACCAAGGAAATTTTGCAAAAGCTTCCAAAGGCCGAGCGTGAAAAGATGGCGCATCGCATGGCCGAGAAAATTGGCGGCGGTATTGAACACAAAGTTCGCAGAAACCGTCACCCGCGAGCGATGAAGCCGGGGCATAAACCTGATTTTGCTGACCGAAAAATGCAGGATGCCCCTGTTGAACAATCTGACAAAGATTTGAATCTCAACGAATAATCAGGCGTTTTTGCCGAACATTAACGGCGTATCACCGTCTTGCCATTGATCGAATTTCGGCATAATCGCAGCGAATAATTCACTGTTCAAATGATCCCTTAGCCATTTTTGTAAGGCCGGTAGCGGAAGAGCATCAAAGCGTTCGCGGTCCGTATTTGCGAATTGGCGAATGAACGGGAAAATCGCGTAATCGGGCAGTGTCGGGTAATCCGCGATCAGGAAACCGTGCTTTTCAATTCGAGAGTTTAAGTCTTCTAAGACGGTGAGTGCTTTATCAAATTCGCCCGAGCAATCCTCATCCGGATAACGGTCGGGATATTTGTAACGGTCGAGCGCATGTTTAAACTCTCCGTCGTTCCGCGCAATCAGCCCCTCAGTATCATCCTCTCCCAACCATTCATCGGGGTCTTGCCGCCCCAAGGCCCAGATCATGATATCAAAGCTTTCATCAATCACCGTTCCGTCCTGTAGCAATAAGACGGGGACGGTGCCTTTCGGTGATATCTCCAACATATGCGCGGGTTTGTCGCGCAAAACGACTTCGCGTAGCTCTACGAGTGCGCCGGATGCATAAAGCGCAAGGCGTGCACGCATGGCATACGGGCAGCGGCGGAAAGAATATAGAATAGGGGCAGAGTGGTTCATTTACTAAACAGTAGGTTTGATTTTGAATCCGTCAAACCATTCGTCGCCGTATATATTTTCGACATCGACGCTTTCGACTACGGCAAGGGGCGGTCCTTCGTGGCAATGTTTGATGAAATCCTCAACACGTTCGGGTTCACCCTTCACCACGGCTTCGACGCTGCCGTTGCTTAAGTTGCGAACCCAACCTGACAGCTCCATGCGCTGCGCGGTTGTTTGTGTCCAATAACGGTAACTCACGCCTTGGACGCGACCTGTGATTTTGAGGTGTTTTGTGACTGAATTATTGCTCGCCATACCGTTCCGCATAATGCTTCTGGCGGGAGCGCAGCGCGCGTTCGCGTTCGGGGGTCAGGCTGTCTTTGCAATGATGGCATGAAATGCCGTTTTCGTATTCGGGGCGTTTGACGTCGTCCGCGCTTAATGGTTCGCGGCATGCGTGGCAAACTTTCCAGTCACCTTCTTCGAGGCCGTGCTTGACCGATACGCGCTGGTCGAAGACGAAGCATTCGCCTTTCCATTTGCTCTCGTCGGCCGGAATGGCTTCGAGGTATTTCAAAATACCGCCTTTCAGGTGGTACACATTTTCGAACCCATGAGCGAGCATGTAGGAGCTAGCCTTTTCGCAGCGGATACCGCCGGTGCAGAACATGGCGACTTTCTTGTGCTTTTCAGGGTCGAGATTTTCTTCGACCCAGTCGGGGAATTCGGTGAAGACCTTCATGTCGGGGTCAACCGCACCGTCAAAGATACCGACTTTGGTTTCATAATCGTTGCGTGTGTCGATCAGGAGAACTTCTGGATCGTTGATCAAATCGTTCCAGTCTTCGGCTTCCACGTACTCGCCGACATGGATGTTCGGGTCGGCTTCCGGTTTGCGCAGTGTGATCAGCTCTTTTTTCGGGCGGACCTTAAAGCGGTTAAACGGTTGCTCGGATGCATGCGAAAATTTGAATTCGCAGGCTTTCTGGCTGTCTTTTACGCGCAAAATGTCATCCAGATATTCGACCATTTTGTCCATATCTTCGGGGTGTGCGGCGATTGTGCCGTTAATGCCTTCGGGCGCAAGCAGCAGCGTGCCGCAAATGCTCGGGACGTTTTCTTCCGTGAAGGCATAGATTTCGCTTCGAAGAGCATGAATGTCTTCGATGGGCGTGAATTTATAAAGAGCGGCAACTTTGTATTCCATAGTGCCGTTTTTATAATCCCGCATCAGTGATTTTGCAATGTTTTTGGCTTACAGGATAGCAACCGGCTCGCCTGCGCCTTCGTCGGCGTCTGCTGCCGGTGTTTCACCCTTGTATGTCGGGTCGTCGACAAAGCCGTGCATAGCAACCGTTTGCGCCAATGATGTCGCAGGGTCATCACCTCTTACGACTATGCTTTCAAGATAGTCCTTGGCTTGCGGGTTGCTTCTAATTTCCGGAGAGCTTAGTAGAGCCGAGCGCTCTTTAAGTGCGTCCTGAAATGTCTCGATTGCGTTTTCTTCCCCTTTCAGGAACTGACGCATTGAGTCTTTCAACAGTCTGTTGAAGTTTTCGACACCGTCATATGCTGATGTAGCTTCGCCGCTGATGAGGGCTGCGTGACTGGTGGCGACCTGTGATAATGATTTGCCGTTAAGGGCCAGACCTTCTGACATTGTATTCTCCGTTTAAAAACCGTGTTCTTCAGTATATCGTATTTTTTGTCATAATAACAAGTGTGGCGAGGTTTATATGCCTGTGCCGTTTGTTTGTAAAGCGTTTTACGGAGGTGGGTTTAAGGTATTGGATTTATTTGAGAATCGAAGCCAATGTCTCGAAATCCCTTACGCGTGGATCGCCGCGTTTCCAACATAGTCCGATTTGGCGGATCGGGGGGTGCTTATCCTTGAATGGTAGTAAGCGCACACCGGGTGCAAGTGTTTCGGGGCTGCAGGCCATTTCGGGAAGCAATGTCATGCCGTATCCGTGGCGGACCATTTGAATAAGTGTTGGCAGGCTTGTTGCGCTAAATGTTTGTTTTTGAAGCGTGTTTTGTAACTCACATGCGGCAAGCGCATGATCGCGCAGGCAATGACCATCCTCCAGAAGCAAGAGCTGGTCCGGTTCTAAGTCCTTGATATATATGCTGTCTTTGTTCGGGTCGCGTTGTTCGGAAAGAGCTGCGTAAAAGGGCTCGTCGTATAAAATCAGCTGGGAAAGGTTCGGGGTTTCGTATGGAAACGCCATCAACGCAAGGTCGATCTTGTTCTTCTCAACCTTTTCGATCAAACGTTCTGTAATATCTTCATACAGTTGTAGTTCTAGCTGAGGGAATTCCCGCGCGAGTTTGGGTAATAGATCAGGCAGGATATATGGCGCGATTGTAGGAATCACCCCTAGGCGTAGAGGCCCGCTGAGCGGGGTTTCCAGTATTTTTGAGCGTTTTACGATCAGGTCGGTTTTATCGAGGATCTGCCGAGCCTGTAGAACGACTTCCGCACCAAACGGGGTGAGGGCTGCTTTCTTGCGGTTACGGATAACGAGGGGGCGTTGCAGACCGTCCTCCAGCTCCTTGATACCGGCGCTTAACGTGCTTTGCGTAACGGCGCATTCTTCGGCCGCGGCGTTGAACGATCCGCTATCTTCTATCGCGATGAGGTAGCTGAGTTGTCTAAGGCTTGGTCTATACATAAATCGAAAATATCACATTAAAATTAAAATAGTATCGATTTTTTCGATTTAAAATATCGGAACAATTTGTTGGTCATGGATACGGAATCGCTTCTAAACTTAATCCACATTTCACACTTACGAGATTTTTAAGGAGACTACATGGCTGTTGAAAGATTATCAGGCGAGGGCAAGTGCCCGTTCATTGCACACCCCGCAAAAAATACAACAGGTCGTGGATCAACCAATCAATTTTGGTGGCCCAACCAATTAAAACTGAGTGTCTTGCGTCAAAATCACCCGAATTCTGATCCTATGGATGAGGGGTTCAACTATGCCGAAGAATTCAAAAAGATTGATCTGAAAGCTCTGAAGAAAGATATCGAAGATGTGATGACCGACACACAGGAATGGTGGCCGGCAGATTATGGTCATTATGGCGGACTTTTTATCCGTATGGCCTGGCATGCTGCGGGTACTTACCGTGTGAGTGACGGGCGCGGCGGAGCAGGTGCAGGTATGCAGCGTTTTGCCCCGACAAACAGTTGGCCGGATAATGCGAACCTAGATAAAGCGCGACGCTTGTTGTGGCCGATCAAGAAAAAATACGGCAAGCAGTTGTCATGGGCCGATTTGATTATCCTTACGGGGAATGTCGCTTTGGAATCTATGGGTTTCAAAACATATGGCTTTGCGGGTGGTCGCGAGGATGTTTGGGAGCCGGATGAAGTATATTGGGGTTCCGAACAAGAATGGATGGGTGACCAAGATCGCTTCACCGGTGATCGTGACCTGGAAGAACCGCTCGCGGCAACGCATATGGGGTTGATCTATGTTAACCCCGAAGGTCCGGGTGGTAACCCCGATCCGTTAGCGGCTGCGCATGATATTCGGGTTACATTTGACCGTATGGCCATGAATGATGAAGAGACCGTTGCCTTGATTGCGGGTGGTCACACATTTGGTAAATGTCACGGTGCGGCCAGTGGAGATTTGTTAAGCGCCGAACCGGAAGGGGCTGCTTTGGAAGAGCAGGGCTTTGGTTGGAAAAACAGCCACGGTTCAGGTAAGGGCGCAGACACCACGACGAGTGGTCTTGAAGGTGCTTGGACGGTAAATCCGATCGCGTGGGACAATAATTATTTCGAAAACCTTTTTGAATATGAGTGGGAAAAACATCAGGGGCCGGGTGGTGCATGGCAGTGGAAGCCGAAAGACGGTGCCGCAAATGATGCTGTTCCTGATGCGCATGACGATTCCAAGCGGCATGCTCCGATGATGCTTACGACTGACTTGTCGTTAAAGCTTGATCCCGAATATGAAAAAATTTCCCGCCGTTTCTATGAAAATCCCGAGCAGTTTGCGGAGGCATTTGCCAAGGCTTGGTACAAGCTGACACACCGTGATATGGGGCCTTATATTCTCGGTCTTGGTGATGATGTGCCGCAAGAGCCTCTGATTTGGCAAGATCCTATTCCCGAGGTTGATCATGAATTGATCGATGCATCGGATGTTTCTGCATTGAAAGAAAAAATTCTGGCAACAGGACTTTCTATAGCGGAATTGACCGCTACGGCTTGGGCGTCTGCGTCTACTTATCGCGACTCAGACCGTCGCGGTGGTGCGAATGGTGCACGTATTCGCTTCGAGCCACAAAAAAGTTGGGATGTGAATAATCCGGAGCAGCTTTCGAAAGTTTTGGATGCTTTGGAAGCGGTGCAGAGTGATTTTGCTAAGCCCGTGTCTTTGGCCGATCTGATTGTTCTGGGTGGTTGCGCAGCGATTGAACAGGCGGCGAAGAATGCCGGCCATGATATCGAGGTTCCGTTTACGCCCGGCCGCGCAGATGCGCTTGAAGAAGAAACAGATGCATATGCGTTTGCACAGTTAGAGCCAAAGGCCGATGGTTTCCGCAATTATTACCGTAAGGAAAACCGTGTATCCCCGCCGGATATGCTGGTTGATCGTGCGAACTTGCTGACCCTGACTGCGCCCGAAATGACGGTGCTTGTTGGTGGTTTGCGCGTTCTTGATACAAATTTTGACGGGTCTAAGAATGGTGTCTTTACGGATAAAGATGCGGCTTTGAGTAATGACTTTTTTGTCAATCTTTTGGATATGGCAACAGAGTGGAAAAAAGGCGCAGACGAGTTCACGTATGAAGGGTTTGATCGTAAAAGTGGCGAGAAAAGGTGGACAGGGACTCCTGTTGATTTGGTGTTCGGTTCGAACTCCGAATTGCGGGCAATTTCTGAAGTCTATGCTTGTGATGATGCAGGCGAAAAATTTGTAAAAGACTTCGTAGCTGCGTGGAGCAAAGTTATGGAACTGGATCGTTTTGATCTGGATCCGAATTATAAATAATCCCGAAAGGGTACGCGGCCTCATGTCGCGTGGTCATAGAGGGTGTGTCGTGCGTATTGATTCCAATTCAAATGCGTAAAACACAGTAAAAAAAGCAACAGATAACCACTGTCATATCTCATGGCAGTGGTTATTCCTTTTGTCAGTTAAGTTTTTGAATTTATTTGTAAATTTTTCTTGAAAAACGCAAATTAAAGCTTGATTTCGCAGGTGCGAAATGTACATAACAATGGCAGGTGCAAACCCAAACTATTAGGAGTAAATAAATGTTAGGTATTGGAGACCAGTTACCGGAATTTTCAGTCACAGCTGTTAAGCCCGGATTCAACACGCACGAAGAAAACGGCGAAAGCGCGTTTGAAGAAATCACAGAGAAAAGTTTTGAAGGTAAGTGGAAAGTTATTTTCTACTACCCTAAAGATTTCACATTCGTATGTCCGACAGAGATCGTCGAGTTTGCGAAATTGAACGAAGAATTCGCTGATCGTGACTGTATCGTTATGGGCGGTTCTACAGATAATGAGTTCTGTAAGCTTGCATGGCGTCGTGAGCATCCTGATCTGGATAAGCTAAACCAGTACAGCTTTGCCGACACAACAGGTCAGCTTTTGGATGGTCTTGGTGTGCGCGACCGCGAAGCAGGTGTTGCTTTGCGTGCGACGTTCATCGTTGACCCGCACAATGTTATCCAACAGGTTTCCGTGAACTCTCTGAATGTCGGTCGTAACCCGAAAGAGATTTTGCGTCTTCTGGATGCTTTGCAATCTGACGAGCTTTGCCCGTGTAACCGTCCGGTTGGTGGCGACACAATTGATGCGTCAGCAATTGCAAATGATCAGCAAAAGAAAGCTGCTTAATTCTTTAATGAATTGACGGTGGTGCTGTCTCGGCACCACCGTTTTCTAACAGGAGGAAAACCATGTCTATTGATGTTTTGAAATCACAGCTTCCGGAATATGCGAAGGATGTGAAATTGAATTTATCTAATCTTGCCAATGACGAAGGCCTGACCGAACAGCAGAAATGGGGCACGTTTCTGGCGTGTGCGCTAGCGACTGGTCAAGGTGAAGTGATTGCACAGATTTCTGCCGAGGCTGCACAGAATTTATCAGCTGAAGCGCAGACAGCGGCGAAAGCGGCTGCGGCGATTATGGCGCAGAACAATGTGTATTACCGTTTCACACATTTGGCGACGAACAAGGAATACTCAACACTTCCAGCAAAGTTGCGTATGAATGTGATCGGCAATCCGGGGGTCGATAAGGTCGATTTCGAGCTATATTCCTTAGCGGTTTCGGCGATTAATGCATGCGGTATGTGTATTGATGCGCATGAAGATGTGCTGAAGAAAGCCGGATTGGGTGCGGAAAGCATCCAGACTGCGGTTCGTATTGCCGCGACTGTGCAAGCGGTTGCGTCCGTTCTTGCGGGTGAAGAGGCTCTACAAAATATCGAGGTTGCGCAAGCCGCGTAAGCTCCGTTTGAGTATAAAATTTAAGAAGAGGCCGCCGTTTACAGGCGGTCTTTTTTTGTCGACGGCGCTTTAATCGTCTTTTTAATCGTCTTTTTTCTTTGCCGCTTCTTTGGCTTCTTTTTCGCGTTTTTCCTCAAGCTGTTTTCTGGCCGGATTATCTTCTTCGTCGTTGATTTCCTTGGGCGGTGTTTTCTTGGCCGCTTTCTTTTTTGGCGCTTTTTTCTTTGGCTTATCTGCGTCGTGGATAAAGACTTCTCTGTGCGGGTAAGGGATTTCGATACCGTTTTCTTTGAACGCATCCCATAGCGCGAGGAAGACCTTGCCGCGGATGTTGGCGACGCCACCCTCGGCATCCTTGATCCAGAAGCGCAGGTCGAAATTGATTGAGGAGTCGCCGAACTCTGTGATCCAACATACAGGCGCGGGGTTGTCGACAACCCGCTCCAGGTTCTTTGCGGCCTCTATGGCGACTTCCATAACCTCATGGGGGTTGGAGTCATAATGAACTCCGAACGCAAGGTGGATACGGACAAGGCTGTTGCCGTGGCTCCAGTTAATTACACGTTGAGTGATGAAATCTTCGTTCGGTATCAGGAAAGATTTATTGTCGCGCGTAACGATTTCCGTGTAGCGCGCGGCCATGTTGTTAACCCAACCGAATGTACCGATGTCGGGGATTTCGATGACATCCCCCGGCTTGATGGAACGGTCCATGAGTAGAAGCATGCCCGAGAAAAGGTTCGATATGCCTTTTTGTAAACCGAAACCAATACCCAAACCAATGGCACCACCAAAGACGGCGAATAGCGAGAGGTCGAGGCCCGCGGAGGTTACACCGATGAGCAAAGCAAAGACGACCAAAACAACGCGGATGACCTTTGCGAGCAGGACTTGCGATGTGCGGGTCAGGCTTTTTGTCTGGAAAATCTGACGTTCGGCAAAACTGGATGCGAAGAGTGCGACATAGAGCAGCACGCCCAGCATGAGAATGCTTTTGATCACGGTCAGTGCGGATAGGCGGAAGTCTCCGATGCTGAATGCGAATGTGTCGAGGGTGTTACTGGCGTCGTCGAGAACGCCGAAGATACTCAAGGCCGCAATGACCCATATCACCATGGCAAAGAAATTACGGACCACGTTATTGGCGATGAACTGCACGGCGATACGAATGACGATCCATGCCAGAAGGACCTTCATCATGCCTGTCGTCCATCCGACATCAACGCCGATATTCACATTGATCAGCACCTCTGTGGCGATGAAGATAAAGGACAGGGCAAAGAACGGCAGTAGCAGCCGCGTAAGGTTATTCAGGATGCGGCGTGCGACCGCCGGACCTTTATATTCTTCGACGCGTTTTTTTACTTTACTGCGAAGCGCGCCATACATCACGCCTGCGAGGGCGAAGCTGACGGCGATGATGATGCCTTGATAGAGCGTGTTGGTGCTGAACAGATAAATGCCGCACCAGTCCATGATGGAGTCCCAAACAGCATTGAGATTGAAATTTTCGAACATAACTCTACTTTACACTACTGTTGGCACATCACAAGCAGGAGAGATTTATGACCCTTGAATATCTACATACAATGGTTCGTGTTGAAAATCTGGAGACGTCTCTGGATTTTTACTGTGGCAAGTTGGGCATGGTGGAAACCAACCGTATGGAGAATGAGGGCGGACGGTTTACGCTGGTCTTTTTGGCCGCACCGCATGATGTGGAAAGCGGTATAGAGAATAAAGCGCCGTTGTTGGAGCTTACTTATAACTGGCCGGATGAAGACGGTCAGGGTGAGACATATAGCGGGGGGCGCAATTTCGGGCATTTAGCGTATCGGGTGGATGATATCTATGCTTTTTGTCAGAAGCTTATGGATGATGGTGTCACGATCAACCGCCCGCCGCGGGATGGCCATATGGCTTTTATCAAATCACCGGACGGTATATCGATCGAGTTGCTGCAAAAAGGAGATGCTTTGGCGCCCGCCGAGCCTTGGGCTTCGATGGAAAATACCGGCACTTGGTAACTTTCATTAAATAATAGCGTTTTATACAATATTTATGTTGCTAATTTTCGCGTTGTTCTGTAAAAAACAGTGACTTTTTGAGTAACGCGGAGAAAAACTGTGTCTAACACACCCGAACAATCGGCGCCGGAAAGTGCCGTATTTCAGGCGAATGCCATTACAATTGAATTGCCACGTCAGTGGTTTGATATCCCGAGAAACATTCAGGGGGAAACCCTTGCGAAAACGCCATATGCCCACGGTATTTATGACGCGGTCGGTGAAATTGAAGGCGTAAAGGCGATTTATGCGGTTGCCGATGGCGGTTATGTGCCACATCAGGGCCTGAATATTGTGGCTTTGGACGACGATGCGAATGCCGCTGCTGTTAAGGCCGCCGTTGAGCGCGCAGTAGAAACAGTTACACGTCCGACATACGGATATTCCAAAAGTGCGATCAGTACATATGAAGCGGCGAAAGCCAGAGTTTCGACTGCGGTTGTTCAAAGCAGCCACGGTGAGTTCCCGTTTAACGGAGAACCCGCACCATTTGCCGCAACGTATTTAAATAATTTGCGCGACGGAGAAAATCCGATGGGCGATACGAGCCGTTTGATTCAGGCGTTTGATGGTGGTTTGGGGAACATGCCTGGCAATATGGCCGTCATTCATCAATTCGTTCAAAGCGGCGTCGATGCCGAAACGGAAGAGCCTGTCGGGCATACGATCATTCGTGGTCTGATCCAAATGCATGGTGATATGGATGAGGTGAAGTCACGTTTTCATGCCGCTACGCGTGAGGCATTGGGTGGTCTGGGCTATGGAGAGCCCGAGCGACACACTGTATTGCCCGTTGAGCGCTGGCCGGATCAGGAATTAAACGCTTAGGCGCTGATCAGGCGAACAGCTTCTTTAGGGTATGTATCACGGAAGTCAGCCGTCATTTCATGAGGGCGGGACATCAAGCGGAAGAAGATCGGTCCGCAAAGCAGATCCACAGTCATTTTTGTGTCCAAAGATCCACGGAATTCCTTTGATTTCTGGCCTTCTTCGATGCTGTATTCGATGGCGTCGAGGAGGGGGCTCAAGAATGTATCCGCAAAAATTTGCTGTGCTCTCTGGTCGGCTTGCGCCTCGCTGAAAAGTTGGATGATTGTTTCACCGTTTGCACCGTCAAGCAGACGGATCAGTTTATCAAGCTGCATGATAACCGCTTCGGCGTTGTTCTTTGGTGTTGGCAACGGGCTTTGAATTCCCGGCTGGCTGACCAGTGCATCCATTACAATTGCGGTTTTGTTCGGCCACCAACGGTAGATAGTTGTCTTTCCGACTTTTGCTTTTTTTGCGATGGCTTCGATGGACAGATCCTGCACACTGGAGCGGAGCAGCAAGGTGTTAGTTGCTTTCAGGATCGCGTTCTTGGATTTTTGGCTGCGGGGGCGGCCGCGTCTGCGTGAATCTTGTTGTGGTGATTGCTTTAATGCCGCTTCAGCCATAGCGATGGTCCTCCAGTGTAAAACGAAACGAAGTGTGCCGTATCTAAAAATTAACCTTAAGTGATCAGAGCATGCAACGGGGCAGCGTGCTTTGCAAGCCCGAAAATGGAAAAATTCAATAGAAATTGGGGGTAAAAGGTATAAGAAAATTATAATATGCTATAAAAAATAGCTTAACGAGTTTCGACCCATCCGTTAGGGGGAACATCGTCCGCGCCGACGCAGTATTGCATGACGTTATTGTCGTCATTGTAGATCATTTCACCGGAGGTGCCGGGCGGGTTTAC
>CAZLTT010000005.1:13369-30036 GCA_964562515.1 uncultured Micavibrio sp.
CACCCTGTTACGGGTAATGACCCGCCGCCGGTATTGGCGAAGAGTGATGCAACCTCCGAGGCGGTCAGAACGCGGTCATACATGCGGAAGTCATCGATGCGGCCCGCCCACGGTCTGGCTGAATCGGAACGGTTGCCGACAAAAATGGCATAGTTAGCCGTATCGGTTACTGTTCCCGAGGGCGCGGTTGTTTCAGTCAAAGCCACGGACACACCGTTCACATACAGGACGGGGTCATTGGCCGTGCTGGCGTAGTCATAGGTGAGAGCAATATGTTGCCATTCATTCGGCGTGATTACGCCCGTTGCGGTTTCCCAGTTCGCATATCCGCCAGACCAGCGGCCGAAGGCAACGGTAATTTGTCCGTTTGACCATTGGTTCAAGACCGTGACCCCGTTTTCGAAGAAGCGGCGGTTTTGTGTTGTCGAGGTCGGATAGAACCAGCCCGCATAGGTCGATGTTGTGGAGTCATTGTGCAAAGGGTCTGCGGGAATGCTGACGCGATCGTCGGAGCCGTCAAAGTCGAGTGCGCGTCCCGCGATGCCTGCGACGCTGTTGGTGGCGGCGTTCAGGCCGTTATCCAGAGAGCCGTCGAGAGTGTTGCCGGAACTGTCAGCGGCGGTTGTGCCGGATGTTTCGTCGAATTGAAGGTGTAGCCTTAAGCCCGTACGACCGCGGGCCATGCACCGTACATATTCCAACAGGTGTTTGGCCCGATTGGATTGAATGCCGTTATTCATGCGCAAGTTACGGTTATTCTCTGATGAGCTCCAGTAATCATCAGTGGAGCCGGATGTGTTGACGTTACCGAATTGGTTTCCGCCACCGCCGTTATAAACAAGCACAAGTTCATTGATCGCGGGGAGATACCAGTCCGAGCGTCCATGCGCTTCGAGGTCTTCGCAATATTGCGAAGCTTGGTGCGGTTGGGTTCCTGCTGTTGCTGAATCGGCGTCTGTGGCGATGTTTGTCGCCGTGTTGGCCGGGCCGTCATTCGTATCTATTGCGCCAGTTACGGTCAGGTCTGTGCTGTTTCCGTTGTTCCATGGCAGGGCGGTTTGTGTGTCTTCATCTGCCAGGAACAGTTCTTCGGCGGTTACAGGGTGGGTGCCGATATAGTAGCTATTATCCGTGCATTGGTCGCCCGCGGTCGCGCAATTGTTAGGACCACCTTGATAGTTGTAGTTGTTGGTTTCGATAACAGGGCCCATGTTAATCCAGTTTGCGCCGTTGCAATATTGCATGACGCCTTCGGTGAAGTTGTAGCCGACTTCGCCTGCTTCGCCGTCGGGGGATGTGCAGCTGACCAGTGTTGGTGTGTGCGCGTTGCGGAGTTGGCCGATTTCAGTTGCCGTCAAAACACGATCATAGATGCGGACGTCGTCCAGAATGCCGTTGAGTGCCCGCCCCAGATCGTTTCTGTTTCCGATATGCAGGATGTTGCCTGTGTCGTCATCGACCGTTCCGGCGGGGGCTGATTGTTCGGTTATGGGTTGTGCCGCCCCGTCAAAGTAGACAATAGGGTCGTTTGTGGTCGCACTGGCGTCATATGTCATGGCGACATGAACCCAAGAGCCTTTCGGGACATCGGTTGTAGTTTCCCATCTGCCCTGGTTTCCGCTGAAATGTCTGGTGAAGTTGTATTTGCCGGAAACTTCACTGGCGAGATAACCATCATTCGGTGCACCGCCCTGATTTTTGTCAAAGAAACGGAAGCCGCTCGCGGAAGGGTCTATCCAGTACCACGCGGCGAAAGTTCCCCCGGTGGCGAAGATGTTGTTCACGATGCCTGTCGTACCAAGGTTGACGGAGTCATCAACGCCATCAAATTGTAAACCGTTGCCATAGCGCGCGAGGACACTGTCGGATGCTCCGTCCAGACCGCCGTCGAGCGAGCCGTCGGGTCCTGCAAGAGCGCTTGCCGTGGTGTCTGTATCATCTAGCGGCCAGTGACCGGAAAGGCCTTCTGTCGGGCCTATATCCAGCTGTTTACCCATGCTGATCCAATCCGTGCCGTTGCAATACTGCATAACACGTTGTTCCTGATTAAAAATCATGACGGCCTCATAGGCCGCGTTGCAGGTCATTGGTCCGTAAAAGGTTTTTGCTAGAGCAAAGACGTCTTCATCTTTTAATGCGCGGTTGTATATGCGGACGTCATCAATAAAGCCGTTAAATTGATTGCCGAATTGTTGGGAGGCAATGCGAAGATTAAGAGAGCCGTTATGCATGACCGAGGGGATTCCGGCTGTGTCCTCGGTGATCATGGTGCCGTTTACGTAGAGGCGCGTGAAGGTGCTGGCCTGAAATGTGGCACAGACATGTGTCCATTCGTTGGCAACGATGGAGTTGTTTCCGGTGTTGATCGTGTTTCCGAATAGAGTGCTGGGTGTAAACGCGATTGCTTGAGCGCCTTGGTCCAACATCAGAAACCAGCCATGAAAACCAGACTGCCATTCGGCGATCAGCATTTCCCGTTCGGTCAGCGGGTCAACCCCGCGATAGTTATACCAGAGACAGATTGACGATGCGGGCTGGTTGGTCACGATGCCGATATTGCCCATATCGATGTAATCGTTTCCGTCAAAGTCCAATGCCGTTCCGATTTTACCGTTAATGCTGTCATTTGCGCCGTTAAGGCCGTTTAACATTGAGCCGTCATAGCCGCCGCCGCTGGAATCCGCGGCGGTTGTGCCCGATGTCTCGTTTAATTGCCAATGACCAACAAGTCCGGTGGTGATGTCTTGTGCCTGTGCGGGCACGGCATAAAGCGCTGCAAACATGAGTGCTTGCAGGGGAAAGTTTCGGATCTGGCGTAAAAATGCCCTCACACAGAATCCCCAAATAATGACGCGATAACGCTATCTTATTATTATTACTGACTTTTAGTTAAGGGCTTTTTAAAATTTAGTCACAAAATAATAGGCCTCCGCGAGAAGCGAAGGCCTAAAAATCTCTTTAAAAAGAATACTGTAGGCCGACTGTGAAGCCGTAATCACGTTTCATTTGCGGGCCGTTCAGGTCTTGGTGCAGCGGCGCGGTAAATTCACCCGCGATTTGTGCACCTGCGAGGCTTTGTCCCGGGACAATGTTGAAACCGAGACCGGCTTCGATGAAATCACCACCATAATTGTCAGGGTCCGCTGTTGTTACAGGGGCCGCGATTAGTGGGTCTGCGCCGTCAATATCGCCAATATGTTCAGCAGTCAGACGAGCCGTTCCACGGAACCAATTGTTAAACTGGTAGCCACCCCAACCGGTGATTTTGTGCTTGTCACCGAGCGCGTAGTTCTGGTCATTCTCGCTTTCCAAACGGATGGTGGCGGAATATTGCGCACCCCAGTTCCACAAGCCTTTTTGACCCGTATAGGTCAAGCCGGGCATGGCGTCATATGTGCCGGAACCAAGTTGCATTGCATAGGGAAGGCGAAGTGTCGGTCTTGCACCGTTCGGCGCGAGAACGTCATCTGTTTCCTTGATTGAGCCAGTCGGGATGCTGAGCATGGCGTTGGCGTGAAGGTGGTGTGTGTCATCCTCATAGAGTTTGAACATACCGCCCACCGAGGTGTCGCCCCAACCGGTTGAACGTGTTTCAAATTCGCCAAGACGTGTTGTGCCCGCACCACCGGCAAAGGTGATGTGGTTCATTTCCTTTTCGATGTAGTTGGCCATGACCATGGCGGTAAACCAGTCGGTTACACCATACATCGCACCGAGCATGTGCATTTCCATCGTCATTTCATCAGGGATAACGCGGAAACCGGCCGGCCCTGCATTCGGGTTCGGGAAGGCGGCGGCGTTGCCCGCGATGTCTTCGGGTGACAGATCGTTTGTGCCGTCACGCATATCGCTCATTTCCATGCGCATATAGCGGTAGGAAACCATCCATTCACCTTTATCGTGCATATGCTCGCCCATAACGCCGATCGGGGCGTGGATAGAGCCGTGGTCGCGGTGACCGGACGCGGCGATGCCGTGATGGTTGTCTTCGGCATGTGCTGCCATAGGTGTTGTCAAAAGCGCACAAAGAGCGCTGCTTAAAAGATATTTTTTCATGTTCTTATCCTAAAAAATTAAATGATTGTTTGGTTTTTGTGTTTTTTAGGATCGTGTGGGCGGTGCGCGGGTCGGGTTTGATTTTGCGCGGATGTGCTTGTAAATGCGGTCTTGTGCGGCCTCGTCATGAACGGAAAGTCCGACAGGTTGCGGCGTAATTTGAACGGCGTGTGTTTCCAGAGCAAAAGCCTTTGCGACCGCGCATACTGAACAATCACGTGTGCGGATATTTTGAATCGGCGGGACTTCGTTGCCGTTTTTATCGATGGTGATTGTGCGGGTGGAAAAGGCCGAGCAGATCGTGATCTGGGTTGCGCCGGTCACCGCGGCTATTACCGGATTCAGGTGTGCGCCGAGTTGCATCAACACGGCGAGAATAGCAGCTAAATGAAAAAAGCGTTTGGTCCAGCGCATATATTGTGTTTATCTCGCATCGCGAGAGGAAAAACAAGCTCAAAACTAAGCTGTTGATGTCCTTGGACAAAATACCCTCACATCGCTGTGTATTTGCATAAAACTGTGTTTTCGTGTATGTTCTTGGCATTCCGAAATACGCAGCTATGGCGCGCCACAGGCGCTTTTAAAGCTCTAGAATAAAAAGGGAGAACATATGGAAGTTTGGATCTTATTTAACGAAGAAATTGAATCATCCTCTGCTGAGGCATTTGAAATTCGCCGTTTCCTGTCCGAAGGGCGCGAAATGGGTATCGACGTCAAAGTATATCATCCGGAACAGTTTGATCTGGTGGTTGACGAAGATAATAAAGATACGATCCTGATTGACGGTAAACCGACTCCGCTTCCTGACTTTGTTCTGCCACGTTGTTACGTGATTGACAGCGGTTATTTCTCCCTTGCTGTTGTGCGCCAATTGGCCCGTCAGGGTGTTCGTATCTTTAATGATGCGACATCGATTGAGATGGTTTCTGATAAGATGCACACGCACCAAGCGTTGGGCGAAAGTAATATTCCTACACCGAAGACAATGTTGGGTAAGTTCCCGATTAATATCGATCTGATCGAGCGTCATATCGGTTTCCCGATTGTTGTGAAGACATTGCTTGGTGTTAACGGTACAGGCGTGTTCCTGATCGATAATCACAAATCATTCGAAGATTTGATGAGCTTGATCGAGCAGACAAGCCCGGACATTCAGTTGATCTTCCAACAGTATATCGCCATGAGCCACGGACGCGATTTGCGTTTGTTCGTTGTGGACGGCGAAGTTGTTGCCTCAATGGAGCGCCGCGCGAGCGATGGTGGTTTCAAGGCCAACTACACGCAAGGTGCGAAAGTTGTCGAATTTATTCCCGATGATGAAGCGCGCGACATTGCGATCCGTACAGCCGAGATTTTGAATTTGCAGGTTGCGGGTATCGACTTGTTGTATGACGAGAACGGATACACGGTTTGCGAAGCGAATTCATTCCCCGGCTTTAAAGGTCTGGAATCTTGTACGAAGGTGAATATTCCGCAAACAATTTTCCGCGCGATGCAGCAACGTATCGGTGCAGAATACGCAGAGCAGAATTCAAGCGCACCGGCCAATGATGCCGACAAGGTTGCGAAGCTCGCGTCTTAAATAAAGCTATCTTTTATTGAGAGATATTCTGAAACGTGGTCGGCGCAGGGTCGGCCACGGTCAAACGTCCGTTCTTAAATTCAATAATCGCTAAACCACGTTCGACGGTATTGCCCTGACGGAAACGGAAGATGCCGTCAATGCCCGCAAAGCCGTTCGGGTTGTTCAGGTCACGTGTGTTGAAGGACGGACGTCCCGTTTGCTGTAACCCGCGCTGTGCGAGTATCGCGGCCAAGGCGGTTGCATCATAAGCGAGTGTTGAAATTCTCGGCGGGCGGCTACCGTAAGTACGGATAAAGCGGTCTTCGAACCCTTTACGTGCGGTTGGCGGCGGTGCTGCGAACCATGCACCTTCCAGATTGTTTTCGGATGCCAAAGCGGCTTCGTCAAACAAACCCGTTCCCAGACGTCTGACCGATCTTGGCGAAAGTTCATAGTGGCTGAGCAGGCTGCCTATTGCGCGGGCGTCTTGTCCGCCGACGGGCATAAATACGGCGTTAAAAGGCGCGGTTTTTAAAGCGCCGCTTTGGGCCCGTGCATCATATTTGGTGAATTCGCGAACGACAGGCGCAAGGTTTTTTGTGCCCGGTGCAAAGTTGCTCGCGCCCGCGACAGAGATACCCGATTGTTGTGCGACCTGATTAAAGGAGCGAGTGACAACATTGCCGTAGGTGTTCGACGGGGCGATAACGCCGACGCTTGTGATGCCCTGACTGGCGGCGAAACGGGTGACACGTTCAACCTGATCGAAAGGAAGAAAGCCCATTATATAGGTGTTTCCGCCCGCCAATGACCAGTCGGTCGAGAAGGCGAGCATGTTGACGTTGCGGCGATCGGCGACTTGCTTGGCGCCGCGCACGGATTGCGCAAATACGGGGCCGAGCAGAATTTGCGCGCCGTCATTGATCGCGCTTTGTGCGGCATTCTTACCGCCTTCGCCCGTGCCTTGTGTGTCGCGGGGCAGAAGTTCCAGATTGGCGTGGCCGATTTCAAAGAGGGCGAGTTGCGCGGATTTTAACATCGCATCGCCGAGATTTTTATGCTGGCCGCTTAGAGGGAGCAGCAGTCCGACCTTTACCGTCGGTAAATTGGCGGGAGGAACAGTCTGGCGCTGCGCTTCCAGTGCGCTTTCATCCAGAGATTTCGGTGCGTTTTCCGCAGGGCTTGATGAGGCGTTGCTTGGCGGATTGTAACGATAGCCGCCACCGGAGTCACAGCCGATAAGGAGCAAGGCCGGAGCGAGTAAGATGAATTTTAAAATTGAAACAGACCGCTTGTTCATGGTTTTGCTATTTGTACGAACCTCAATTTGCGCATATTGTTCATGCGTATGACGAATCTAGATACCGAGACAAACAGTAAAGAAAAAAATCGTGCGTGGCTACTCCCCGATTCCAAAACGGGTGCTTTGCCTGCGGGGTTGTATCTGGTCGCGACGCCGATCGGAAATATGGGCGATATCTCCTTGCGTGCGTTGGATGTATTGGCGGCGGCAGATGCGGTTTTGTGTGAAGATACACGGGTTAGCGGTAAGCTGTTGAGCTATTTCGGTCTGAAGAAAAAGCTGGATATTTATAACGACCATAGCGACGACGGCGTGCGTGCAAAGGTCGTGCAGCGCATTGAAAGTGGAGAAGCGTTGGTTTTGGTTAGTGATGCGGGCACGCCGCTGGTTTCCGACCCCGGATATAAATTGGTGCAGGATGCGCGTGCCGCAGGGGTGATGGTCACAAGCATTCCGGGGGCAAGCGCACCGGTGACAGCGTTGCAGCTTTCCGGATTACCGAGCGATGCGTTTTCATTTATCGGGTTTTTGCCGTCAAAGAGCGGTGCACGGCAGACGCTGTTGCAGAAATGGGCGGATGTGCCCTCGACCTTGTTGATGTTCGAGACTGCGCCACGATTGATTGCGGCGTTGAATGATATCAATGCGGTTATGGGCGCGCGCCGTGTAGCGGTCGTGCGCGAGATAACCAAAATGTATGAAGAGGTCAGGTGCGATACGCCGCAAGAATTGGCGGCACATTACGAAGCGAACGGTGCGCCGAAGGGCGAGATTGTGTTGGTGATCGAACCGCCGGCGGATGTTGTGTATTCGGATGAAGACGTCGATGCGTTATTGCGAGAGGCTTTGAAGGATCAGGGGACGAAAAAAGCAGCAGCGGCAGTCTCCGAAAAAACGGGCCTTGCGAAAAGCGATTTGTATGAGCGTGCGCTCGCGTTAAAGGATTCCTAGATGCTGACGAATAAGCGGCAAGCGGCGTATAAAAAGGGCGTGGATGCCGAAAAAGTCGCGGCCCGATATCTTGAGGGGCAGGGGTATGAAATCCTTCAACATCGATATAAGGGCAAGGGCGGAGAAATTGATCTGATCGCGCTGAAGGGCGAAGATGTTGTCTTTGTCGAGGTTAAGGCCCATGCGGATGTTGATGCATCCTTGTATGCGGTGACAGCGCAGTCGCGCAGGCGAATTGAGCAGGCGGCCTTGCAATTCATTTCCGAGCACACCAGATATAATACGTTCGGTATGCGGTTTGACGTTATCGTTATCCCTGAAACGCTCTTAAAACCGTCGGACCGTGTAAATGCTCACAACCTTTTCGATAGTGAACAGGTGCATCATCTGGACAATGCATGGTTCGCGGGACAATAATTTAACAGTCCAACTTTCCAAAGAGTCGATCATGACAATCTTTAAATCATCCTACCGTTACTTTTCTCTCGTTCTTTTATCTGCTCCGCTTATTGCGCAAGGCGGATGTACGGCTGTCGGTATCGCCACCGGCATTGGTGCCGCGGGCGGTGTTGCCGCCGTTCAGGAAGGCGGGATCAGCCGCGCCGCCAAGGATGCGCGCATTCAGGCGGAGATTAACGATCTGTGGTTCCGTACCGATGTCGATATTTTCACGAAGTTGGATATGACCGTGAATAATGGCCGTGTGCTGCTTACAGGGGTTGTTCAAAACCCCGAGCACCGTGTGGAAGCCGTGCGTTTGGCGTGGCAGCCCGTGGGCGTAGAGCAGGTGATTAATGAAATCCGTGTGGCGGAATCAAAAGGTATTCGTGGTTTTGCGACAGATACGTGGATTACGACGCAATTGCGGACCAAGCTCACGCTGAACAAGGAAGTGTTATCGATCAATTACAACATCGATACGGTGCAGGGCACGGTTTACCTGATGGGCTTTGCACAAAATCGTGAAGAGTTGAACCGTGTCGTTGAATTGGCTCGTAACATTAAAGGTGTTAACGGTGTCGTGAGCTACGTCAAATTTGTTGGCGGCGATGCTCAAGCTCCGGCTGCTGATTATGACGATGTGACATATGAAGATACATATAATAACACCGGCTATTATGAAGAGCCGGCGAACGCGCCGTATGTTGATAGCAATACGCCCGTTGATGTGCGCGCACCGCAGGACCGTGACGGATCACGCGAGTATTACCCGAACAATGTCGAGCCTATTCAGGTCGAAAAGCTGGGCGATAACCGCATTGTCATCCCCGAATCAGGTTCTCCGTCTGTGCAGCGTCTGACGCCGCAGGACCAGAATATACAGATCGACCCGAACCCGTCTGCGGAAAGGTTGTTGGAACCCACAACCGAACTGCCCAACACGACCATTGAGCGTGTGGAAAGCAAAGAGATTTTGTGGGACGGACAATAAATTTTATTAAACCCGATATGAATGCGTATAAAACGGCTGCGAATGACCCTGACCCGCAAGGTTCTCTTGTGAAGATCGGCCAAATTGATGATGCGGATATTGAATTGGCGCAAGCGGCACTTGCGCTAGGGGCTGCTGATATGTCGGGCATATCATTACAACGTTATCACCACCACCTCGATAAGCTTGCCGAGACCGTTAAGGACGCTTTTGCCTTTCGTCTTGATAAGGGTGAGGAGGACAGTCTGGAAACACGTTTGTCGGTTCTGGAGGAGGTTATTCATGACGAGTTCGGCTATGTCGGCGATCAGGATACCTATGATGATTTGCAAAATGCCAATCTGGTGCGGGTGATTGACCGCAACAAGGGGTTGCCGATTACGTTGTGTATTCTTTATATCCACGCCGCACGCGCGCAAGGATGGGAGATTGCAGGGTTGAACATTCCCGGGCATTTCCTGTGCCGTATGGATCTGGACGGGCAGCGTGTGTTGTTTGACCCGTTTGATGGTGCGTGTGTTGTGGAGGCCCATGGCTTGCGCAAAATTGTGAAGCAGACTTTGGGTGATCAGGCCGAATTGTCTTCGGAATATTACGAGGCGGCCACTAACCGAGATATTTTGATACGGCTACAGAACAACATAAAATTCAGGCAGATTGCGGTTGAGGATTATGAAGGTGCGCTTAAAACCGTTCAGCGTATGTTGTTGATTGATCCGCAGGAATACAGATTGAAACTGGATGCCGGCGTTTTACAGGCGCGTTTGGGGCAAGCGCGGGCCGCTATAGACAGTTTGAGTGCCTATATCGAAAAGGCGCCGGATTCCCGTGACCGTATGGAAGCGGAGCTGTTGCTGCGTGAATTACAGACGCAAATAAATTAAAGAAGGTTTTGCGGAACTTTCTTCGTATAAAAGATGTTAAAAATTGACTGCCCCTTGCGAAGAGGTTGCGAAGGGCATAAAACATTAGAGATAAAACGACTCGTTTGAAGGAGAAAACTATGGCCCGTCGGTCTACACTTAAATCCCTATCGAAATTTGTAATGATGTTTGGCGTGATCGTGCTTGTAGCTGCATGTTCCGGCAAAGATGAAGAGGTTGTCGTCGACAATCAGTCAGGCGCTGACCGTGAAACGATTTCAGGCGGCCCTTTGGAAGAAATTTACAGTGATCCTGCGCAAGTTGGCGGTCCTGTTCCCGGAACTCAGCAAGACCTGATCGTGAATGTCGGTGATCGTATCTTCTTCGGTACTGACCGTTATGATCTGGACGCTGAATCCCGTCAGGTTCTGGACGAGCAAGCAGCATGGTTACAGCAATATCCGAATGTGAACCTTGTTGTTGAAGGTCACGCGGATGAACGCGGTACACGTGAATACAACCTTGCCTTGGGTGAGCGTCGTGCGAACTCCGTTAAAAACTACCTTGTAGCTTTGGGTGTAAGCCCGACACGTCTGACGACTGTGACATTCGGTAAAGAGCGCCCGGCTGTTCCCGGTGCGAACGAGTCCGCATGGGCACAAAACCGTCGTTCGGTTAGCAAGGTCAACTAAGACCCGAGCTCAGCATGACAATGTTTATGTTTAAAAAATCTTTCACAAAGGCCTGGAGTGTTTCAGGCCTTTTGATTCTTCTCGCGGGGGCAAGTGTGATTGCGCCTGACGCATCTGCACAGAGCAGCCGTGATTTGCAAAACCGCATTGACCGTCTTGAAAACGAGATCGATACGCTAAGCCGTGCCGTATATAGAGGCGAAACGCCTCCGCCCGGTGCTGTTTCGGGTGGGGCTGCGGCATCTGCGGATACTGAAATCCGCTTGCAGCAGATTGAAAGCGAAATGCGTGATTTACGCGGAGAGGTCGAGCGCGTCGGGTATGAAAACCGTCAGCTGCGGAACGATCTTGAGCGTATTACCGGTGATCTGGAATTGCGCCTCAACGACCTTGAAGGTGGCGGTGCACCTGCGCCGCGACCGAATAACACGGTTTATAACGCACCGAATGATACACGCCCCGTAATGAACACGATTGATAATGCGCCGCCGCAGCCAAATGCGCCTTCGGGTAATGGCGGGTATCAGTGGGGTACGAACAACACATCGCAACAGCTTGGTTCATATACCGTTGATTCAAACGGAAATACGGCCGGTAGCAATGGCCCGCAGGCGGCCTATGACAGTGCGTTTTCCTTGGTGAAGAAGCGCCAGTATGACGCGGCTGAGCAAGCGTTTGATGCGTTTTTGCAGAAATACCCCTCACATGAGCTGGCCGGAAACGCCAAATACTGGCTTGGTGAGACATTTTATGTGCGCGGTGATTTTGATAACGCCTCACGTGTTTTTGCCGAAGGGTATCAGCAATATCCAAAAGGATCGAAGGCGGCAGATAACCTGCTGAAGCTTGGCTTGTCGCTCGAAGCTTCGGGTAAGCCGCAAGATGCTTGCATTGCCTTGCGTCAGCTGGAGAAGGAAAATCCGGCGGGCGAAACGCCTGTTTTGCGCCGTGCGAAGCAAGAGATGACCCGTTTAGGGTGTTAGTCTCGGGCGGTCGCTGATGAGCGAAACACGCAAGCCAGATCCTGAAACATTCCTCAATCATCTAGATGGTATTCAATGGGACGATGTGTCCGATATCGCGGTGGCGGTATCGGGTGGTCCTGACAGTATGGCTTTGCTCGGGTTGTTGGTGAACAGCCCGTATACATTTCAAGTACATGCATTGATTGTCGACCACGGCTTGCGTCAGGAGGCGGCCGCCGAAGCCGAGCACGTGCGGGAGCAGATCGCGAAATGGCCGCGTGTGAGTGCTCATATACTGCAATGGGCAGGTGAAAAGCCGGATGCAGCCGTGCAGGAGGAAGCGCGCAATGCGCGATATGGCTTGATGGCTGAATATTGCCGTGCACATGGTGTGCGGTATCTTTTCCTCGGGCATCATCAGGACGATCAGGCGGAAACGGTGTTGTTCAGATTGGCAAAGGGGAGCGGTCTTGACGGGTTGGCGGGGATGCGCCCTGTGCAGGTTTATGATGATGCGGTGAGTTTGGTTCGCCCATTACTGGATGTGCCGAAATCTGCGCTAATTGAAATGTGTGAGGCGCAAGGGGTCGGTTACGTTGAGGACCCGAGTAATGCGAATGAACAATATGCCCGTGTGCGTTTGCGGCAGTCGGCTGACATTCTGGCCGAAGAGGGGTTGAGTGCCAAAAGATTGGCGAATACCGCAAAGCGCATTAATCGGGCGCGGGAAGCGCTTGACTTTTTCGCTGAAAAGGCGCAGAAAGACTGTGTTTTAGTAAATAATACGAAACGCATCGAATATAATTATAAATTATTACGAGATTATCCGGATGAGGTGGTTTTGCGATGCGTTATGGCTGCCTTCGTGCATTTTAATCCTGATGCGGATTATGCGCCGAGGATGGAAAAGGTGGAAGCGTTGCTGAACGATTTGATAAGTGAGGAAAGCTTTCGTAAGCGCACCCTTGGCGGGGTTGTTTTCGAGCGTGATGATGAAAATCAGCGTTTGATACTGGCCGCAGAAGAGCGCGCGTAAATTACGGGAATCGCTTGTTTCACCCACCAAACGTGCTATTTTAACGCTTAATCGATTGAATTTTATTAGAAGGATGCCCTGAACGTGAATGGATTTGGCCGTAATTTGATTTTTTGGCTGGCAATCGGACTGGTGATTTTGTTCCTGTTCAACGTGATGCAGGCCGCACAAAACGGTACCGAAACGGGTAACGTATCTTACAGTGAATTTATGGCGGACGCGCAGCAAGGGCGCGTTTCGAACGTTACGATCAAAGGTGAAGAATTGATCGGAACATACGCATCGGGCGGCGAGCAGTTCAAAGTGGTTGTGCCGCCGAATGAGAATGTCGTTGACCGTCTCCAGAATACGGCTGTTCAGATCGCGGCTGAGTCCGAAGGCCCTGAAGAATTGAGCTTTATGAGCATTCTGGTTTCGTTGCTTCCGGCGTTCCTGATTATTGGTGTGTGGATTATGTTCATGCGCCAGATGCAGGGCGGTAAAGGCGGCGGCGCGATGGGCTTTGGTAAGTCTCGCGCGAAGATGCTGACCGAAAAGCATGGCCGTGTGACGTTTGATGATGTTGCCGGTATCGAAGAAGCTAAGCAGGAGTTGGAAGAAGTTGTCGAATTCCTGAAAGATCCGCAGAAATTCAGCCGTTTGGGCGGTAAAATTCCGAAAGGTGCTTTGCTCGTCGGTCAGCCCGGTACGGGTAAAACGCTTGTGGCCCGTGCGGTTGCGGGTGAGGCGAATGTGCCGTTCTTTACGATTTCCGGTTCCGACTTTGTTGAAATGTTCGTTGGTGTGGGTGCGTCCCGTGTCCGTGACATGTTCGAACAAGGTAAGAAGAATGCGCCGTGTATCATCTTTATCGACGAGATCGATGCGGTGGGTCGTCACCGTGGAGCCGGTCTTGGCGGCGGTAACGATGAACGTGAACAGACACTCAACCAGTTATTGGTGGAGATGGATGGTTTTGAATCCAATGAAGGGGTGATTATTCTCGCCGCGACTAACCGTCCGGATGTTCTGGACCCTGCGCTTTTGCGTCCGGGTCGTTTCGACCGTCAGATTGTTGTGCCTTTGCCCGATATTACTGGGCGTGAAAAAATCCTCGAAGTGCATATGAAGAAAGTGCCGCTTGCCAATAATGTGGATGCGCGTGTTATTGCCCGCGGAACACCCGGTTTCAGTGGTGCGGATCTGGCAAACCTCGTTAATGAGGCTGCGTTGCTCGCCGCCCGCCGTGGTAAGCGCGTTGTCGGGATGGAAGAATTTGAAGATGCCAAAGACAAGGTCCTGATGGGGTCCGAGCGTAAATCCATGGTGATGAGCGATGATGAGAAGAAGCTGACCGCTTATCACGAAGCGGGGCATGCTTTGGTTGCGTTGCATGAGCCGGAATCCGATCCTGTTCACAAGGCGACAATTGTGCCGCGCGGACGTGCTCTCGGGCTTGTTATGCGCTTGCCTGAAAATGACCGCTTGTCGTTGAGCCTGGCGAAATTGAAAGCCGACCTTTCCGTTGCGATGGGCGGCCGCGTTGCTGAAGAGCTGATCTTTGGTGAGGAAAAAGTCACAACGGGCGCGAGTAGCGATATTCAGCAAGCGACCAATATGGCACGTAAGATGGTTACGGAATGGGGCTATTCCGACAAGCTCGGTACGATCCGTTATGCGCAGGATCAGGAAGAGGTGTTCCTCGGCCATTCTGTGACACAATCCAAGAACATGTCTGATGAGACAGCGAGCCTTGTCGATGCGGAAGTCCGCCGCATTGTCGATGAAGGGTATAATAAGGCCAAGCAGATACTGACCGAGAATATGGAAGACCTGCATAAGCTGGCGAAAGCATTGTTGGAATACGAGCTGTTGTCCGGTGACGAGATCAAAGATTTGCTGGCCGGTAAACCGATTATCCGTGACACGGATGACGATGAGCCGAAAGATACCAAGCCGAAGTCATCAGTGCCGTCCGGCGGCGGTCTGAGCGGCGGTGAATTACCGCAAGGTGCATAGCACGTTTCTTTACGAGGTCTTTAAGGGGGGATTATGGATCGGGATTACGGCAGTCGTTTAGCGCCTTCACCATCAGGATTTAGTTTAAAAACCATATTGGGGCTTTTGGGCTTGTTGCTTGTAATGGTCGGGGTTGGGCTGTTGCTGTATTTCGCATATCTGGTTTTCCAAATCGTAGACGCACCGCAGAATGTTCAAATCGTCCAATACGTCAAAGAATTGACCGAGATCGAGGGGCCGATCCTGAACGGCAAGTTTAGCGTGCCTATGGATGACGGTTCGGGATTGAAACGCAACGCGGATTTCGAAGTTGAAATGTCTCCCGAGATCAAAGCCATTATCTTTTTGTTCATCGGGGCAATTGCTCTGTCTATTTGTGTGAATATCGTAAGAATAATCATCGGCGCCGGTTCGGCGATGATTAAAGCGGCTGGGCCGGAAAGCGGTATTTCGGTTAAAAAGAATTCCTAAAAAGCCCCTGATTTGACGAAAACACGATAGCTGTTTAATTTCCTGTTTCCACCAGAGAAACAGGAACGGGCAGGGCTATTGTGAAATTTTCCAAAAAACAAATGTTGTTTAGTGTCGCCGCCGTGGGCATCGGCGCATTGGTGCTTGATCAGAGCAAGGTTTTTGATCGGGAGGCTGAAGAGCCGGCTGCGTCACATGTAAGCCGGACTATCGCAGAAACGCCGAAAGAGACGCAGGCGCAGTATGCCGACAGTACGGTTGTCGAATTTACCCCTTCCGAGGACATTCAGCTTCGTCTGCAGGCCGTTTATGCGGCGTTGTCGGATATAGAGGGCGAATATAGTGCGTATTTAGCGCAAGGGCGTGCCGAAGCCGCTGTCTCGCTTGATCAGGCGCAGGCGGCGGAGATGTTAGTACGGGTCGAGGCATTGAATAACGAATTGAATGGCGTGAATACTCAATTGTTGGAAGCCTTTGTTGAGTTTGTCGATGCGCATGCAGAAGATGGTTTTGTATTGGTCGATTTTTACGATGAGGGTTGCGGGAATTGTCAGGAGCTTGATCAAAATCTAGCGGCAGGTGTGGCGCTTTCGGCGTATAGCGATCTGCGGGTTATCAAGGCAGAGACCGTAAAATATGATGCTTTGGGTGTTTTCAAGCGCACAGGCTCTTATCCCGAATTACAGCTGCTGCGGGTGTCGGATTTTCAATTGATGGGGGTCAGTCAGGGCGCGGTATCACCACAGGAAATGGCCGATTTTATCGATAAGGCTGCGGTTGGCGGGTATCTGGATGCTGACCCTGCGCATGACGGGGCGGCGGCTCCAGGGTTTTAGGCTGCGGGCTGTTCTTAGACATAACGTTTTTAGCGATTTCTGTGATTGTGTTCAGCCGCGCATTTGCGTACAACATTAGGCATGAGTAGAGAGTTTTTCGGAACAGATGGAATTCGCGGTCAGGCCAATGAGCCGCCAATGACCGCCGATATTGCCCTGAAAGTCGCGATGGCTACGGCCAAGGTGTTGCGCAAGCGCCGTGAAGGCAGCCCGACCGACCGCGTTGTGATCGGCAAGGATACGCGCCTGTCCTGTTATATGTTGGAGCAGGCGATGACGGCGGGTTTCCTGTCTATGGGGATGAATGTGATTTTGACAGGTCCTGTGCCGACCCCTGGTGTGGCGATGCTGACCCGTTCTTTGCGTTGTGATCTGGGGGTGATGATTTCCGCTTCGCATAACCCGTTTCAGGATAACGGGATCAAGCTATTCGGTGCCGATGGCTATAAGCTCGACGATGAAATCGAGTTGGAAATCGAAGCGGCGCTTAAAGAGAATTT
>CAZLTT010000005.1:30136-45753 GCA_964562515.1 uncultured Micavibrio sp.
GGCCGTTTGCAGGAAGCGGTTGTCGATAACGGTGCGGATATCGGGATTGCTCTGGATGGTGATGCGGACCGTTTGATTATGGTCGATGAGACCGGCACAAAGATTGACGGTGACCAGTTGATGGCGGCGCTTGCGCTTTCGATGCAGGAAAGCGGCGAGTTGGCCAAGCCCGCATTGGTGACGACGGTGATGTCCAATCTGGGGCTTGAGCGTTTGTTGAAATCCAAAGGCATTGATTTGATCCGCACATCGGTCGGTGACCGCTATGTGATGGAGGCGATGCGCGCCGAAGGCTATAACCTTGGCGGGGAGCAGTCGGGGCATATCATCCTGTCCGATCTGAATACGACAGGTGACGGTTTGCAGGCCGCGATCCGTGTGTGTTCGATTTTGAAGGAAAGCGGCAAGACCGCCAGTCAGGCGCTGAAGCTGTTCGAGCCATTGCCGCAAATTTTGCGCAATGTTGAATATGATCCGAAAACGCTGAAAGGCACAAAGCCGATGGATAAGCAGGAAATCATTGATGCGGTCGAGAAGGCCACCAGTGATTTTGCCAATGACGGCCGTGTTCTCGTACGTCCGAGCGGGACCGAGCCGGTGATCCGCGTGATGGCGGAAGGGGATGATCCGCAAAAAGTTGAAACGATTGTGAGCGATCTGTGTGCGGTTATTGAAAAGGTCGCCAAGAGTGCTTAAAGTCGCAACCGAAATGAATAGTTCCAATAGTAATAACGCCCTGTTGCCGAGTGGTTTTGAAGATTTGCTGCCACCGCAAGCCGAAGATGAATATGCGGCGATTGCGGCCCTGATGGGCAGTTTCACCAAGTTCGGCTATCAACGTGTTAAGCCGCCGATGGCGGAGTTCGAAGATAGCTTGCTTGCGCCCGGACCGGGGGCGGCGTTGGCATCCGAGACATTCCGCGTGATGGACCCCGTGACACACCGCATGATGGGCTTGCGTTCCGATATCACGGCGCAGATTGCGCGCATTGCGTTGTCGAGATTGGCCGAAGAAGAGCGTCCGCTCCGCCTGACCTATGCGAATGATGTTATCCGTACCAAGGCGTCACAAGCCCGCACGCAACGACAATTTACCCAAGTCGGGTGCGAATTGATCGGGGTTGATAGTGCGGACGCGGATGCGGAGATTGCTGTGATTGCCCTTAAAGCTCTGCATGATGCAGGTGTGAAGGATGTCACGATTGATTTTGCGACCCCGCAGATTGTTGAAGATATTTTTGAAGCGACAGGGCATGACCGCGCCGATATTGATGCGCTTCGTCACCAACTTTCAGGACCTGCCGATAAAGCGTTTAAAGCGCTGGATGAGATTGGCCTGCCAGAATTGGTGCAGCCGCTTGTCGATCGTTTGAAGCACATTGTTGCAACGGTTGAAGAGGCCGCGAAGGCATTCGGGTTCGGGTATCAGGTTACGATTGATCCTTTGGAGACGCGCGGTTTCGAATATCACAACGGTATTGTGTTTACGTTGTTTGCCAAGAGCATTCGCGGCGAATTGGGGCGCGGTGGACGTTACGATATTTACGAAGGTCAAATGGCCAAGGAAAGCGCAGCAGGCTTTACTTTGTATATGGATACGCTCCGTCAAGGAATTGAGCCGCGCGCGGACAAAGATACGCAGGATGTCGAGGCCAAGCCCGACTGGAGCAAGGTTAAACAGATGCAGGATAAAGGCATCGTAACAAAATTGAATCATAAGGACGGAGCATAAACATGGCGAATGTCGCTGTAATCGGGTCACAGTGGGGTGATGAAGGTAAAGGTAAGATCGTTGACTGGTTGTCATCACGCGCCGATGTGGTTGTGCGTTTCCAAGGTGGGCATAATGCCGGACATACGCTCGTCATTGATGGTGTGACGTATAAGCTCCACCTGTTGCCGAGCGGGATCGTGCGTAAGTCGAAGATTTCTATTATCGGAAACGGTGTTGTTATCGACCCTTGGGCGTTGATGGAAGAAATTAAAACCGTTCAGGCGCAGGGCGTGGATGTTAGTCCGCAAAAATTGATGATTGCCGAGAATGCGCCGCTTATTCTGCCTGTTCACGGTGCGTTGGACGAAGCGATGGAAGTGGCGCGCGGTAACAAGCCGATCGGAACAACCAAGCGCGGGATTGGCCCGGCGTATGAAGACAAGATTGCACGCCGCGCAATTCGTATTTGTGATCTGGAATATCCGGATGTGATGAAAGAAAAGCTTGAGCGTATGATGCTTCATCATAATGCGTTGCTGACCGGATTGGGCGCGGAGGCGATTGATGCGGGTGAGATCTACGATCAATTGATGGACGTGCGCGACGAAATTTTGCCGTATAAAGCGGCGACGTGGAAATATCTGCATGAGGCCAATGTTCAGGGTAAGAAGATTCTGTTCGAAGGGGCGCAAGGTATGATGTTGGATGTCGATCACGGGACATACCCATATGTGACATCTTCGAACATGGCGGCGGGGCAGGCCGCAAGCGGTTCGGGTATGGGGCCGGATCAGATCGGTTATGTGCTCGGTATTACCAAAGCCTATACAACCCGTGTTGGTGCGGGGCCGTTCCCGACAGAGCAAGATAATGATGTCGGACAGTTTTTAGGTGAGCGCGGGCATGAATTCGGAACAACAACAGGGCGAAAGCGCCGCTGTGGTTGGTTTGATGCGGTTGCCGTCCGTCAGGCGATCAAGCTGGGCGGTATCCACGGGATTGCCCTGACCAAGCTCGATGTTCTTGATGGTTTGGAAGAGATTAAAATCTGTGTCGGTTATAAACTGGACGGCGAAGAGATTGATTATCTTCCCGCGTCACAGGTCAAACAGGCCGAAGTCGAACCCATTTACGAGACCATCGAAGGGTGGAAGGAAACAAGCGCGGGAGCGAGAACGTGGGCGGATTTGCCCGCGGCGGCTGTTAAGTATGTGAAGCATGTCGAGGAGCTTATTGGTGCGCCTGTGACATTGCTGTCTACAAGCCCCGAGCGTGACGATACGATCCTGATGCAGGATCCTTTCCTCGGTAAATAGACTTTTTCAAATAAGCAGCGTACACTTTCTATAAGTGCTTGAAGGTGCAATGCCTTTGTCGATTTTGACGTTTCGCGTTAGAATAGTCTTTGGAGCATTTTATTTTCGTCTTTAAAGGATTTAACGACGCATGTCTGATGAACACGCTCAGGACCCGTCTGTAAAGGATACAGCTGAAAACGCGCAAGGTGAAAGTGCCGGAAGCGCGGATGCTAAAGCTGCGTCTGATAAGGGCAAAGCCGATAAGAAGCCGGCCCGAGAAAAGGTGCAAAAAGGCAATGTCGCGCATTACATGGGTAAAGTCGACATTATGTGCGATATGCGTTTGCCTCACTATGATTCAGATCAGGCCCGCGCTTATGCCGCTGTATCGAATGACCAGAACAAAGCGCCGTTATTTGCGCTCATTTGCGATCGGGAGTTAGTGCCGCGGCGGGCGGCTGCGCATGTCTATAGCCAGATTGTTAATCCTGCTCTTGCTAAATTGGTCGCGCATGGCCCGGTGTTTTGGCCGCCAACCGATCAAGAACATTACGTTTTTATTTATTATAATAACCTTGGGAAGCCGTTACATGACCCGGCAAAGCCTGCGGCTTTGGGCTGGAAGCAAGATGATGTAATGGCGGCAATCGTTAAACCGATGGTCAGCATTTTGCAGGATTTTCGGGATAAGGATTTCGTCCATGGTTCTGTGCGCCCGTCGAACATGTTTGATATGGGGGCTAGCGGAAAAGTTAAGTCCATTATGCTTGGTGATTGTCTGGCGTGCCCTCCGTCATATGATCAGCCTGCGGTATATGAGAGCATCCAACGCGCAATGACAGATCCGATCACGCGCGGTAAGGGTACAAATGCGGATGATTTGTATGCTCTGGGTGTTTCGATTGCCGTCTTGATGCGCCAGAACGACCCCTTGGCGGGGTTAAGTCCGGAACAGATTGTTCAGAAAAAGCTGGAGATGGGAAGTTACGCGGCGGTTACCGGTAAGGACCGTTTTAAAGGCGAAATTTTGGAGTTGTTGCGCGGGTTGCTACATGATGATGCATCTCAACGCTGGAATATTGATGAAGTGATAGCTTGGGTGGACGGGCGTCGATTGAGCCCGAAGCAAGCGATTGTTACGAAGAAGGCGTCCCGTCCGATTGCGCTAGGCGATAAGCGTTTTTACAACGCGCCGATGTTGGCGATGCATCTGCAGGATTATCCGAAAGAAGCCAAGAAGATTGTTGAAGACAATTCGTTGTTCAACTGGATCGAGCGTTCGTTGGAAGACGAAGATATGACGTTGCGCTATGAGAAGGCCGTTACGGATGCCCGTCAACAATCTGCGGGGTCGGGGTATGAAGCGTGTTTGGTTAGTAATATTTCCATCGCCTTGGATCCGGGTGCGCCGCTGCGGTATCGCGGTTTGCGGATTTTGTGTGACGGTTTGGGTGCGCTGCTGTCGCAGCTGGTTTATCGCGGAGAGAGCATCACCAAGATTGTTGAAATTTTCCTGACGCAATTGGGCATGAACTGGTTGGCGGTTCAGAATACTGCCACGATGGATGTGACGGGTTTGTTCTCGAAGTTCGAGCGCTGTAAGCGCTATTTGAAAAGCAGTAAGTTCGGGGAAGGTCCGGAGCGTGTACTTTACACATTAAGCCCGGAAAGCCCGTGCCAGAGTGATTTGTTGAAAAGTTATTTTGTGACGGATGCGGACCAGATGCTGAGCGCGTTTGAGGATATGTGCAAGAAGGGCCGCCCGCCTAAGGCGTTTTTGGACAGGCATATTGTGGCGTTCCTGCAGGAGAAAGACCCGAAGAGTATCGAGAATTATCTCTATGATTTGAATACGCAGGAAACGCATCGTTTAATTGCGGCGCAGCTCAAATGTCTGGGTAACATTCAACGCCGTTACAAATTGCCTGATACGCCGTATCTGGCCAAAACCATGGCGCCGATGCTGCATGTTGTGGCGAAACGTTATCATGACCGACGGGTTCAGGAAAAATTGCGCGAAGCGATTGCGGAGTTCCAGATGTCCGGCAATCTTGTGAAAATTGCCGCATTGTTTGAAAACCCAGATGTTCAGCAAAAAGATCTGGTGTCGTTCAAGAAGGCCATGTTGGAGTACCGTAATATTGAGCAAGAGCGACAAAATCTGGAGACGCGATTGCAGAATAAAGAGGTGTTCGGTGTCGAGACGGGGCGTTATTTTTCGGCCGTGTTTTCATGTATGCTCGCGTTTGTTGTCGTCATTGGGGCGGCATCTTTGTTTTTATCGAATAAATCGTTTTTCTAGCGGATGATTTGAAATATGGCGAAAGCTCGTAAAACCAAAATGAAGAAGAAAAAGAAGGGGTTTAGTTATTCCTTTTCTTTGACGTTGCTGATGACGATTTTTGCGGTTGTCGGTGTGGTTTTTATGGCGAGTGCGATTATTGTGCTGATCGGTTTGATGCCGACCTTTGTTGCGTTTTTTGTTGATCGCAGCAAGCGCAAAACAAAAGCGATTACAGTGGGTGCGATGAATGTGGCAGGTCTGACGCCGTTTTTGATTGAGTTATGGATGACCGATCATTCGATGGATAAGGCGCTGACGATTATTTTTGATCCGATGGCGATTATCGTAATTTATTCGGCCGCCGGTGTCGGATACATCATTGATTGGGCCGTGACTTTGACGGTTGCGAATTTCATGTATCAGCGCGGTGTTTCGAGAAAGAAATCGATTGAGGAGCGTCAAAAGGAATTGATCGAGAGGTGGGGTAAAGAGGTCAGCGGGCAGGTGCAATTAGACCATGAAGGTTTCCCTATATCCGAGGAGCCGCAAGCGGCTGAAAAACCTAAAGCTTAATGTAATCTTTAAAATTTGAGCGATTGTTAAGGTTATCTTAGACAAGTTTTTCTATCCTAAAGAGTAAGTATAGACGTTTTTGGCGGACAGGGAGCGCGCGTTAGGCCGCTTTTTTTATGCCAAAAATTTGAAAAGTATTTAATTAAAATACAAGGTGGGTAGTGCTAAATGGTTGGGAAAGCACGAAAATTTTTAAAGCTCTTTAAGCGTAAGGAAGACGGTACGACGGCTATCGAGTTCAGTCTGCTGTTATTTCCGTACATGATTCTGACGCTTGGAATTCTGGAGCTTGCAATCATGTTTACTGCTCAAAGTTTGCTCGAAGGTGCGACAAATGAAGCGTCGCGCATGATCCGTACGGGCGAATTACAACAAATGAACGTCGCGAATGAAGAGGAAATTTTCCGGGATGCACTATGCGGTATCGCGGTTGCTTTCATTGATTGTGACAATGTTGTGGTAGAGGTGGAGCAGCTCAATAGTTTCTTTGATGATACTGCGCCGACATATGACGGTGACGGCAATATCGTTTCCAACGGGTTTAACCCCGGCGGTTCCGATGAACCGGTTATGGTGCGCACATCATATCGTTACACAATGATTACGCCGATTGTCGGTCCGTTGATTATGGGGCCGGATAGTTCAACCTTGTTTGTGTCGACGGTGATTATGCAGACAGAACCTTATGATTTTCAGGGGGCCAGTTAATGATGAAAAAATGGCTTTCCAAATGTATCCAGAAATTATCGCTTGGCCGTTTGGCCGAGGAGGATGGTATGGCCGCCGTCGAAGCGGCGTATATCTTCCCGATCATGCTGACGATGATGCTCGGCGTGTATGACATTGGTAATGGTATTATTGCGAACCAGAAAACGATCAGAGCGTCGCAGGTGACGGCGGATCTGGTCGCGCGCCATGCGTGTGTTGATGCAAATATGATTAATGAAGCCGTTAAGGGCGGCGAGCATGCTCTGACCCCTATGAGTCTTTCTACATACGGTGTCGATATTGTCAGTGTTCGTTTTGATTCAGATTCAAATGCCTCGATCGAGTGGCGGGAAACACGAAATATGACACCGATGGGTGATGTGCTCACGCGCGTAGCGCCGATTGCATCTTCTGATGAAGGTGTGTTGGTTGTCGCGGTTGAGTATGTTTATCAGCCGCTTTTTGCGGGATTTTTAATTGATGATGCGTTGATGCAGGAAATTGCATTCGCGCGTGGACGTAAGAGTTCGGTCATTGAGAACTCTTGCTAAAAAATAACCCCAAGCCGGGAGAACACGTATGATAATGCATGAATTAAGACGTTTTATTAAAGAAACGAAAGGTGCGATCGCGTTGATGTTCGCGATTACGGCGCCGCTTCTTATTACGACGGCGGGTATGTCCGTTGACTTTGCAGGTGCATATCTGGTGAAGCAGCGTCTGGCGCAGGCTGTTGATGCGGCGGCGCTGGCGGCGACGGCGATCTCTACGGATGCGAGTGATATTGAAGCCAAGGTGCAGGACTTCATTAACGTCAATTATCCGGCAGAAAAATTGGGTGCACATTTTACGCCGTATGTCGAGTTGGATGGCAACCTTGTCAAGGTTACAGGTTATGCAGAGTACGATACGTATTTCCTGGATGTGATCGGTGTTGCGGTGATCGATGTTGATGTTACGACCGTGGTGCAAAGAGATATTCAGGGGATCGAGGTTGTTCTGGTTCTGGACAATACAGGTTCAATGAGTACCAACAACAATATCGCAAAATTGCGGACGGCGTCTTGTGAATTTGTCGAGATTATTTTCGGTACATATGATTCCGAAGAGACGGGTGATTGTCTGGATCGCTTTGGTAACTTCGTCGAACCAAATAACGAGTTTGTTAAGGTTGGTTTGGTCCCTTATGCGACGTCTGTGAATGTCGGGCCTTATGGTTTGGGGTATGATGATGATGGTGCGGTTTACGGGTCCAGCTTCCTGAATAACCCGGTCGGGCTGACGTTCAGTAATGACAGCGGTACGGATATTTGTGTGCGTGAAGATGATAATGACGGCACGGATGTGACTGATAATGAAGGCCCTTGGTACATGTACCGTTGGTGCCGTGATAAGGATGATGACAGCGCCGAGTGCGATTTGCTGAACAAGCATTATGTTTGCACGAACTATAGTAGCTCAGGCAGTTGTACGCATGCGTATTATTCCTATAACGCGCCGAGAGAGGTTCGTCGTGAACCTTGGTATCTGTGTCCGAAAGCCTCTGTGCTTCCGATGACAAGTGACATGAGTGATTTGAAAAACCGCATCGGTGAGATGGAGGCGCGCGGCAATACATATGGTAGCACCGGCATGGTCTGGGGGTATCGTATGATTACGCCGAGCTTCCCGTTTGAAGAGGCCGTTGAGTTTGAAAACACAGGTTACCGCAAGGTGGTTGTGATGATGACTGATGGTAACAATGTTCGTCACTCGAGATATTCTGCATATGGCCGGACCAGTGAAACAAGTGTTGATACGAATGGCGAGATCGATGACCGTCTCGAGGATACCTGCACCAACATGGATGTGGTTGATAACATCACGATCTACACGATTACATTTGAAGCCTCTAGCGGTGGTATTAGTGATAGCACGCGCGAGCTTTATGAGGACTGTGCGGCCAATGGCGGACGTCATGAGCATGTGACGTCTTCAGAGGAGTTGATTGAGGTGTTTCGCGATATTGCGCAAGAGCTCAGCAACTTGAGAATTCGCAGCTAATTTGAAATTTGAAAAGAATCAAAAAGGCCCGTTCGTTAGGTTGAGCGGGCCTTTGTCGTGAGTGTGCTAGTAATTGTTTTTATTTGTTTTTGCTTCTTTGTGGCAAATATTCCGCAATTTATTGGTTTTATTCAGTCTTTTCTGTGCGGGTGGGGTGTTTTTCTGTGTTTGTTTAAGTAATTAATTCTATTTTTACAGTAAAAAATGATATCTAAAATTTTAGATAAAATAATTTAAAGTTTATACTTGAAAAGTGTCTGTTATTTATTTTATTATTAGTGCGAATACTGCGTTTTTTAACCATCCTTTAACTCACATTCGATATCCTAAAATTATAACGGTTGGGACCGATAGGCCATCTATGATAATGTTGGTTTTGAGGACGGGTTAACCGAAATTCTATAAAAAAAGTCTTTAAGGAGAAAACCATGTTGAAATTGCTAGCTTTGAAAGATGCTTATCTGAAAAACGAAGATGGTGCGACAGCTATCGAATACGGTCTGATTGCGGCCGGTATTTCTGTTGCTATCGTTGCGATTGTTTTCACACTCGGTGGAAACGTGCAGACAGCGTTTACAGACATTAACGCTCAGATCGCACCGTAAGGTTTATCGATTTAGAAGAAGCTCACCCTTCAGTTATGTATGGGTGGGCTTTTTTATTTCTTCGCGTTCTGCGATTACCAGGTGGGCATGTTTGGTTATGAAGTTATTTTTCCGAAATTTTGATCGTTTATCTAAACGTATGTTGTCTTATGTTGTTGCGCAAAGTGGCGCTACGGCTATTGAGTACGCCATGATTGCAGCCGCAGTTGCGCTTGGCATTGTTGCTATTGTTTTTACAATAGGCGGTAGCACACAGCAGTCATTTACTGACATTAATGCTCAGTTAGCCCCTTAGTCTTAAATTGGCTGTTCCTTTCGGGGTGGTCATTAAAAGGTCTTCTTAGGTGTTTTTTCTCGTCATATATCTCACAATGATTTTTGTTGCTCTGGGGGTCGGGGTTATGTCCGCTCACTCGGATGTAAAAGGTATGACGATCCCGAATTTTCACAGTGTTATTATTATCTGTGCTTTTGTTTTGTGTTACGTCGCCTTGTGGTTGGGTGGTTATCAGGAGGCGTTTTATCCGATTGTTTCTCATCTTCTGTCGTTTGGTATTGTGTTTGGTGCAACGGTTGCTTTGTTTGCGCTAAAGCTCATCGGCGCAGGGGATTCCAAGTTGGCGAGTGCTTATGCGGTGTGGTTCGGTGTACCCGGCCTTATTCCGTTTTTGTTTTATATGGCGCTTGTCGGCGGTGTGCTTGGTTTGTTTGCGCTATTGATCCGTAAATTCAAGTTTTTTAAAGACCCGAAGCCCGATAGTTGGATCGCGCAGGTTCAGGGCGGAGAGAATAAAGTACCTTATGGTGTTGCGATTGTGATCGGGGCACTGGCATCCTTTATTAAAATAGGGTATCTTAATGTGGATAACTTTTCGTTATTCATTGCGTCATAAGGTCTGCGTCGTCGTTTTCTTATCCACTGTTTTGTTCACTGTGCCGTCTTTGGCCGGTTTCACGAATTTTTAAGATAATCGGCGCACAATAATAAGAAGAACTTCTTTTGCCCGTATTCCGTGGGTGTCATTGCGTTTCGATTGACTGTTTTTCGATCCAACAATTAAGAACGAAATTTAAAACCAGATGGGGTTTTCGTTATGAATAAAAATATCCTGATAGTGCTCGGTGGTGCCGTGTTGGTTGCTGTCCTTGTGGCGATGCTCGTGCAGATTACGCTCGGCGGCGCTGATGAGCCTGTGGTTGTGTCCGATGCGCCGACGGTCGAAATTTTGGTGGCTCGCAAGGATCTGAAGATCGGTAAAGAATTAAAAGGTGGTGATATGCGTTGGCAGTCATGGCCGGAAAATAGTTTGTTCCCCGGCGTTGTTCGCCGCGATGGTGAGCAATCTCCTGAAGATGCGCTCGAGGGGCGCTTGGCTAGAAATATAGCTGAAGGCGAGCCTTTGATGAAGAGTGCCTTGTTGCAGCAGTCGAAAGGTAATCTGGTTGCTGCCAGTCTGGAGCCCGGACAGCGCGCTCTTGCGATTGAGGTCAATGCATCCAGTATGGTCGGTGGTTTTATCGGGCCGGGTGATTTTGTTGATGTGATGTTGACGTACCGTGCGCGTGTAAATGTCGATGAGGGTGACGCACTGGTTAAAACATATGTGGATTTGAATTTGGATAGCTATGCGACGGAGACGATCTTGCAGAATGTAAAGGTTCTGGCGGTTGATCAAACGGCGCAGCCTTCTGACGATGATAAGATTAAAGTCGGTAAGACTGTCACTTTGGCGGTTGAGTCCCGTGATGCGGAGCGTTTGTCGCTCGCGAATAAGCTAGGAACGCTGACGCTGATATTGCGCGGTGTTGGTGATGATAAAATTGTTCAAAAGCAGTGGCCCACAACATCGGATGCTCGTCTGACAACTGTCAGTGACGAAATTCTGGTCGGGGTTCAGAAAATTAAAGAAGAATCTGGAAAAAACCGCAAGAGTGTGCGAATCTATAACGGCAATCAGGTTTCTGATACTGGTGCAAATTAATTCCTGCCTCTCTCTTCTTTTTTCCACGCTGTTTATCTCTGTGTAATCAACCGAAAGACGAAAGCTATGTCTAAGTTCTCTCTACGCCCGTCCGGGTTCAACCGTTTGTTTTTTGTGTTTTTGGCTGTGGTCCTCATTATGCCGATTTGCGTTGCGTGGGCTGCCAAGGGCGATTTGCAGGTTACGCAAGAGGAGTTGGTAGAGGATGGTCCGACTAATATCACTTTGGGCAAGGCCCAGCTTTTAACGCTTGAAGGTGATGTGTCGGATGTTCTTGTCGCGGATCCGTCTGTTGTGGATGTCGCAGCAGTACAGAGCAACGCCTTATATATAGTTGGCTTAGAGGTTGGTGATACGAATATCATTGTTTTGGATGAAGCCGGAAACGTTCTTGATGATATCGATATTCATGTGACTTATGATCTTCAGGCCATTCAGGCGCTGGTTAATCAGTTGTTCCCCGGTGAGGATGTCACCGTTGGGTCTATTCATGATCAGGTTTTGTTGACAGGTGAGGTTTCAAACCCCGGTGTAGCATCCCGTGTAACAAATATTGTTGGTCACTATGTCGGTGACTTGCAGGATGGCGACGGGAATTTTGACGAATTGGTTTCCAACCTTCTTGAGGTTCGCGGTGAGCAGCAGGTGATGATGCAGGTGCGCATTGTCGAGGCGTCCCGCAGCGTGTTTAAGCAGCTTGGTATTTCTACAGACTTTAACGACCCGAACGAATTGGCCGCCACAACCATTTTTGGTGGTACGCAAGCCTCGAGTATTCGCGGCGGTGCGTCCGCTTTGTTTGATAGTGGTGCGGCAGTTCAGCAACCATCAATCGCCGCGTTGCGTGGTGTTTTTGATAGTGGTCTGGACGGTATCGGTGATATCGGATTGTTTTTAGAAGCGTTGGAAGAACGCAATCTGGCGAGCGTTTTGGCCGAGCCGAACTTGACCGCGATTTCAGGTGAGCAGGCCGGATTTTTGGCCGGTGGTGAATTCCCCGTACCTTCCGGTTTGGATAACGTTGGTAACGTTGTTGTTCAATTCCGCGAGTTTGGTGTTTCTCTGAACTTTCGCCCGACGGTTTTGTCGGAAGAGCGCATAAGCCTACAGATGAACACCGAGGTGTCTGCGGTTGATAATGAAAATGCGGTAACGCTTGGCGGGATTGTCGTTCCCGGTAGAAGTATTCGCCGCGCGGAGACCACAGTCGAGATTCCAAGTGGTGGTAGTTTAATGATCGCCGGTATTTTGCAATCCGATGCGGTTGACGGTTATTCAGGTTTGCCGGGTATCAGTAAAACGCCGGTTTTGGGTGATCTCGTGAAGTCGAAGAACTTTTCCCGCGACGAGACAGAGCTTGTTGTGATTGTGACGCCTTATCTGGTTGAACCGTATCAGGAAACAGAGATCGCCGAGCGCGTACCCAAAAATGATACGAACCCGTTAGCGCAGGCGTTCGTTGCCAATATTCGCCGTAATTACGAAGTAGAAGATGACCTGTTCGATGGTGGTCAAGGCTTCGGATATATACTTGATTAAGGTTATTGGGAGTACGTTATGACATCTGCACAAAAAAACACGAAACTGACACTAACCTTGCCCTATACGATTTTGGCGATTGTTGCGATCTGTATGTTTCTAACAGCATGTGATCTGCACGAGGAGGCCACGGTTTCCAGAGAGAAGATGCGTCTTCAAGAGACGGCTTTTTCAGAGAAAGTTTCAACCGCGACAATGGATGAGGCTGCTTTGGTTGCCGTTGCCCGTCGTTACGAAAAGCACGGTGAGGGGCCTTTGTCGCTCACGGTGAGCTATGACCCGCAATCAAGAACAGCGACAGCTATGCATGCTACGGACGAAGTTGCCCGTATGGCAACCGTATTGCGCAAGCGTGGGGTGCGTCATGTTGAGACGTCTATTATGCCGGTTAAAAATTCGGGTTCGAATATGCAGGTTTTGATTAACTATGCCAGTTTCGATGCTTTAGGGCCGGAAGGGTGCGACAAGATGCTGAACGGTGTTGATGGTCGTATCGATGAGTTTGATGAAGATTATACGCTCGGTTGTACGAAAGATACGTTGTTTGCAAAACAGATTGCCCGACCCGGGGATCTTGGTGGACGCCGAATTGCGCCGACAACAGATGGTCGTCGTGTTGCGAATTCTACGGAAACATATCGTACAGGTGTGCCGAACCAGCCGTTGGAGGGCGAGAGCGCTTCTGGTGAAGAGTAATGGCCATTTTGTCTCGTGTAGGCATTGATGGAGTCTGGTTGCATTATGCTCTATAATATTAGGAAAATACGTTTATTGCGAAGGACATAGGCACCAGAAATGAGTGAGGCAGAAAACCAGGCGACATCGATATTGCTTCCGGCATCGAGCATCGCCGTATACTCAAAAGAACAGCAAACATTACAATCCGCCCGCGATCTAGAGAATGATTGGCGTTTTGCACGTGTACAGGTCAGCGGTGAAGAAGGCGATGTTGAAACCGCCATCGAGACATATGCGGAAGTCGCTTCGCCGGATTTGATTATTATTCAAACAGACACAATCGATGAAGGTTTTACCGAGCGCTTGGGGGCTTTGGCTGCGCATTGTGAAGAAGGTACATCGGCAATTATCATCGGCCCTGACAATGATGTGAATCTGTATCGCAAGCTGATTGATATGGGTGTCAGTGATTATATGGTTCGCCCTGTTTCTGTTCATGATCTGGCCGAGGTGATCGCCAAGGCGTTGATAGAAAAAATCGGCGTTACCGGAAGCCGTTTGATCGCTCTTACGGGCGCTAAAGGCGGCGTTGGAACGACTATTCTGGCTGAAGCTCTGGCGTGCGGTATTGCAGATATTTTGAAGCAAAAAACATTGCTGCTTGATACATCCGGTGGTTGGTCGACATTAGGTGTTGGGCTTGGTTTCGAGCCAAGCACAACACTGGATGAAGCGGTGAGAGCCGCAGAGAATAACGATGAAGACAACATCAAGCGTATGTTGCATTCCGTCGATGAACGTTTGCAAGTGCTTGCCACCGGCGGTGATGTGATGTTGGAAGACACCGTTTCCGCGGAACAGTTCGAGAAGCTGATCGATATGTTGTTGGTGAAGTGTCCGGTTGTTGTCGTGGATGTTTCGCATTCGGCTTCTGCGCTTCAGAAATGTGTGATTAGCCGCGCGAACCAGATACTTGTGGTTTCTACGCCGACTTTACCCGCTTTGAGGCTGGCGCGAAGCCTTATACAGGAAATACGCGAAGTGCGCGGCGGGGATCATGATGATTTGTCTCTGGTTGTGAATATGCAGGGGCAGGCGGCCGCGAATGAGGTCAGTAAGAACGATATCGAGAAAGCTATGGAATTAAAGGTGGATTCCGTCGTGCCGTTTGATCCGAAGGTCTTCCTTGCGAATGAAAGCGAAAGCAAAAAACTTACGGAAGATAAAGCGGCCAGAGAAGTTATCGAGAAATATATTATGCCGCTTGTGCGTAAGCACTTTGCTGCGAATGACGCCAGTGAGCAAAAAGAAACCGAAGCGGGTTTCCTTGATGGCTTACTCGGAAAGTTAACGAAGAAAGCGTAACACTATGTTTGGCAAAAAAGGTTCAAATACATCTGCCAAGCCTGCGCCTAAACCAAAGGCGAAGGAAGAGGCGCCTGCCAAAAAAATTGATGACGCGGATAAGAAGTCTGATGAGCCGGCAGCTACCGGAGGTGGCAGCGAGCTTGCGGATGATGCCGTAAAAGCGCCTTTGCCAAAACCCGATAAGGATAAGGCAGCGGAGCAGCTGGCCGGGTTGACCGAAGCGTTGGCGCAAAAAGAAGATGAACCCGAGGCGCCGAAGGAGAAAGCAAAAGCCAAGCCAAAACCAAAGGCTGAAGCTAAAGCCGAACCCGCTGAGGAGAAGCAGCTTGCGCCAGACCCGTTTGCAGAAGATCTCGCGAGTATGGAGGCTGAGGCCGAAAGCGTCGCCAATGATAGTGACTCGATAAGTTCGCTGCGTCTGCAACGTGCGCGTAATCGTATCTGGCTTGATTTACGTGATGGTATCGACCTGAAGGCGCTGGCCAATATGGAGGCGAAGGCCGCGCGTGAAGAGGTTTTGAGTGCGGTTGAGGAGATTGCACGTTTTCGTAATTTGGATCTCACGCCAACAGAATTACAAAGCATTTCCAAAGAATGTGCCGATGATATGCTCGGTTTTGGTCCTTTGGAAGAATTGCTCGAGCGCGATGACATTGCCGATATCATGATTAATGGTCCTGAGACGACCTATATCGAAGTTGACGGTAAGATCGAGCGGACCAAAGTGAATTTTCGCGACAACCAGCATTTGACGACAATTTGCCAACGTATTGTGGGTGCGATCGGCCGTCGTGTTGATGAAGCCAGCCCGATTTGTGATGCGCG
>CAZLTT010000006.1:0-44745 GCA_964562515.1 uncultured Micavibrio sp.
GGGCTCTCGCAAGCCGAGCATATTCAGGTTCGGGCCATTTAGGATAAGGATTTTCAATGTTCTGCCTCATGATGGTTGTGATCATGACCGCCGTTAGGTGTTTCTCCGGGCTTTACGATCTGCACCATGATATCACGACGGTTATTATCATCGAAATATAAAGACATCGGGAATTCGCTACCCACCTTCAAAGGCGCTTTTAATCCGAACAGCATGATGTGATGCCCCATTGGTTCGAGAACGAGAGCATCGTTATTTTTGACTTCGTATTTTTCCACTTCGCGCATCATCATGACATCTCCGTCCATGATGTGAGTGTGCAGCTCGGCACGCTCCGCAACATCTGTTTCTACTGATGTCAGAAAAGATTGCGGCGCGGCATAATCATCCGGCACGCCGTTTTCAAATTGATCTTGTCGGTGAACGGTTAGAAAAACAGCGGCATTTTTTTGTACCGATGTCGTTGCATATGCATAAGGATGTTCAATGCGCAGAAAATCTTGTGATTCTGGTTCTGCCCAGGCAAGGGAAGGTGAAACAATAAATATCGCTAAAAAGCTAAACAGGATTCGCATAACGCCTCACAAAAAAATGATGTTGAGAGGTTTATAGCGATCTGGCGGTATTAAACAAGTCCCCGAGCAACGTGCTGGACGGCAAGACGCCGTTCACATGCACCATGATCTCACCATTCACAAGCAGAGTAGGCAAAACCTTACCTTTCAAGGCCTCAAGATTGTCAAAATTATCCTGTAAAGCATCCAAAACTTCCGGACTTTCCATGTCTTTTTCCAGCTGCACGCTATCAAGCGCGTAGTGAAGAGCGAAATCCGAAATATACATGCTGTCGACGACGCGATATTCATGCATAAAACGATGATGGGCTTCGGTAAACATTTCCGGCTTTTGCATGGCCGCCGCATATACAAGCTTTGCGGCGCTCGCTTCGGGCGTGTCTAATCCTTTTGAGGCAATCGGGCGAGGGATAAGTTTCACCTTTCCGTCATCTTGTATCGCTTTATCAAGCAGTGGATGAAGTTCTCGACATGAAACACAGGAATAATCGATATAGGCAACAACGTTGATATCGGCGTCCTGACCTTCGGGAGCGAAATAGTAACCTTCAGCGGCATTATCCGCGGAAGACAAGGCGATCGCTACCCGCGCGCTATCATAAATGATGTAACCGGCGAGCAGCAGAACAAGGACAGAAAGTATCCGCAAGAACATGGGAGAAGAGCTCCTTAAGCTTAGCCGCCTTTAGCGTCTTGTTTTTTACGCTCTTCGGCAATGGCGTTTTTCAAACCGTCTTCACCAACATAGCCGGGAACAAACGTATCACCAACGATGAACGCAGGTGTTCCGTTAACGCCGATTTCACGCGCGACTTCCGTTACACGCTCAAGATCTTTTTCGACGACGTCACCTTTTGCATCGGCTTTGGCTTTTTCAACGTCCAGACCGACTTTTTCAGCGAGCTTCGCTAGCTGCTCGTCGTCTTTGGGGCCGCGATGCTCCATTAACGCTGTGTGGTATTCGAAATATTTGCCCTGCATATGTGCAGCAAGAGCCCATTCTGCAGCCGTGCGGGAAGTTGGGCCGAGGATAGGCATTTCTTTGAATACGACGCGAACATTCGGATCATCTTTGACGATTTTTTGAATGTCGGGCAAAGCACGTTTGCAATATCCGCAGTTGTAATCGAAAAATTCTACGACAGTGATATCGCCTTCAGGATTACCGACAGACGGCGCATCCGCGCGTGTCAGGTACGCTTTGTTATCGACGATCTTTTCGGCCGCCTGCATTTTTTCACGCTCTTGTTCCTGAGAGCGATATGCTTCAATCGCTTCAATCACGACCGCAGGGTTTTCTTTGAGGTATTCCTGAATGACTTCACCGATCGCATCCTTTTGTGCGCTCGAAAAGGCTTCGTCAGCCGCATTGGCCTGCATGGCTGTTACGCCTGCTAATCCTGTAATAATTGTAGTACCCAGTAAAACTTTACGTTTGATAAGACTTGTCATTAGAATTCTCCCGTCATTCAAGTCGTTAAACCGCCTCTAACGATATTAGAGCATATACTCTTGCAATAAAGTAAATTCGTGCGGAATTCGTGAAAAGTTACAAAATTTCTGTGATCAGAGCTGCTCTAAATTGTTGATATGGTTCAAAATATCTTTGGCTTTAATCCATTCGCGGCTTCCTGTGTCAAATTCTGTCAACGCTGCTTCCGCTTGTGCTTTGGCGTATGGAAGCCGTTGTTGAAGCAATGCTTCTTCTGCCAGATGCAGTTTAGCCAGACTATCGTGTCCCATCCGCCCGTAGGCTGTCGCGAGTAGACGATGGACACGTGTCGAGTTTTGCTCTTTGATCTGTGCGCGTTCTAAATGGTCGATCGCCTCTTGCAGGTTAGCATCGCCCTGACCGCTTTCCATTAAGGCATGGGCGAGCGCAACTCGTATCAGGGCAGCATCAGGTAATAACTGTACGGCTTGCTGATAGTAAGTCACCGCTTCTTGTACTTTTCCAAAATCAACCAACATCTGGGCCTTCAGCTCCAGATAGTAAGGATTATTCATGTCGTCATTGATCAGCTCTTCTACGCCGCGCATCGCGCTCGGGACATCATTCAGACGATAAGCCGCAATTGTGCGAGCATAGCGCGCGGGCATCGAAACATCTTCATGGGGGTAAAGAGAGGCGACGCGTTCGGGCGTGGTATATCCGATCAGCTTGGCTTTCATCATGGCATGTTGCTGTACCCAACGCGCAGGATAAGCTTTATCCTTGTGTTCGCTTTTCTCAATCAGCGTATCAACGGCCTCGATCCGCTTTTGGGTCAAAGGGTGGGTGCGGATATATTCGCTTTGCTGGGAAGAGGGTAAAAGCTCCTGCCCGCTGAGCTTTTCTAAAAAAGTCGATAGGCCCGTCGGGTTCATTCCGGCCTTGTCCATATAACGGAAAGCGGCCTGATCGGCGCTGGATTCATTGACCCGGCTATGCGCAAGAAAACGTCGGCCCGCAACGTTTTGTGACCCGCTGATGATTGCGTTCGCCGCTGCACCTTCCCCTGTCAGGGCGGCAAGCCCGATACCGAGCACAGCCCCTAAAATACTCTCATAGGATGCGCGTTTGATGGCCAATCTGGTTGAAATTAGGTGGCCACCGGCAATGTGACCCAGTTCGTGCGCCATAACCCCGATCACTTCACCGGGGGTTTCTGACTTGGTAATCAGGCCGGAATAGAAAAAGATATTGGCTCCGCCGGCAACAAACGCGTTGATTTGATCGCTTTGCACCAAAATAATCCGTACACCGCCTTGTCCGACGTTCGAAGCCGATAACAAAGGTTCAGACCATTCACGTAACGTGTTTTCAATCTCTGTGTCCCGAATGATCGATAGACGACTCTGGGCATGGCTAGAGGGGTTTGCCCATGTAAAGCTGGTTATAAAGACCAGACAAATCAGCATTCGGGAGAGGTTTGCTTTGAAGTTTTGCACCATATGTCGCATCATAACTCTGTATTCGGGCTAAATAAACCGGAAGTTAACCGTCTAAGTCATATAAGTTTTTATGTCTCATATTCTAGAATGGATCGATTTAATCTGGCTGCCTTTGGGATTATTGGCGGTGCATAAACAGCACCGTCTTTGGGCAATCGGCTTTTTTATCTGCTCAATGGTCATGATGCGTCTGCAGGTCGAATTCATTGAATCGACGGGCTATGCCAATGGTTTTACAGGTCTGATCGATATGGATGTTCACAGCCGAGGGCAACTAACCTACAGCCTGTTTTATATGGCATATATTGCACTCGCGATTTACTCCCCGGGGACAAAGGGAACGATCTTTATGGCCGCGACCATATCGATCTTTTTTACAGCAATGTTTGTATCCAGTTTCGTGATGGTGATATAGAGGCAGGCATGAGACGGAATAAAGCCAAAGAAAAAGTCAAAACCGCGAAGGGCCGTAAAACGGCTTCGACCAACTGGCTTAAGCGACAGTTAAACGACCCCTATGTCGAAAAGGCAAAAAAAGAGGGGTATCGTGGCCGTGCGGCTTACAAGCTGGTCGAGATGAATGAAAAGCTCGATATCCTGAAAAAAGGGCAGGTCATCGTTGATCTTGGGGCTGCGCCCGGTGGGTGGTGTCAGGTTGCGACAAAAAAAGGCGCAAAGGTAGTCGCGATTGACCTGCTTGAAATGGACGAGCTGACCGATGTTGATTTCATCCAGATGGATTTTATGGATGATGATGCGCCTGACCGTCTTAAGGAGATGATTTCCCAGTATAACAGCGATGGTCTTGCCGATTGTGTGCTCTCGGATATGGCGCCGAACACGACAGGGCATAAACAAACCGATCACCTGAAAATCATGGCCGTTGTTGAAGCTGCGTATTGGTTTGCTAGAGAAGTTTTAAAGCCCGAAGGTGTCTTTATTGCCAAAGTTCGTCAGGGCGGGGCACAGAATACGCTATTGGCGGAAATGAAGCGCGATTTTAAATCGGTCAAACACATGAAGCCGCCAGCAAGTCGTAAAGAATCCAGTGAGCAGTACCTGATTGCGACAGGCTTTAAGGGCTAGTGAACGTAGTCTTCGGGCTCGTATCCACGATCTCTGCGAATGACGTTCTTACGTCCTCCCAGATCGACAAAATCTTTTTTGACCTTTTCGAAAAACTCCTCATCCATCAGGCCGTAATCAAATCTTTGCACCTGCTGATCGCGTGACGGAACAGGGCGCAAATCCGCGCTCGGCCATTCGAAAATATTGACCTCATTGCACCGTAAATAGGATTGTTGGTCATCAAGTCCCAATGCTTTACCGATATTTTTCGGAATTTTGATCGTTGAGGCCTTCATCGCCTTGTTCGGCGCAGTATGCGTAATAGGAATGGCAATAACTTCCGTTTTGCCTTCTGCTTTTTTGCTCTCCCCCGCAAACATAATCAGGCATGGTCTGGGCTTATCCGACTCATGGCGCTTAATAAAGTCTGTATGCCATCTGAAATCGTAATGAATAACCATACCCTGTACAGGTTCAGGCATGCGGACTTTCGGTCTTTTTCCTACCGGTATATCAATCGTACGCATTCCCGGACCTGTCGGCAGGTCATCAGGTGTACGGTCTATCTCGCCGCCAGGGAGGCTAAGATCGCCGATTGTCAGTTTGCCTTTAAACTTACTCATCTTCTTACGCAGTCAGGAAAGGAGAGGGACTAGCGTCCGCTTTCTTCTTCCTCATCCATATATGTTATTTTGTCAGGGACTTTGCTATCGAGGATAGCCTGCAATATCTCGTCATCTAACTCCTCAGTCCGCAACACTTGCTTGTTAGGATGGCCGACGGTTGTTCTGAAAGGTTTAAATATACTCATATGCGCCCTTAAAATTTTCCGTAATATATGCGTTTAGATTTAAAAATGCAAACTTGACGGCTGCAGGTTAGAAAATAGTCACAAAGCGGGGTTAATGGACAGGTCCGAATTCTTCAAAACGGGAGACTTTATCGATTAAGGGCGTCTGGTCGCGTGTGGCCAGAATGACAGTCGGAATATTCGGAAATTCGGCATTCGCCTCTGTCTCCACCCCTGCTTGATTGGCATTGAGCAACACAGTCAGGTCAATACCGCCGATACGCGTGATGATGGATTTCAACGCCTTAAACCCTTCACGTTCCCGAATGGCGGAATATGTGTCGATCCTGTCCCCGTCTTGCGCCTGATACCCCAAAGTTACAGGTTTTTGCATACATTCCAGATCTACAAGCAGTGCGCCCTCGATTTGAGAGAAGTCCACAGCCGTGACGTTGCAATTGGCGGCCTTCTCGCCGAATTCTGCGACAACGTCATTTTGAATACGCTCTCGCAAGATATGTTTCCACCAATTATCGAGGTCCAGAGTGATGCGCGGCATGTCGGCAGTCAGGAAAATGATTTTACCCTGCTGTTGTGTAACCATCTTTATGCTGTCGGGCATGGTTTCAGCCATCAGGGCGAATTGGTCGTCCATCGCTTTTACGGTGCTGTTGAACGCCCAAATTTCTTCTTCTGTCGGTTCGGCGGAACGCAAAAACGTGTCCGAATAACGCACAATATTACTCATTATCGATCCCTGTTTTTCATAAAATAAGCACGCTTTCCGAGATTTTTCAAGGTTTTGTATCTAGTACTTTACTTCTGATGATTTTCCGCTATAACTCTCATGCAAATTCAAACACTGGCTAGGAAAGAGTTTGCGCCATGTCGAAAATAAAAGATCCCACAAAAATTATTGAGGCTTTGACCTTTGATGACGTCCTGCTTGTGCCGGGTGCGTCCGAAGTGCAACCGACCGAAGTTCAAACGGCCACAAGGCTGACACGGGAAATTAACCTGAACATTCCTATACTATCCTCCGCTATGGACACTGTGACCGAAGCGCATATGGCTATCGCGATGGCGCAAAATGGCGGTATAGGCATTCTTCACCGCAATATGGAGATAGCCGCGCAAGCCAACGAAGTGCGCAAAGTGAAACGCTTTGAATCCGGTATGGTCGTAGACCCGATCACCATTTCCCCTGACGCAACACTCGAAGAAGCTCTGATGTTGATGCAGGAAAACAGCATTTCCGGTATCCCTGTAACTGAAAATACCGGCCGTCTTGTCGGTATCCTGACTAACCGTGATGTGCGTTTCGCCGAAAATCCGTTGCAACCGGTTAAGGAACTGATGACAGCCGATAACCTCGTGAAAGTTTACAACACGGTTGATAAGGAAGAGGCTAAGCGCCTGCTGCACAAGAACCGTATTGAAAAGCTGTTGGTTGTCGATGATGCGGAAAAATGTATCGGTCTGGTGACGGTAAAGGATATCGAAAAATCACAAGCCTTCCCGAACGCGACCAAGGACAGCCATGACCGCTTGCGCGTTGGTGCAGCTGTCGGTACAGGCGACATTAATGGCGTCGAGCGTGCCGCAGCTCTGGCCGAAGCCGGACTGGATGTTGTTGTTGTCGATACGGCACATGGTCATTCGCGCGCTGTTTTGAATACGGTTGAAAATATCCGTAAAGAAAATCCTGACTTGCAAATCATGGCCGGTAACGTCGCCACAGGTGACGGCGCATTGGCTCTTATTAAAGCAGGTGCGGATGCAGTTAAGGTTGGTATCGGCCCTGGTTCTATCTGTACGACACGCGTTGTCGCCGGTGTAGGGGTACCGCAATTGACCGCGATTATGAATGTCGCAAAATCCGCATCGAAGAAAGGCGTACCTGTCATTGCCGATGGCGGTATCAAATATTCAGGTGACTTTGCCAAAGCGATCGCCGCAGGAGCCGACGCAGCCATGATGGGCGGTGTATTCGCCGGTACTGACGAAGCACCGGGTGAAGTGATCCTGTATCAGGGCCGTTCTTACAAATCTTATCGCGGCATGGGCTCTGTCGGAGCAATGGTCAAAGGCTCTGCTGACCGGTATTTTCAGGCCGGCGTGACGCAGTCTAACAAGCTTGTTCCCGAGGGGATCGAGGGTCGGGTACCGTATAAAGGTCCGGTCGGCACAGTCATCCACCAGATGGTTGGCGGTTTGCGTGCATCGATGGGCTATACGGGCAGCACGACGATTACGGAGATGAAGGAAAACACTGAATTCATGCGCATGACAGGCGCAGGTTTCAAGGAATCCCACGTCCATGACGTAACAATCACCCGCGAAGCGCCAAATTACCGCACAGAAAGCTGATTTAACATAAGCTTGCATTTTGCATAATGCGATGTTATAAACCCTGCCACTAATATAAAAAGTTGAGCAGGTGCAGCTATGACCACGGTTACGGTCATTGGTAAAAACAGCAATTTAGCGCAGTTTCTGGCAAAAAAGCCCGAGACGGCGGATTGGCTATTCTTGGGTCATGACGAGATCAGCGAGCGTGAGGCTGAAATCCGCGCGAGTGATACGGTCATTAATTTTGCCCTCCATCCCGATGTGGTCGCTACCGGTAAAGTTACACCGGAAACCGACATCGATTCCCAGCTGGCAGATATGCTTGCTGATACAAATGCGCATTTGATTGTTGCAAGCACGCGCAAAGTCTATGGCGAAAAGCCGACGAACCCTGAATTGACAACGGATAGCCCTTTGACACCGACCGATGTGTATGGAGAGGGCAAAAAGCAGATTGAAGAAAATGTCCGCGCACACATGCCGGAAGACCGCCTCACAATTCTACGTTTAACAAATGTTATTGGCTGGAATCACAAAGACCTGTCTCAAAAAGGTTTTGCCGGCTACGTTTTCAATGAGCTGTGCAATAAGGGTGGCTACATGGAGCTGGACTATGATCCGGAATGTCTGCGTGACTTTTTACCGCAGGAAAAATTCTGTGAAGTCATGGTTGCGATAGCCAATGACCCGAAAAGCGGCACGTATAATTTTGGCTCTGACCGTCCAATGAAGGTCGGCACGTTGGTCAGCGCATGGACTTACGGCTTTAACGGAATGATGATGGTGGACCGCGAGCAAAAGCGTTTCGCCGATGTATACATGCGCAGCAACGAAATCTATCGGGACACCGGTATCCCCTCCATGAGCGAGGATGAAATTATCGATACACTGAAATCGGAAGGTAAGGCACTACGTGAGTGGCGCTACCCGAACGGCGTCGATGATATGGAAGTCTGGGGCTTGGCTTAATTCAAAAAAATCTCCCGACCGCAAAGGATCGGGAGATAGTGGTGGGGGAGAGAGGAACTTGTAGCTCCGAAACTTTCTTAAGCCGCTTTCTCTTTCTTGCTTGATGCGAGCGCGGGGTAATCCGTATACCCCTCGGCCTCATGCGTGTAGAATGTGCTTTGGTCCGGCTGGTTCAATTCCGCGTCTTGCGCAAAACGTTCAACCAGATCGGGGTTGGCAATAAAGGGGACGCCATATGCAATTGCATCGGCTTTATCTTCTGCTAACGCTTCATTGCCACTGTCTTTACCGTATCCGCCATTAGCGATGATCTGCCCTTCGTAAGCATTGCGAACATGCGGAAGAACATAGGGAACGTCTTGGCCGCCGGAGAAAGGGTGCTCCGTGCTGAAAGGTTCGAGAACATGCAGATATGCCAGTTTGTATGCGTTCAGCTTTTTCGCTAAATACACGAAAGTCTCTACAGGGTCGCTGTCATGCATGTCGTTAAAAGCGTTGGTCGGTGAGATACGAATGCCTGTTCGGCCAGCGCCGATAGCTTCGACAACCGCGTCGACAATTTCTAATACCAGTCGCGCACGATTTTCAATCGTTCCGCCATATTCATCCTCACGATGGTTCGAACCATCGCGCAAAAACTGATCGAGCAAATAGCCATTGGCAGCATGGATTTCAACGCCGTCAAAACCGGCACGGATCGCACGCTGTGCGCCGTCTACATAACTACGGACCAGATCCTGAATTTCGTCCTTCGTCAGGGCGTGCGGCTCTACATAATCTTTCTTACCATCAGGGGTATGAATATATCCGTCAGCTTTGATGGCCGACGGGGCAACCGGCTGTTTGCCGTCCAGAAAATCAGGATGGCTCACTCGGCCCATATGCCACATCTGTAAGACAATTTTGCCGCCTTTGTCATGAACGGCCTTGGTTGTTTTCTTCCAACCTTCTTCTTGTTTGTCGCTATACATAGCGGGCGCCTGAACCCATCCATAACCCATCGGATCAATGGCTGTGGCCTCCGCAATGATCAGACCTGCGCTGGCGCGCTGGCCGTAATATTCGGCAATCAAATCATTGGGCGTACGGTCCTCATCGGCACGGCCACGTGTAAGCGGGGCCATAAAGATGCGGTTCTTGGCTTCGATATCACCAAGCTTAATTGGGTCAAACAGTGATGTCATGATTTAGTCCTTAATGTCGGTTTGTATTTATTCCGCCGACCAGCCTTATAACTTCTAAAACCATGCCGGGTTGGGGAGCTGTTTCGCGTGCCCAATCATTCTTAAAATTGCTAAGCATAAAACCTCCTTGCTTGTTTTAATGTTGTATATGCGTCGTCTGATATGGGCGTATGCCTTCTGTCACAAGAATTTCATTGGCTACATGGTCCATATCCTGTCTGCCATATGCGATGGCATCCATGACGCGGATTGTCGGTCTGTACGATCTGTTCTGGTTTGAGCGGTTCATTGGTTTTCTCCTTTTTCTTCAAAGTCTACATATCTACCAATAGGTAAGTATTTAGGTTAAAAATTTTTGCGGGCAAGGCCCTTTTGAATGTTTCTTTTAACTATATTCGATGCGCTTGCGGATAGCGTTACATACGCGCTCTAATGAATCGTCTTTCTTAATTCGGGCAAGCATAAGTACGCCTTTTAATGAAGCTACAATCAACAAGGCCATGTCATAAGGCGGGATATCGAATTTAAACTCTTCTTTAGCCAACCCATAGGTTAAAACCTCCGTTAAAAGCTCTAATTCTACATCCGTGACATTGCGGATTTTTGCAACCAACTCATCGGACATACCGGATGAATCGGACTGCATAGCATTGATTCCACATAGTTTTTTGTTTCCGCATCCGCGTATGAGGCCAAAATAGCTTTCCAACTTGGCATCCGCAGATTCAATGGAGGACAGCTCCTCACGAAACTTACGCAGGCGTGCGATTTTTTGATCGCAATAGGCAATGCCGAGCTGTTCCTTGGAGGGGAAGTGGTGATGGATGCTCGCCTTGGTAATGCCCAACGCCTTTGAGAGGTCGGCATAAGAAAAACCCTTATAGCCATGTTCTTGGATAAGGTCGCCGGCCAAAACTAATATTTCATCTCTTCTATTCATAGTATCAATATACCTACTACTAGGTAGGTTGTCAAGCGGCAATTTCAGCTTTTGCGATTTCATTAGCTAATAACTGGCGGCTCTGATAGTCTCCGCCGCGCATATGAAGAGGATCTTATGAAGCCGGCATCTCGAATTGAAGCAACGATAGAAGTGTTGCAAAGAATTAACGACCAGACACGTGTCCCGATGGATTCCGTGATCGGTGACTATATGCGTCAACGCCGTTACATCGGATCGAAAGACCGCAAGGAAATTGCCGAGCGTGTATATGACATGACCCGTGCCCATGCGCGTCTTGGATGGTGGCTTGAAAAAATTGGCGCGCAGGATACTCCGCGCGAGCGTATCATTGCGTGGCTTGCTCTGGGTGAACAGGTTGAAGCTTCACGTGCCAAGACTTTATTCGATGGCAGCAAATATGCGCCCGAACCATTAAGTGACAAAGAAGCAAAACGTTTCGGTCATCTGGAGGGACGTTCCTTCGATCACCCCGATATGCCGATAGACGTCGCGTTGGAATGCCCGCCTGATTACGCAGAAAGTCTTCAGGCCTATTTCGGCGCAGGTTTCGAAGAGGAAATGGCGGCATTGCTCGAACCTGCGACTCTGGATTTAAGGGTAAACACATTCGTTTTGACACGGGAAGAGGCAGCAAACTCGCTGAAAAAAGACGGCGTCGCAACAAATGAAACACCTTACTCGCCATGGGGCTTGCGCTGTACCAGCAAAGCCTACCTTGCCAAAACAAAGGCGCTGACCAAAGGGCATGTCTCGATACAGGACGAGGGCTCACAGTTGATCGCGTATTTGTGTGATGCGCAGCCCGGCTCTCAAGTTCTGGATTACTGTGCGGGAGCGGGCGGAAAAACATTGGCACTTGCCGCTATGATGAAGCGTAAAGGCCGCATCGTAGCCATGGATAACGATGAAAAGCGCCTGATGAAAGGCAAGCAGCGTTACAAAAAGTCAGGGCTGGCTGATATTATCGAAGCCCGCCCGATTGATGAAAAAGGCCGTAAATGGCTGAAACGTCAAAAGGGCAAGTTCGATGTCGTTCTGACCGATGTCCCTTGTAGCGGGACAGGAACATGGCGGCGTAACCCCGATATGCGTTGGACGAATTACGGACCTGAATTATCTGAGCTTATTGAAATTCAAAAGGATATCCTCGAGCGTGCATCTAAGATGGTGAAACCCGAAGGGCGATTGGTATACGCGACATGCTCGCTATTGCCGGAAGAAAATGAACAGCAAATCGAGGCATTTTTGAAAGCAAATGCTGATTTTGAAATTGTACCGACACCGGAAGAACTCGGCACACCGTTCATGCGCCTTACGCCGCATCGACATCAAACCGATGGTTTTTTCTGCGCTGTGCTCTCCAGAAAACCCTGACTTGTCTATGATGTGATACACACTAGTTTGTCTTGAAACTATGAGGAGCACATCATGAAAGAAACTTTGGCCATTTTATTTATTGTAACCTCGCAAGCTTTGATGCCCGGAACTGACGAGCAGACCGGTGTGTGGCTTGAGGAGCTGACAACACCTTATTACGCGTTTGTCGACGAAGGTTATACCGTTGAAATTGCCTCTGTTAGTGGTGGAGATATTCCGATCGACCCGCGCTCTTTATCCGAGGATGCGAAGCAAGAGGAAAGCGTGAAGCGGTATTTTGAAGATGAGGCCTTGCAGGCTTTGGTCAAAAATACGACCAGTGCCGATAATGTCGACATTCATAAATATGATGCGGTCTTCTTTCCGGGTGGCCACGGAACTATGTGGGATTACCCTGAAAATGAGGATCTCGCGAAAATTATTCGAACGGCCCTTTCGCTGGATAAGCCTGTCGCTTCTGTATGTCATGGGCCGGCCGTTTTGATCGGAGTAGAGACAGCCGATGGTGCTCCGCTTGTGCGGGGCCGAAAAGTGTCCGCTTTTACTGATAGTGAAGAAGTGGCCGTAGGCTTGGATGAAAAAGTACCGTTTCTGTTAGAAAGCCGCTTACGGGAGTTAGGAGCAGAAATCGTCAAGACCGATGACTTTCAGCCCATAGCCACGGTTGATGGCTTGCTTGTGACAGGACAAAATCCTGCATCGGCTGAGCCTGTTGCCAAGGAAGTAATTAAGTTATTAAAGAAGTAATTGTCTTTGAACCAGCACTAGGCTTCACGACTTGGGTTTGACAAACCTTGCGTGGCGGCTATTGCGCTTCCTTTTTCAAGAAGCCCGCGCATTTGAACGTCAATTTCTTCTACTAACCCCGCAGCGCGAAGGAGACGGCCTGTTGCCTCTTTGCGGTTTGCGCGCTCATTCAAAAAACCGGATACTTGATTGGGAATGCGCAATCCATGGGCGCGTGCGAATGAATTAATACGTGCCTCGGGCAGGTTGGAAGGGTCTTCCAATTGAGCGACCTCGCGCACTTTCTCGCCTATACCCGCAATAACGTTTTGCCCGTGTTCAGTTTCCACGGCCTTGGTCAGGTGAACGGCTTTTTCAGCAAACACCCGCATCTGTACCGTTGGCGTGTAGCCAATGCGAGCGTTTTCGCCGGGGTTTCTGATTTCATCACGTATACGGCCCAAATCATCATGGGCTTTATAGGCCTTGAAAAACGCACTTGTTTTTTGCTCTGAGCCGAGAGTTGTATCGGTCGCAATTTCTACAAGTCGGCCGTAGAGGGCCTGATCTTCGGTAACACGGTCTACGCCATCTTCTGTGCCGAGGATGTCGCGGGCTTGTGCGGCTAATTGATCAACTGCTTCATTCATAGCCAATTCTCCTGTGTGCCGCGCTTACGCGTGCGCTGCCTCGATTTCGGCATACAACATTTCTGTGTGCGGAGCGGGGGTCCAACCGCGCGTTTTCATCAACGTCTCACCGGCATGGACAAGGTTATCGACGCTGGTTTTCAAGACATCGATAAGATCTTCCTGAACGGTGCTTTGTGCATCTGTTGTTGGTGAAACAACTGTAAATGTGTTGAGCAAACCGAATTTTTTCAAACCTTGCTGAACTTCTTCCAGAGCGGCTTTGCCCTCGGGTGTCGAGATTGCAGCATTCAGCTTTGTGGCTTTTTCCATCAAGCGGATTTGATGTGTTTGTTGGTCGGGCCCAATTCTGTCCCACTGTCCGGGATTAACGGCATCTGATTCAGCATAATCGAGCAAATCTTCGGCTTTAAAAACTTGAAACAACGCATGTGTTCTTTGCGCATCGTTCATATCTGTGTCCAAGCCCATTTCGGTCAAGGCGTGCAGAACTGCGCGGTCTTCATCCAGTTTTGTGGCATCAGCCTGAACGCCAAGCCATTCGCGCATTACGCGCTGTAGATCATGCGATGTCATATCCATAGTTTTTCCCTATCTTTAAAAATTTGAAAGACAATACACCAAAATAATAATTATGTAAAGTAATTAATCTCGGTTAATAATCGCTCTAAACGCTTGCTGCGCGCTCTTCTTCCAACCTACCGCGTGCATCATTCCAGTCTAGAAAGATCAAAAAACACGCAAAGGCGCAATACGCTGCAGGTACATACAACACCCACCACCCGAGAAAATAGCCCGGTAAAACGCAGACCAATGCAAAAAAGAAGTTACGGACCATGGCCCGAAAATCACTGTCGATTACATTTTGTAATCTGACCAAACGCTGTTTGCGCAACTGTTCTTTGAGCTGCCCTGCCAGAATATCGGGATTTTCCTCTGAATAGGGGCATTTAGGCTTTCGTTGTGGCTTTTTGGGCTGCGGCGCGCGTTGGTGCAGCGTTTTCTCCCACCGTCTCTGCTCGGCTGTTGCACGGTCTTTGAGGATAATTTCCTCGGCCTGTATCAGCTTCCTGAACAGTTGCTCATTCTCCGCCTGAACCTCAGGCGAAGAATTTCTATGCATGTCGGGATGGTGTTTTTTGGCCAGTACACGGAAACGATCCTCGATCTCCTGATCCTCACATGTCGGCAGGAGATCGAAAAAATCGTAAGCCTGTTGTACGTTCATGCCGTGTTAGGCAGCTTCCGCAGCCTTCGACTCTTCGCGCATATGTTTGGCAGCAGTCACCATATTTTTCAGCGCTTCTTTCACTTCCGGCCAACCGCGTGTCTTCAGACCACAGTCAGGGTTCACCCAGATCTGACGCTCATCAAGCACCTTCTTGGCTTTCTCCAGCAACTGAGTCATTTCATCAACGCTCGGAACACGTGGGGAGTGAATGTCGTATACGCCCGGACCAATCTCGTTCGGGTATTTGTAATCAACAAACGCATCCAGCAATTCCATCTGTGAACGTGAAGTCTCGATAGAGATCACATCCGCATCCATCGCACCGATTGAGTCAATAACGTCATTGAACTCGGAGTAGCACATGTGGGTGTGGATTTGTGTCTCGTCTTCAACACAGCAAGATGTCAGACGGAAGTTCTCAACCGCATTGTCGAGATATTCTTTCCAGTCATCACGACGCAGAGGCAGACCTTCACGGAACGCCGCTTCGTCGATCTGGATCATCTTGATACCGGCTTCTTCCAGGTCGGACACTTCATCGCGGATCGCCAAGGCAATCTGACGGGCTGTGTCGTTACGTGGCTGATCGTCACGAACAAATGACCATTGCAGGATCGTGATCGGGCCTGTCAACATACCCTTCATGATCTTGTCTGTCTGGCTTTGTGCGTATTTGGACCATTCAACAGTCATGGCTTCCGGACGGGAAACATCACCGAAGATGATAGGTGGCTTCACGCAACGTGAACCGTATGATTGAACCCAACCGAATTTGGAGAATGCGAAGCCTTTCAGCTGTTCACCAAAATATTCCACCATGTCGTTTCGCTCTGGCTCACCGTGAACAAGAACGTCGATATCGGCTTCGTGTTGGAAGTCCACAACTTCGCGGATTTCCTTTTCCATCGCAGCCTTGTAACCCGCTTCGTCCAATTCACCCTTTTTGAAGGCGGCACGGGCTTTACGGATTTCTTGCGTTTGCGGGAAAGAACCGATTGTTGTTGTCGGGTAAAGCGGAATATCAAGCGCCGCATGCTGCGCTGCCTGACGTGCGGCAAAAGCAGATTTACGCTCTTTCATATCATCGCTGATATTTGCAACGCGGTCTTCGACGGCTTTGTCGTGAATACGTGTCGACGTTTCGCGCGCTTGTTGTGCTTTCTCACTCGTTGTCAGCTCGGCTGCAATGTTTTCGCGGCCGTTATTGACGCCTTTGGCAATCGCGGCAATCTCGTCCAGCTTCTGTGTGGCATACGCCATCCAGCCTTTAAGCTCATCATCCAGTTGTGTCTCGGAGTTAAGATCAACAGGTGTGTGGAGCAAAGAACAGCTTGGGCCGACGAAGACGCGGTCGCTGCCGAGTGCTTCAACAGCTTTTTCGATCTTGCCCAAAGAATCGGCCAGATCGTTTTTCCAGATGTTACGGCCATCAACAACGCCCAAAGACAGAATCTTCTCATCACCGATCAGCGATAAAGCCTGTTCGATGTCTTTGTTCGGATCGTTGGCAGTAGTGTTCGCACGACCGGAACCGCGGCACAGGTCAATGTGAAGAGCATCTACAGGCAGGCTGAATGCCAATTCCGCATTGTCTTTCAAGCTTTCGAAATATGTTGCGACAAGAACTTGCAGACCTTCAGGCTTTTCAAGCTTGTCGTATGCAGTCTTGATCACGCCCTGACCAATTTCACACAGATCGAGGGAGAATACAGGCTCGTCAATCTGAACCCATTTCGCACCACGCTCTGCCAATCCTTTAAGGATTTCGTTGTAGGCAGGGATCAATGTCTGAACAAATTCTTCGTGCTTGAAACCGTCATATTGAGGCTTACCGAGGAATGTATATGTCGCAGGACCAACAATCACAGGGCGTGTTTCAATGCCTTGTGCTTTGGCTTCTTCATATTCATCAAAGATTTTTGTCGAAGACAGTTTCGGTGTCATGCCTTCTTCGAATTCAGGAACGATGTAGTGGTAGTTCGTGTCGTACCACTTTGTCATTTCCATGGCTGTCACATCAACGCCGTCCTTTTGCGCGCCGCGTGCCATCGCGAAATATGTATCAAGGTCGATCTTGCCGCCGTCATGCTTGTAGCGGGATGGGATCAGGCCAAGTGTTGTCGTCAGATCAAGGATTTGGTCGTAATACGCGAAATCGTTAGATGGAATAACATCCAGTCCGGCATCCTTTTGGCGCTTCCAGTTTTGCGCGCGCAATTCCTTACCAACCGCGAGCAACTCTTCCTTGCTGCTCTTACCTTTCCAGTATGCCTCAACCGCTTTTTTCAATTCGCGCATTGGGCCGATACGTGGAAACCCTAAATTCGTTGCCAATACCATGACTGTAATCCTTCTCAAATTTGTTCAATGCCGCTCACTATAGAGAGCGACGATGTTAAATAAAAGCACCTTGTATGGGGGGTATGTAATCCGTGATCCATCTCGGCGCTTTAGCTTTGTTGACGCGGTGCAAGCTGCTGTAGTCAAATCCCGCGATTGGCCTTACATAGCCATGGTTTGAGGGCAATGTCAACACCCCCTTTAGTGCATATAATTTAAAGGATAATGCAGTCCTGACCGTTGTCTTCACGGTCCATCCTGAAAGTAAATTCTTGATCAAGCGTATCTTTTACATGATGCGCCCATTGTAAGCCGGGGTGGCGGATTTTTACGGAGGCAACAGCCGTACCGATTTGCGCAGCGCCCAAAACACTGTGCCCGCGGGAAAGAGCGTGTAAAAAGCCGGCATTTCGCGTGTCTCCTGCGGCGAGGGCGTATTTTTGTCCGTGCCAAGGTAAAACGGGGATTTGAAAGTCTTCGCCCATCAGAGCCGCATAAACGGGCTTACTACCGTCTGACATCAAGACATTCGGAACCTGATAGTGATGAATAAGTTTGTTCATCAAACGAGAAGGGTCGACCGTATGATCGGGCATGCCCTCAACCACAGCATCGCTCGGAACCATCAGAATATCTGTGCGTCCCAAAATTTCGTTAATCATCCCTGCTTTTGTCGGCTCTTTCGGCCAGATACTTTGACCCCAATCCACAACAAGCGGCTTGTTATAACTATTGGCTGATCGTGCAGCCATAACGCCCATTCTTGGTTTCATCGGGTCCACAAACACAAGATCTGCGCCGCGAACCTCATTGTCGATCGTATCCTCAATGCCAACGGCCATCTCAAGCGGGTTTTCGACAACATCTTTAACAATATTACGTCCGTCTCGATGCTCCGTTACTGCGTTAAAGGCGAGTGCGCTTTCCCCCTTGGTTGCGTCTACATAATCAATTTCGCTGTCAGCTAAAATCTCTGTAGCGGCCATGTGCGCCAGCCGCGCTCGTAAATTGCTTGCGGGTGGACGCCCCAGGCGGGTGATGAGTTTAACGTATGTTTCCGTGCCATAGGCTTCATCAAGCTTCTTTAACGCCTGCACGCAATTGCCGGCTCCTCCGCCTAGGCGGATCTCTGATGTCGCGGCTGAAACCTTGCCGTCAGCTTTAAAGGGAGTTTCGGTTGGAAGTATGCGATTATCATCAACTGTAATCGCGCCAACCACCAGTATCCGTGGTGTATGTGTACTCATTAAAAAATTAACCCTGTTCTCTTGGGTTAATGTGAGTAGCAAAAAACGTATGAAAATGGCAAGAAAATTATTTAATCGGCAAGAAACCTTTGTGCTTGCCAAGTTTTCCGCAATATTGTGTCCATTCGATGTTTTCTTGCATGTAGCCTAGAATTTCCAGGTCTGTCCCAGACACCCATCGTTTGTCCCATTTTTCGTTCAAAGCGGGCAATTCACCGTCGATATATCCTTCGGCCTGACCTTCTGTTTTCGCTTCGTCATACGCGGCTTCCAGAAAAACATCAGAACCTTTTTGCAGCTTATCAAGCTGTTCCTGCGGCTTGTTTTTTTGCGCGGCGGTAATGCGCATAACTTTGAAAATCACCGAACATTCAGCAAGGCTTTTGGAAATCGGTTGCGTGTTTTGCGCCAAGGCAGGGGACGCGGTCAGAATCAGCAGAAGTGCGGCTAAAAATCTCACGCAGCCTCCGCTTTGTGGCCAAGCGCGTTGCAAACATCGACCGTGATCGGGGATTTATTCATCGAATAAAAATGAATGTGCTCGACACCCTTCGCGGCTAGATCTTCGGCCTGCAAGGTCAGGATTTCAGTCGCGACTTTACGGGCCTCTTCCGGCTTGTCATCCAAACCGTCGAATTTGGCCATCAACCAATCCGGTACATTGGCCTGACATCTTTCGGCGAATCCGCAAACACCCTTAAAGTCATAGATAGGCAGCAGACCGGGGCATATCGGTGTATCGATTCCCGCTTTCTGACAAGCATCGACAAATTCGAAATAAACATCGTTATCAAAGAAAAACTGCGTGATTGCACGGTCCGATCCGGCGTCACATTTCAGCTTCAAAGCCTGAATATCGGCATCAAGACTGTCCGCGTCGGGGTGTTTCTCGGGATAGCACCCGACGGAGATTTCGAAATCGTGCCAACCTTTTAACCCTTCAACAAAGTCGCTGGTGTACTGGAAATAATTGTCATCGGCATCGAGCGGCCAGTTCACATCGGAATCGGCCGGCATATCGCCGCGCAGCGCGATAATGTGGCGTACGCCCATATCCCATAGCCCGTCTGTATATTCCTTCAACTCTTCTTTGCGGGAATTAATGAAGGTCAAATGCGCCGCGAGCGGAATATTGAACTCCATCATCTTCTTCAAAGTGGCGATAGTACCATCGCGTGTGGAGCCGCCCGCACCATACGTACAGGTCATATATTGCGGATTGAGCGCGGCCAGTTCAGGCACGGCTTTCCACAAAGATTCAGCGGCTTTGTCCGTTTTTGGCGGGAAAAATTCAAAAGATATGGTCGGTTGTGTCATAATTATTCAGTAAGCAAAACATTTCATGATGGCAAGACAGGATTTATTTTTTGACTGAACACTCTCACATATCTTTACAGACAGACCCTTTTTCGCGTAAATCACTACCTATGAGATCACTTTTCATTTTGCTGTTGGTCTGTATGTTCGCAAACACCGCTGTTGCGCAGTCGGAATTGCCGAATTACAAGCAACTGGATATCAGCTCAAAATTCTCTTACAAGGACCGCCCGCGGTCCGACTGGCGCTCTTGTGAAACCGACAATGACTGCGAGCTGTTTTATTATGGCTGTAATGACGTGATCGGCATTAACAAGGAATCCCGTAAAAACGCGGAAAAGCATTATTACGAAAGATTGCATCGCGATCCGCGCACAATGAATTGTATGCGTATCACCGATAATGACTATGTCGGTCAGATTACGCCTTTATGCCGCAAGACCTATTGCGGAGCATGGCAACATACCAAGTGTCTGGATCCCCCGAAATGCACACTTACCTATGAAGAAAAATGCCGCTACAGAGAGCGCATTTATACTGACCCCGAATTAAAAACCTATGGTCGCTCTATTCAGGAGCTATTCGCCTTGGATGATGACCAGTGCCGTGAAAAATGTGAAACATTCTACAAAAAGCGTGTAGTAGAGCTGACTGAGCTCGCACCGGTTCGCCTCGAAATGGATTGCGTATTCAACAGAGACAAGGTTTTGACGGGGGAAAAAACCTTCGAACAAACAGACATTGAACGAGAAACAGAAGATCAGGAAACAGAAGAACAAACCCCATGACCGCACAACCCGATATGAGTTCCCCCGAGAATACCGACGCCCCTGATCTAGAAGTCCACGAACAACACGAACATATCCTGATCCTCGATTTCGGATCACAGGTGACGCAATTGATCGCCCGTCGCCTGCGCGAAAGCGGCGTATATTGTGAAATCTGGCCGTTTAACCATGCCGACGAAGCGCGCATCAAGGCATTCGACCCCAAAGGTATCATCCTTTCCGGCGGTCCGTGCAGCGTTCTGGATGACGATGCACCATCTGCGCCGCAAATCGTATTCGAAATGGACGTGCCCGTTTTCGGCATCTGCTATGGCCAACAAACAATGGTCCAACAACTGGGCGGTAAGGTCGAAGGGGAGCAATCCCGTGAATTCGGCCGCGCAACCGTTGAGGTCGTTGACGAATCCAAAATTGCCGCTGGCGTCTGGAGCCCCGGTAACGAGGAACAGGTCTGGATGAGCCACGGTGACCATGTGGCCGAGTTACCCGATGGTTTCCGTGTTATCGCTAAGTCCGAAGGCGCACCATTTGCCTTCATCGCCGATACGGACCGCCGTTTCTACGGTGTGCAATTCCACCCCGAAGTCGTACATACACCGCACGGTAAGGACTTGCTGCGCAACTTCACACACAATATTTGCGGCTGTTCAGGCGACTGGACGATGGCGGCATTCCGCGAAGAGGCGGTTGCCAAAATCAAGGAACAAGTCGGCGACGGCAAGGTCATTTGCGGTCTGTCGGGCGGCGTGGATTCATCCGTGACGGCCGTTTTGCTCCACGAAGCTATCGGCGATCAATTGACTTGTATCTATGTCGATACGGGCATGATGCGCTCGAAAGAGAGCAAGCAGGTTGTTGAGCTGTTCCGTGATCATTACAACATCCCGCTGATCCATGAGGATGCGGGCGACCTGTTCTTGGGCGAACTTGAGGGCGTCACCGACCCTGAAACCAAGCGTAAAATTATTGGCCGCCTCTTCATCGAGGTTTTTGAAAAGCGCGCCAAGGAAGTCGGCGATGCGAAATATCTCGCGCAAGGCACATTGTACCCCGATGTGATTGAGTCCGTATCCTTCACCGGTGGACCGTCAGTTACGATCAAATCCCACCATAACGTCGGCGGCTTGCCGGAGCGTATGGATCTGCAATTGGTTGAACCGCTTCGTGAACTGTTCAAGGATGAAGTCCGCGAACTAGGCGTAGAGCTTGGCATGCACGCTGATTTCGTTGAGCGCCACCCATTCCCTGGTCCGGGTCTGGCCATTCGTATGCCGGGTGAAATTACCCGCGATAAACTGGAAATCCTACGAAAGGCCGATGCGGTCTATCTCGATGAGATCAAAAAGGCAGGACTGTACAACGAAATCTGGCAAGCCTTTGCCGTGCTGCTGCCCGTCAAAACGGTCGGTGTTATGGGCGATGGCCGTACTTATGATTATGTCTGTGCTCTGCGCGCGGTTACATCAACCGACGGCATGACGGCCGATTACTACCCGTTCAGCCATGAATTCTTGGGCCGTGTCTCCACGCGCATCATCAACGAAGTCCACGGCATCAATCGCGTCACCTACGACATCACCTCGAAACCGCCCGGCACGATCGAGTGGGAATAGAGCAGAAGTAGCAATTTATTAAGCTATTGAATTAAAAGATTTTGACTTTCGTTCGCTGGCGAAAAAGTATTCGCAGCTACTATAAAAACCTGTTTAGCCCCACTTTTCGACATATCCCTTTCCTACATGGTAAAATAAGAGAAACAGGGAAAAAACAGCGGCAGAATACGGGTGAAATTCTCCATTGCCAGTTCGGAAGGGCTTTAGTAGATTGAATTTGCACAAAGATTTTCAAACTGAAGTGTTTTCGCGTGGCTTATAATTTTAAGAATATCAAAGTATTGGTAGCCGACGACGATGCGACGATCCGCCTCGTTATCGCCAATATTTTCCGCACGTTGAAAGTGCGTGAATGCCTTCCCGCAGTTACGGGAAACGAGGCACTGGAGATTTACAAACAACATAAACCCGACCTGATTCTGACCGACTGGCAGATGCAGGACATGGATGGATTGGATTTATGCGCGGCGATCCGCAAATTAGATCGCGAAAGTGGTGAGGCAACGCCCATCATCTTGATGTCGGGTTTCGCCGATGAAAGCGGAGTAAAGCGGGCCATTGAACTGGGCGTGAATGAATTTTTGCTCAAACCGTTTTCGGTGAATGATCTGGCCGCACGTGTCGCTTACGTTATTGATAATCCCCGAGAATGTGTGATTACACCGAATTATTTCGGACCGGACCGTCGCCGCCGCGATATTCCGGCATATGACGGACCGGAACGTAGAAAAGACAAAGCAGGAGGGGATTCATGAGTGATAACGCCTCCAAAGACCTGATGGAAATTGTCCTTCAGCATTATCTGAAACACCACGAGATTATCTTGAAAAAGCTTGTTCACGCGCAAAAAGCGACGGAAATGAGCATGGCGCAGCTGCGGGAAATGTCCGATGCAAACAATGCCGAGAATGTAGATGTGATGTGGGCGGAAATCATCAATATGTTCCGTGACTTTGCCGCATCCGAAGACGAATTGTTCAACATCGAAGACTTGCTCGGCACAGTTCCTAAAACAATTAAAGAGCCTTACGAGGAACTCGTTGAGAATGATGACGAGCTGCAAAAGCTCAAGGCCGAGTTGGATAGCGATGAATATAAAAAGGCCAAGGAAGCCGTTAACCGTGTTCAGGCAGAACCCAACCCGATGTCGGGCATGACCGCCGATGAATACGCCAAAAAGGCCGAAGACAGCGATATGGTCAAGGCGTTACGCTTCGTTCCGCCAAATCGCAAACACTAGAGCGAATACATCAAAATTTTAGAGAGATTATCGGGCCGCAGTCTTCAGGCTGTTCGCGGCGCGCGCGATCATTTCCTTGTAATGGGTCAACAAGGTATCGATCACGACCTGCTTGCTAAACAACTCTTCATAGGTTTGCTTGCCGCCAGTTACCAGCTTTGCTGCAAGCGCGTCATCATTGGCAATGTCTTGTATCTGCGCCGCCAGAGTTTGGGCATCGTCAATTTCATGCAGCAAGCCGTCTTGTTCATGCGTGACATATTGCTTTGCCCCTGCGGCTTTGGCGGCGATCAACGGCACACCCGCAAACCAACTTTCCGCGATGACAGTCCCGAACGGTTCATAGCGCGATGGCAGAACGCAGATATCGGCAATGTCGAGCAACGCCGCACGGTCATTGCGCCAGCCGAGAAATCGCACACGATCATCCAATCCCATTTTGCTGCACATAGTCTCGTATTTTTCTTGCTCTGGCCCGTCTCCGGCCAACAGATAATAGATATTCGGCGTTGTCGCATCCGCGGCTTCAAGCAACGTATCTACGCCTTTTTTCCAATGCATACGCGATAGCAGCAAAACAACTTTCGCATCGTCAGGTATGTTGAATTCGGCGCGCTTTACTGGCTTGTCTTCGGGCAAAGTGCCGAATGTGTGGCCGACAAAAGCGCGGCTCGGGTCGGAAATATTCTCACGGATATGGCGCACAATATCGCGCGTAACGCCCATGTAGAAATCGCAATTCTTATAATTTTTCAGATCGTAATACCCGCCGAACCAACCCAATACCGGCACGCCTGTCCCTGCAGGCATAAAGGAGGAGGCGCGGCTCATCCAACAATGGACAAGGTCGGGTTTGAATTCCTCAATCGCGGCGCGGATGATTTTTTGCTCCCCGCGTTTTTTAAAACGGTTGAATGTCAGCGGCGTATAGGGGATGTCGCGCTCCTCCATCGCATTGACGCGGTTCGGATGCGGGCGGCACAAAACACGTTGTTCGACCCCACGTTCATGCAAAGCGCACATTGCATCTTGAGAGAATGTTTCGGCACCGCCTGTCGGCGCACCTGCAACGATATGAAGGATTTTCAGCTTTTCACTCATGGCGCGCAGTGTGCCGCAGCGACCATCGAAATTCAAGCGCGAAAACTAAAACGGGCAAGGGTCTTTAAATGTAATCAACTCGCCGTCTTTCGGATGATGGATAGTCAGCGAGAGCGCATGCAGTTGCAGCCGGTCCGCGGCCTCGAAAACATCTTCGGGCGCATAGAAAGGATCACCCAGAATTGGATGGCCGATTTCCGCCATATGCACCCGCAATTGATGAGACCTGCCCGTGATCGGCGAAAGCGAAAGCCGCGTTGTGTTGTCATCATGCCCGATAGCGCGCCAGTCTGTCTGGGCGGGTTTGCCGTGCTCATAACACACCATTTGCCGTGGACGGTTATCCCAATCACACCGTAAAGGCAGATCGATATGCCCCTCGTCCTCCTCGGGGCGACCCCAAACCCGCGCAATATAGGTTTTTTGCGTTTTTCGCCGCTCGAACTGTTTTCCCAAATTGGCCTGTGCTGCCTTGTTCAATGCCATCACAAACACGCCGCTTGTCTCAAGATCGAGCCGATGCACAAGCAGGGCTTCGGGAAAGTCGGCCCGCGCACGTGTCTCAAGACTGTCTGCATGATCGGCGGCTTTTCCCGGCACGCTCAACAAGCCGCTTGGCTTCGAAAGCACGAGCAGGTCGCTATCCTGATGTAAAATTGTAAGAGGATCGGTCGGCGGGTTGTATTGCAGAGGTCTAGGAGGCAAAGACAACTTTTACACCGCGCTTTTTAAAATAGCTCTGCATCATCTTGCGTCCTGCGCGGTTATTTTGGCTCAAACGTTCAGGCTCGAAAACGGCTTCCTTCTCACCCGCATCGCGCATTGCGCTTTTCAGGTTGGCAATATGCAGGTCAATATCGTCATTGTCGTTTACTAGCGAGGTGTAGATCGCTTCTTTCGCGTCTTCGAGTGAAAGCTGTCCCATAACAAAAATCCTTTTAAATCATCTCTTTTTGCTTTATCAAATGCACCATGAGCACACAAGAAAAAGACGCTTTGAAAAAAACGTTACTCACGGGCACCCACCTCGCCCCGACAGGGCATGGCGCGGGCTGTGCGTGTTGTATGCCCGAAGAAGAGGACGAGGAATAGCCCTCCTATATCCGCGTTCGTCTCGTTTGCTCTTAATTCTCTTTGAAGATGATAATTCTGGTCAAATATTAGTGTTTGCGGCATATTAGCGCTTATTCATTGACAAAATAGCTATTTACATATTATATATACGCTGTTTTTTGAGGTATATATGAGATGACAGGGTCAAACCTGATACATGAGCACATTCCTGATGCGGTTATTCTCGATCTTGATGGTACTACCACCAAGCGCGGTATGGCTGCGCGTCTTGTTGATACATTCGGCTGTGAAGCGGCTGTTTTGCGCATTATCAATGCATCCCATATCACCTACGAAGCTCTAAAATCAGCCAAAAAGGCTCTTATCCCGTTTGATCTTCATACAGGTCCGTTAAAGCGCGGTATTCTCAACAGTATTGCCGGTCCTCAGATGTCTTCGATGCCTATTAGCGATTTTTTCGCCGAAGCCGGCATCGTAAGCGGCTTGCTGAGTAATAACAGCCGTTTTGCATGGGGTGATCGCTTAATGCGCCATGTTCATTTTGGACGGGGCTTTGATCATATGATGTTCAGAGAAGATCTGGGCGTCCATGCCAAGCCTAGCCCATATGGCGCTCTTACAATGCTAAACCAGATGTTTCCTGACCAAGAGTCTAAGGTCGTCTGGGTCATTGGCGATATGTGTTCTGATATGCAGATGGCGCTCAACGCCGGAGAGTTTTCAGAGCACACTATCGTACCGGTCGCTATGGGTACGGGAAGTGCTCATAAGTATCTGACTTCATTAGGAATGCTCGAGGCTGAGCAAGCACTGAGTTTCGGGGAAATGGACGATCTGGCGGCTGATTTATTTATTCGTCTGGGTGGCGGCGTTGATCAGGTTGTCACTATTACAAACACCATTCAGGATGACGAGAAAATTGCGCCTCCCCCTGAGTGGGCGCGTCCATAATATTTTCCTGCCTAGAATCTTTGCATTTCTGCACTATTTGTGTACATATAGCGAAATCATCAAACCCGATTATGGATAAGGAATACTGACATGAGCAGCAATACAGGCTCTTCCAACGTAATTAACATTAAAACAGGCCTTGCCGAAATGCTTAAGGGCGGCGTCATTATGGACGTTGTAACCGCCGAGCAAGCAAAGGTCGCAGAAGACGCAGGCGCAGTCGCTGTTATGGCACTGGAACGCGTACCTTCCGATATTCGTAAGGCTGGCGGTGTTGCCCGTATGAGCCCCCCTGAAGTGATCGAAGAAGTGATGAACACGGTGTCTATTCCTGTTATGGCCAAATGCCGTATCGGTCATTTCGCTGAAGCGCAAATCCTTGAGCAAATGGGCGTCGACTACATCGATGAGTCAGAAGTTCTAACCCCTGCTGACGAAGAATTCCACGTCAACAAGCATGACTTCAAAGTGCCGTTTGTTTGCGGTGCTAAAAATTTGGGCGAAGCCTTGCGCCGTATCGGCGAAGGTGCGGCCTTAATGCGTACAAAAGGTGAGCCGGGTACAGGTAACATCGTTGAAGCTGTGCGTCATATGCGCCAAATCAACAACGAAATCCGTAAGGTTGTAAATGCCGATGAGTCTGAATTGATGACTATGGCCCGTGACATGCAGGCCCCTTATGAATTGCTGAAAATTGTTCGCGCCGAAGGCAAACTGCCTGTGCCGAACTTCGCAGCTGGCGGTATCGCGACACCTGCTGATGCTGCGCTTTGCATGCAGTTGGGTGCGGAAACAGTATTCGTCGGTTCCGGTATCTTCAAATCTGAAAATCCTGAGAAATACGCTAAGGCAATTGTTAAGGCGACAGCGCATTACAATGACCCTGCAATTGTTCTCGAAGCGTCGAAAGAACTCGAAGGCGTTGCTATGCGCGGTACGGAAATTTCCGAAATCGAAGAGCCAATGAAAATGGCAAACCGCGGTTGGTAGTAACCAACTTTTTATAAGAATGAATTCACGGTACCCGCGTTGCTTTTGCACGCGGGTATTGTTATTTAAAGGCCCATGCAAAAAAAATTTCTTTTACTCATCCCATTCTTATTTAGCGCTAACTTTGCCTATGCATCCACGACTGGTTCTGTCGGAGGTGCTTCTGTCAGCAAAGATAAAACACAAATAGAGGCCCGTTTCGGTTACAGCGAAGCCGAGGAAAGCTCCTCGCAAGATGAGCGCTTCCGCTCTCGTTTTCAGGTCGATCATGGCTTTACCGACTATTACGCGGCGCGTTTGGTCATTCAGCAGGACCGGCGTAAGGGTGATAATTTGGAGCATGATTCCATCACATTCGATAACCGTTTCCAGTTTCTGGACGCTGAGAAAAGCGGCTTTGATCTGGGTATACGCGCGGGATATCAGCATAAGGATGGCGATAAAAAACCAAGCGCACTCACATTCGGTGTTTTCGAACGTATCCCCGTTGGTGCGTATGAAATTCGCCTGAATCAGTTATTTGGTCACGATGTCGGCGAAGACGCGGATGATGGTATCAGCGCGGAAGCCCGCTTTCAGGTGACACGAAAGCTTGAAAATGGTCACCGCTTGGGCGTCGAGGGTTTCCATGATTTCGGTAACTTGCGTGAGCTGAGCGGATATAGTGACCAAAGCCATCAGATCGGACCGGTTGCGAAAGGCGCTTTGCCCTTTGAAAATATGAAATATGAGGTTGGCTACCGCGCCGGTATCTCTGACGCTGCGCCGGATCATAATTTTAAACTCTTTATTTCCCGCAGCTTTTAATCTATTTCATTCTCATGAGTGAAAAACAGACAATCGGTTGCTTGGCCCTTCAGGGCTGCGTTGAGCGCCATCGCCCGCACATTGAGGCGCTGGGCTTTGACTTCGCACCTGTAAAAACAGCCAAGGACTTTGAAGCCGTTGATGGCTTTATCTTGCCGGGCGGAGAAAGTACGACAATGCTCAAGCTGATTGAGCGTTTTGAACTTTGGGATATTCTGGCTGAACAATTTAAAGCAAAGCCCGTTTGGGGCATTTGTGCAGGCTCGATCCTGATCGCTGAGAAAGTGTTCTATTCCTCTAAACGTGTTGGCGAAGATCAGGCGAAGAATGTACAAAAATCATTTGGGCTGATCCCGATGACGGTTGAACGTAACGGATACGGGCGCCAAGTCGACAGCCACACCGCACAAGTAAACGGTTATGAGGTCTCCCTCATTCGTGCGCCGGTCATTCAAGATGTCGCCAATGCTGTGGACGTCAAAGCCAGCCATAAGAACGACCCCGTATGGGTCGATTACGGCCAGTATATGGCAACGACCTTTCATCCTGAACTGACATTTGATTTCCCGTCGCCCATGCATGCCGCATTTGCCGATAAGGTAAAATCCGCCTCTTAAGCGTAGTCAGCGCCGTTTAACGGTGCTATTCTGATTTTCACGATGTTTAAAAATTTCCTTCATATGGTTACTGGCGGGCCGGACGAAGCACCGCCCGAAAAACTGCCTGATTCCTATCTGCAATTTGCCGAAAAGGTCAGGCAGGACCAACTGCATGTCTGTAAAGCCTATACGAACCTCAAAGTGCGTTTCCGCGATTTGGGCCGCATGAACGCGATTATCGAGACGTTGGGGCGGGATTTTCTGACCGCTATGCCGCAAGGCGCGTATCAAAGCCGCTTGGGCCAGATGGCGTTCCTGTACCGCCGCATGCATGAGGATTTAACCGCCGATGATGTCCGCGGTTGGCTCGATGAAGCGCGCGAAAACCAATACGCCAAGCCGGATGAATGGGATGAATGGGACGAAGCCAATCTGCGCGAAATGACCAACATGTATCTGATGTTCGCGCATGTCGACCCAGAGCTGATGGAGCGCAAGGCTCGTCTTTCCTTCGAGGGACGAAGACGCCACACCGCACTGAAAGAAACAGGGGACTGGGAACAGGCCAAGCTGTTCTTGTCCGAACAAATTGATCTGCACCGCGCCATTGCGGATTCCCGCTGCGAAGTGACGCAGGAACAATCGCATTACCAAATGTTAATGCAGGAGTTTATGCCCGGAATGACAGTGTTCGAGGTCGAGCGGCTATTCTATGCGCACGAAAAAGCATTGGAAGACTTGCTCCCCGAAATCATTGCGAAACAAAAGAACGAACCGGAACCGATCCGTTTGGACGGCGAATATGAGTCAGAAGCGCAAATGTGGCTTAACCGCTCCTTACTCGAAGTGCTTGGTTTTGATTTCGAACGCGGCGGCCTATACGAAACGGGCCATAACCCGGTTGAGGGCGGCACTGTCGACGACACACGCCTTGTGATTTCGAATGTCGATGAAAGTAACTTCATGGACTCAATGAAAAGCGCCCTGCATGAAGGCGGCCACGGCCTGTATATTCAAGGGCTGCCCCGTCAACAATGGCGCTATCAGCCGGTAGGCATGGATTTGGGCGCGGCAATGCACGAAGCTCAAGCGCTTTTGGTTGAAATGATTATTGGCCGTATGCCTGAGTTTTTCGAATTCCTGTCCCCGCGTCTGGAAGGGTTGTTTCACGGTATTAATGCGCCGGCGCTTTCGCCCGAAAATCTGTTCGCGCTGAAGACACGCGTAACGCCGGGCGTGGACCGCAAGAAGGCCGATGAAGTTACCTATTTCCACCATGTTGTCCTGCGTTATCGTCTGGAACGCGACCTGATTGAAAAGGATCTGGAGATCAAGGATTTGCCCGAAGCCTGGGTCGAAGGGATCCATTCCGCGCTAGGTGTCTATCCTGAAAATCATCTGGATGGCTGCCTGCAGGATGTGCATTGGTTTGTCGGTAAATTTGGCTATTTCCCGTCTTATGCGCTCGGGCACATGATGGCGGCGCAGATTTTTGCCACACTGAAAAAAGAGATTCCGAACCTGAAAGGCAAAATCTCCGAAGGTGAGTTGGGCGAGATCAAAAAATGGCTGATTGAGAATATATACTCTAAGGGCCGCTTGATGTCCCTATCCGAAACTCTCGAAGAAGCGACCGGAAAGCCGCTCGAAGCCAGATATCTCGAAAAACATATCCGCAAACGCTACCTCTCTTAAGGGGCTGCTCCGCACATTGACAGTTTCGCCAAATCGGCCTAAAACTCTGGGCTTATGAGCACATTTATCTCTACGCGCGGCCATGCGGCCAATGAAGGAAATCAGCCCATCACATTTGAAGATGTGCTGTTGGAAGGACTCGCCCCCGATGGTGGTTTATACATCCCAACCGAATGGCCGCAATTGGACATCGAAAGCCTAAAGGGAAAGTCCTATACGGATGTTGCCTATGCAGTTATGCAGGGCTTTGTTGGTGATGCGATCAGCGAAGACGAATTCCGCGCAATGATCGAAGAAACATACGGCCGTGATGTGTTCGATCACCAAAGCGTTACACCGCTTGTCCAACTTTCTGAAAAACACTGGATCATGGAATTGCACCGCGGGCCGACATTGGCGTTCAAGGATGTTGCCCTGCAATTGCTTGGCCGTCTGTTCGACAAGGTTCTGGAACGCCGCAATGAACATGTCACGATTGTCGGTGCAACATCGGGGGACACTGGTTCCGCCGCGATTGAGGGCTGCAAGTCTTGTGCGCATGTCGATATTTTCATCCTGCACCCAAAGGGTCGCGTTTCGGATGTTCAGCGTAAGCAGATGACGACCGTAAAGGGCGACAACGTGCACAACATCGCGATTGAGGGCACGTTTGACGATTGTCAGGATCTTGTGAAGGACATGTTCAACGATCCCGCGTTCCGCAATGATATGCGCTTGTCCGCGATTAACTCGATCAACTGGGCCCGCATCATGGCGCAGATCGTGTACTACGTCACAACCGCACTGGCTCTGGGCGCGCCTGAACGCAAAGTGTCTTTCAGTGTACCGACGGGCAACTTCGGTAACGTACTGGCCGCTTATGTTGCGCGCAAAATGGGCGTCCCGATGGGCGATCTTATTGTCTCATCCAACCGCAATGACATTCTGACCCGCTTCTTCGAAAGCGGCGCGATGAAAAAAGACGGCGTTGAGGCCTCCTTAAGCCCGTCTATGGATATTCAAATCTCCAGTAATTTCGAACGCTACCTGTTCGAGCTTTTAGGCCGTGACAGCGCAAAGCTCAGCGAGATGATGGACAACTTTAAACAAACGGGTGTCTTCGAAGTTGATGATACGCTGATGCAGCAAGCGCGCGCAGACTTTAAATCTCATCGTTGCGATGATGATGAAACCCTTGCGACGATCAAACGCTGCTATGACGAAACTGCGGAAATTATCGATCCGCATACGGCTGTCGGCTTAAGCGGCGCATTCGCGCATGAAGATGAAATTGACGGGCCGATCGTGACACTGGCTTGTGCGCATGCGGCCAAATTTCCTGACGCGGTTGAAAAGGCAATTGCCGTGCGTCCGGGCTTGCCGGATCGCCTGAACGACTTATTTGAACGTGAAGAGTTTTTGACACCTTTGCCAAATGACTTGGCAACCGTGCAACAATTCGTACGTGACCATTCAACGACAGAACAAAAAAGCGCAGCATAAATATGAGCGGTATTCAAACGACGACTTTGGACAACGGTGTCCGCATCATCACTGATACAGTGCCATCCATGCATTCGGTTGCGGTTGGTATCTGGGTTGGTGTCGGCACCCGTCATGAAAATCTGGAACATAATGGCGTTGCGCATATGGTCGAACATATGCTGTTCAAGGGCACGAAAAACCGTAACGCGCAACAAATCGCCGAGGATATCGAGAATGTCGGCGGGTCGATGAATGCCTACACCAGCCGCGAAATCACAAGTTACCACATCCATCTTCTGGCGGAGGACTTGCCGCTAGGTATGGAAGTATTGGGCGATATGTACCTCAATTCAACCTTGCCGCAAGATGAAATCGAGCGTGAGCGCGGTGTAATCTTACAGGAAATCGGGATGTGTAATGACACGCCTGATGATCTTGTTTTTGATATTTATTCCGAGACTGCTTATCCAAAACAGGCTCTGGGCGCGCCGATCCTCGGTCGCAGCCATAACATCGAAAATATGAGTCAGGACAATCTGGCATCCTATATCGACTGTTTCTACAAATCTGGTAACACGGTGATATCAGCCGCAGGCGGCGTGAATCATGATGAATTTGTTGCGCATGTGCGTGAACAATTTGACGTGCAGCAAAAAAGCGAACAATGCGGCCACGAGCCTGCAAATTATCTGGGCGGCGATATGCGTCTGCCGAAAGAACTGGAGCAAAGCCATTTCATTTTGGGCTTCCAAGGCATTGGCCGTTTGGACGATGATTTCTACACTGCACAGGCGTTATCAACCATTTTGGGCAGCGGCATGTCATCTCGACTGTTCCAGGAAGTGCGCGAAAAGCGTGGACTTGTGTATTCGATCTTCTCCTTCCACAGCGGCTATCAGGATGACGGACAATTCGGCATTTATGCGGGGACAGGTCCGGAAAAGATGGATGAAATCATCCCCGTCGTTTGTGATGAGGTTTTAAAAGTCGGCCATGACGCAAGTCAGGAAGAACTGGACCGCGCAAAATCTCAATTAAAGGCAAGCATTCTGATGGGCCGTGAATCCATGATGACCCGCGCCGATCAACAAGCCAAGCATCTGCTGTTCCGAAATAAAGCGTTCGATGCGGATGCATTGGTGCAGGCAATCGATGACATTCAGCTATCCGACATTGAGCGCGTAGCAAAGCGTATATTCACAACGCCGCTGACACTGGCGGCACTTGGCCCTTTGGATAAACTCGAACCGTTCGAGGCCACGCAAGATCGTCTCGCAGCTTAAGATGAAATATGACCTGGTCTCCCTTACGTTTCAGCTCATTTTCTAAACCGCTCTTCCCCAACGTTGAATTAAAATCTGATCGCATCTTTATGCGACCTCCTGCTTTGGAAGATGCACAAAGCTGGGCGGAAGTGCGTGGTAAAAACAAAGATCATATCCAACCCTTTGACCCGAAATGGCCGGATAACGCGCTTACACCCGAACTCTTCAGAAAGCGGATATCACGCCAGTCGAATGATTGGGCGGATGGACGGGCGTGCTCGTTCTTGATTTTTGCGGCTGACCGTAAAACCCTGATCGGTGGCATGAACATCAACAATATCTGCCGCGGCGCGGCGCAATATGCATCGATCGGTTTCTGGATTGATAGGGAGAAACAGGGGCAGGGCTTGATGGCCGAAGCGATCATACTGACCCTGCATTACTGCTTCGAGCATTTAAAACTGCACAGGGTAAACGCGTCCTGCTTGCCTCATAATGAGCGCAGCAAAAAAACACTTCTTGCGAGTGGGTTCAAGGAAGAGGGGTTTGCTGAAAAATATCTTCAAATCAATGGGATATGGGAAGACCATGTGCTTTTTGGTTTGCCTGTAGAAGACTGGCCGCAGCAAAAGTAATTAGAAAAACTTCGGAATGGCAATCATCAGCCACGTAAAAGCGCAAAAGACGAGCGCCATGAAAACGACAGCGGAACCCATGTCCTTTGCCTCTTTTGACAGTTCATGCTTATCGGTTGAAATACGGTCGATAGCGCGTTCTATGGCCGTGTTAATCATCTCGGTAATCAACACAAGTACGACCGAACCTAACAGAACGATTTGCTCGACATTGGTATCGCCGATCCAGAACGCTGTTGGTACCATGAGTGCGGTCAGATAGATTTCCTGGCGAAACGCCTCTTCGGTGCGAAAGCACGCTTTAAACCCGTCGAGTGAAAAGAAAAACGCGTTGATAATGCGCTTCACGCCTGTATTACCTTCCGGTGCTGACATATTAAAAATCCCCGTGAACCAAACTCCTGCAGAGAATAGCTTGGCACGAATAGGATATTTGTTCAAATGTATAAAGGGGTTAAGCCTGACCGCCTGTATCACTGCTCAGCAGGGCAGGGTCCAGACCAAGCTTATCAAGCGCCAAAGTCCATTTGGCCTGAATATCGGGCGCGAACACAAGATCAGGATCGGGGTCGAGCACGAGCCACGCATTTTGTTGTAATTCTTGTTCCAACTGTCCTGCTGTCCATCCGGCGTATCCAAGGATAAACAAGGCTTCATCAGGGCCTTTGCCGTCAATGATGTCCTGCAAGGCGTCGGTCGTCCCTGTCAGGCTGAATTCAGGTGATATTTCGATCGTATCCTGATGTCGAAATTCAGCCGTATGCAGCAAAAACCCGCGAGACCCTTCAACGGGCCCGCCACTGATAACAGGCAACTTCAAAGCATCGAGATCAACTTCTATATCGGACTGAAGTCCAAGATTATCAATCACTTGGCCGAAATTAATGTCGGGAACCTCAGTGTTAATTACAAGTCCCATCGCCCCTTGCTCGTCATGCACACATAAGAAAATCACGGAACGGTGAAAGCGCGGATCGCCAATTCCCGGCATGGCGAGTAGAAGCTTGCCGGAAAGGTATGACGCCTCGACTGTGGGCGGGTTATCTGTCGTTTTCTCGTCCATATGTGACCTTTTTGCTTGTCTGAACGAATTCACATCATATTTTGATAATAAGCGAGATTAACAAACCTGATGGCTAAAATGCGAGCAAAAACCCAAAAAACTTTAATGCGCAACATTATTCTCTTCCACGCAATGTTGCTTGGCTTTCTAATTTTTATTACTTCAACGACACATGCCGCGCAGTCCGAATGGGCCGTTTCCGATAATGTCAGAGCCCGTTTATTGTCGGGCGTCAAATCCGTTGGAGACGAAACGACAATTCAGGCAGCACTCGAAGTCGATATGGAAGAAGGGTGGCATACCTACTGGAAACATGCAGGGGACAGCGGCCTGCCCATGCGGTTTAACTGGGATGGCTCAACCAATCTAACCGATGTTAAAATCTCCTATCCTGTCCCGCTCAGAAAAAGAGAGTTGGATATCCTGACGGTGTTTGCCTATGACGACCGCATTATTTTGCCGATGGAGGTCACATTGGAGAGCGCGCAACAGGATACAAACTTGGAGCTAGAATTGCAGTTGATGGTCTGTAAGGAAATCTGTGTTCCCGACCAATTGAAAGTGTCACTGGATTTATCTAAAGGCGAAGGTGAAGAGGCGCATCAGCTGAAAATTATCGAGGCTGCTAAACGCAAAGTTCCCTACGTGCAAGGTGAAGGTAAAAAAGATAGTGACCTATTCATCGATACAATTGTCACAGGCAAAGAAGCGATTGTCGTCAGCGCGCACATGAAACGCGGAAGCGATAAAGCGTTGCTGATCGCGCATAACAATGACTTTGCATTCACAACCAAACCGGTTTTCGCCGTTGATGAAGCCGACCCGCAACGCGTGATGATCACCGTGCCAAAGCCCGAAGATGTCGATAATCTTATGGATGTGCTGAACGGCCAAACGCTCACGATCGTCTTGAGTGACGGACGCCAGGCGGTCGAAAAATCAATCGACTTTTAAATTTTCTCGTAAAGAGATGCTGTACGTTTGGCAACACTGCGCACGTCATATTCGGTCTGGCAATATGTCCGTGCGGCACTCGCCATAACCTCTAGCTTGCCTTTGTTTTGAAGCAACTCGACAATCGCCCCTGCGGTTGCTTGCGGGTCTTTGATCGGAACTAGAATGCCTGTTTCGTTATCAAGGATCGCTTCCTTACATCCCGGATTATCCGTCGTGATGATCGGGCGCCCCACACTGGCCGCTTCTAACAACACACGTGGCACACCTTCACCGTAATAGGACGGATAAACGATTAAGGTCGAACGGGCGAGCAGGTCTGGCATGTCATTCACCCGCCCCAACCACGTCACGGGCGCACCGTCGAGCATCTCTTCCATTTCCGCCTTGGTAATGGCGGCGGGATTATGTTTGGTCTCTCCGCCTGCAATTTGAAAATCTGCATCAACCTTTTGCGCGGCGATCTTTGCGGCCTCAATAAACACGCTTACGCCTTTGTTATGCACGAGCCGTGTAGGCATCAACACAATCGGCTTTTTGTCATTCGGCAAAGGTTGAACCGCAAACTTATCTGTATCCACTCCCGAGCCGCGGATCAGCGTCGTATGTTCGCGCTTGGCAAAGCCCATATCGGTAAACAAATCCTGATCATCCGCATTTTGAAAAATCAGATGCGGCCGCGCGACGTTGAAGACAAGGAACAAAAACGGCGCAAGAATGGTGCGCATAATAACCGGCTTTTGTCCCTCTCCGCGGAACAGATATCCTAACCCCGCGAGCGTATATACACGCTTCAAACCACCGGTGAGCAATGTCGCCATGCCGAGAATAAACGCATATTTTAACGTCACGATATGCACGATATCGGGCTTGAGCATACCGATATTGCACTTGAGCTTGCGCATCAGCTTGAAGGTATTGAACAGCGAAAATCCCTGTCGCGGAACGGACAGGTGAATGGTTTTAAAATCCGATTTTTGTTGCGCTTCAATCTCCTCACACAACAACCCGATCGTCACATCATGCCCCATGTCACGCGCAGCTTCGGCTGTATGGATGCGGGTTTCCCAATCGCTTTCATCGAAAATGTAAAAAACTTTCTGCGTCATTACATCCACCGTTTCTGCCATGCCTGAAACATCAAAACGGCCCATAAGGCTTCGCCGTTACGCCCTTGCCCGTCAAGGTGACGCGTCCATGTCTGGCGAATAATATCGGCGTCCAGAATGCCCTGTTCTTTCAAGGACTTTTCATCCAGTAAATCTTCCGCCCAATCCCGCAAAGGCCCGCGCAACCAATCCGCGAGCGGAATTGCAAAACCCTGTTTCGGGCGCTCGAACAACTTGTCGGGCACATGGTTTTTCAAAACTTCCCGCAACAACCATTTACCTTTTTGCTCGCGGATTTTGAAATGTTCGGGCAAGCGCCAACAATATTCGAAGATGCGGTAATCGAGAAGCGGCGCACGCGCCTCCAGACTGACGGCCATGCTCGCGCGATCAACCTTGGTCAGAATATCATTTGGCAGATAACCAAGCGTATCCCACAGCATCATCTTTTCCGCAAACCCCAAATCAGCGCGCGGAAGCGGCAGGATCGGCTCGTACAGATCATTATCAATGACAGGCGCAGGCAGCCATTTACAGATCAAGCGTTCATACACCTGTTCCTGCGTATCAAGGGACATAATCCGCGCTGCTTTCTGCAGCTTATATCCGAATTGCGGCTGACTGGGCCGCAGCGCATCAAGCGGTCGTTCAGGCATGCGCTTGAGCGTTCCCGCCAAACCGGAGCGAACAATTTTCGGCATCATCCGCATCGTCTTCCAGATTTTCGGTCCCATCAGATGACGCACATATCCGCCGAGCATTTCATCGCCGCCATCACCAGACAGCGCAACTGTCACATCTTCGCGCGCAAATTTTGAAACCAGATAGGTCGGGATCGCCGACATATCGGCAAACGGTTCGTCATACATATCGGGCAGCTGCGGAATGACATCGAGCGCGTCTTGCCCCGTGCAAATATGCTCATGATGATCCGTACCCAGATGCCGCGCAATTTCTTTGGCAAAAGGCGCTTCGTTATAGGACTCTTCCTCAAACCCGATCGAATAGGTTTTAACGGGCGAGCCTGCCTGCTTTTGCATCAGCGCCACCACGGCGGAGCTGTCAATACCGCCCGACAAAAACGCACCCAGAGGAACGTCTGAAATCATCCGTTCGCTCACGCATGTACTGAGCAGCTCTTCAAAGTCACTGACAATTTTCTTGTCTGACCTGTCAATCATATTGGCCTTGGCATCATCGATAATGCGCACCGGTTCCCAATATGGTTTCATCTCATCGAGCAAATTATCTCCGGCTTGCAAATTGCTCAGATCGAGACTGGCTCTGTGACCTGCGGGCAATTGCCAGACATTGTAATAGATGGTTTCGGGCGCTTCGATATAGTTCAGGCGCAAAAACCCTTGCAAGGCATAGGCGTTTACTTGTGCTTCGAAATCCGGATGCGCGCGCAAAGTTTTAAGCTCCGATCCGAAAACCAGAGCACTGCCCGCCCAACCGACATAGAGCGGTTTTTTACCCAAGCGGTCACGTACGAAATGCAAAATCTTGTCCTGCCTGTCCCACAAGGCAAAGGAGAACATGCCGTTTATTTTCTGCAAGGCTTGGTTTAAACCCCAATGCTCAACGGCTGCCAGAAAGACTTCCGTATCACTGCGCCCTTTGAATTTCGCACCTTTGACCTCTAAATCACGGCGAATATCCTGAAAATTGTAGAACTCGCCGTTAAAAACAATAACATAGCGGTCAGAGGCCGAAGCCATGGGCTGCTCGCCGTCCTTGGTCAGGTCAATAATCGATAAACGGCGATGCGCCAGAACCAAAGGCCTGTCTGGGTCTTGCCACAAATTACCGCTATCGGGCCCGCGATGCGTAATAGTATCGGCCATCTTCTGACCGAGCACGTGCAGCTCACTGCGGGACGCAGTGCTTTTGAGGGCAAATAAACCTGTAAAACCGCACATAAAAGTCTATATTTCTTGTTAGATAACCAATTCGGTCAAAAGTTTGGTAAAATGATTTATACACTAAATCAAGCCATATGAAACGAGGGTATGCTTCATGAATATCGATCTGTTATTTACGGCGCAAGGCGAAGCGGGCCTGATCTCGAGTGAAAATCTCGTGCAGAAGGTCGCGGGCGTTGTCTATGACACGGAAAGCGGGCTTTTAACCCTCGAATTTGTCGATATGGATTTTCTGGAATTGAATATCCCTGTCGAAAGCGAATTTAATGCGACCCTTGATATGTGCCCGCAAATTCATATCGGCGCGATCAAGGAAGGGAATATCGCCCAAGCCTATCAAGTACCGTTCATGTTTCTGGATGACCCGTATCGCACGGAAGTTTTTAAAAGCGTTCAGCAGCCTCCAAATCCGTTGGAGGCATTCAATTACTTCGTGAAGGCGACAGTCTTTGGCCAACCCGTCCATCGTGACGATCTGGGTGATGAAAGTGCAATGGGCTGTATCTTGGGTGATGCCGTGCCGTCCTCTCTTCAATTCGCACCGCATCTGGCGCGCCGCCATCAAATGGAGGTCGCACCGAAATCCGCACCATCCGGCCCCGGTCCGAGTGCTCCCGGGTTAGGCGGAGGAGGTGGTGGTGGCACACCGATCGGCCGCATCAATAGAGGCGGCGGGGGCAATACAATCCCACCCAAAAAATCAGACGATTAAACGCGCGTTTTTCTGCCAAAAAATCTGAACTTTTCCTGTCTTGGATCGTATGTAAGGCGAGACCAAAAACGATTTTAAAGAAGGAGAAACACATAGCTATGAGCCAGTCAGATATTCAAAAAGAACTAAAAGTCGTATTGGCCGATACGTTTGTTTTATATTTTAAAACCCATGCATTTCATTGGAATGTAACAGGCCCGCGTTTTAAAACGCTGCATGAAATGTTTGAAGAACAATATACCGAGATGTGGAAAGCATCCGATGAAATCGCCGAGCGTATTCGCACAATCGGTGCCTTTACGGCGAACAATCCCGAAGGCGTGATGAAAGACGCAACGCTGGAACATGTGAGCCAAACGCCTGATGCGAACGAAATGATTAAGATGTTGGCGAATGATAACCGCGAAATTGTGAAATCATTGAAAAAAGCGGCCGAAGTGGCGGTCGAAAATGAAGATCCTGCCACAGAAGATTTGATGATCGAGCGTATTCAAGCGCATGAAGAAGCGGCTTGGATGCTTGAAAGCTCTATTGATAAGGCTGCTGCTTGAATTATTGCTGCTGGCGTCTGATTTTACGCCATTTGGCAACATTGGCATTGTGCTCGGACAATGTTTTCGCAAATGCGTGTCCGCCAGTGCCGTCAGCAACAAAGTAGATATAATCATGCTGCCCGGGGTTCAATACGGCTTCTATAGAGGCCTTCCCCGGGTTTGCTATTGGTCCGGGCGGCAGACCTGCGTTCTTATATGTGTTGTAAGGTGAATTAAACTGCAGGTCTTTTTTCAGCAAGCGGCGGCCTAGTGGACCTTTTCCATCGTTCTTATGCTTGCCCTTGGTAATTGCATAAATCACTGTTGGGTCAGTTTGCAAAGGAATCCCTTTACGTAGCCGGTTCATAAACACACCCGCAACTTTCTCGCGTTCTTCGGCTACGGCTGTTTCTTTTTCGACAATCGATGCAAGCGTCAAGACGTCACCGACTGTTTTAAGCGGCTTGGGTGCAGGCGCACATTCCATATCCAGAAAGTCTTTCATTGTCGCGCCTGCTTCTTTCTCGAGCAAAACATGACAAGCAGGCAATACAACCTGTTCCATCGCTGCGTCCATACGCTCGATCAATTTGCTCCGTGGCTCGTCCTTTTGAAAATCATATGTGTTGGGCAGCAAGACACCCTCGGTCGGGATGTTTTGAACCTCCCCGCTTAAATTTTCGGCTTCGTTCAGCAAGCGGACGACTTCGAAACTGGTCAAACCTTCCCGAACGGTAATACGTCGGCCAACAGTCTTGCCATTGGCCATCATCCACATAATGTCTTTGGCACTCATGCCCGGCTGAACTTCGTATTCTCCGGCTTGAAGAGAAGTATGCTGACCCAATATGGTCATACCAATTTGAAAAATGAACGGGTCTTCGATTAACCCGTCACGATAAAGCATTCCGGCTATCTGGTTGCCGCTTGTTCCGCGCTCGACTACGAACAATGTTGGCTCTGTCGCCAGCCCGTCTTTGGAGAACTGGGTTGCGCCCCACCAAAATAAAAGGGCTGCCAAAATCACACCGATCGTAGATGAATAGACAACCAACCCTAAAACCAATTGTCCGAAAGACAGTTTGCGTTTTTTGGGTTGGTCACTCATGAAGTTTTAAACCGCGCGCATAACGATGGATGCGTTTGTGCCACCAAATCCGAAAGAGTTCGACAGAACGGTTTTGATCTCTTTTTCCTTGGCTTCTTTAGGAACAAGGTCAATCCCGTTGCAGTTCTCAGAAGGGTTATCGAGATTCAATGTTGGTGGCATTACGCCTGTTTGCATCGCCTTGATCGAATAGATCGCTTCGACCGCACCGGCAGCACCAAGCAAGTGCCCGATCGCCGATTTGGTTGAAGACATCGACATTGTATCCAATGCATTCGTGAAGAGGCGTTTGACCGCGCCGAATTCAATCCCGTCACCAAGCGGTGTCGATGTTCCGTGCGCATTCACATAGTCAATATCTTCGGGGTTCAACTCCGCACGTTTCAGAGCGGCTTGCATAGCGCGAAAACCACCGTCACCATCTTCAGCCGGAGATGTAATATGGTGCGCATCACCCGATAGACCGTAACCGATCACTTCACCGTAAATGGTCGCACCACGTTTCTTCGCGTGCTCGTATTCTTCCAAGACGACAATACCTGCACCTTCACCGATAACGAATCCGTCACGGCCTTCGTCCCACGGGCGGGATGCTTCTTCGGGCGTGTCGTTATATCCGGTTGAAAGTGCACGTGCGGCTGCAAAGCCTGCAACGCCCAAACGGCAAACCGCACCTTCGGCACCGCCTGCAATCATCACGTCTGCATCATCCAGAGCAATTAAACGGGCCGCATCGCCAATCGCGTGCGTACCGGTTGCACATGCCGTAACCACCGAGTGGTTCGGGCCTTTATAACCATATTTGATCGAAACATGACCGCTGACGAGGTTGATCAACGCCGCGGGCACAAAGAACGGTGAAATACGGCGCGGGCCGCGTTCGTTCATCAATGTCGATGTTTTGTAGATTTCATCCAGACCGCCAATACCCGATCCGATCAAAACACCTGTACGGTTGAAGTCTTCGTCATTTGAAGGCTCCCAACCTGAATCCGCAATCGCTTCTTGTGCGGCGGCCATACCGTAAACGATGAATTCATCAACTTTACGCTGCTCTTTAGGCTCCATGAATACATCAGGATTATAAGCGCCGTTCGTCGGGTTTTCATCTTCCGAACGCGGAATGATACCCGCAATGCGCGAAGTGATATCGGACACATCGAAATGCTCGATCTTTTTGATACCGCTCTTGCCGTTTGTAATTTCTTTCCAGTTATGGTCAACGCCCACACCAAGCGGGGAAACCATACCTAAACCAGTAACAACCACACGTCTCATAATGCTTACTCCTAGATGCAAAGACAGCCGCACTAAACCGCGCGGCTGACATTCTAAAATCAGTTAAAACGCTTACTCAGCAGCGTTTTCTTTGATGAAATTCACTGCGTCGCCAACAGTTTGGATTTTCTCGGCAGCATCATCAGGGATTTCAACGCTGAATTCCTCTTCAAACGCCATGACCAACTCAACAGTGTCGAGGGAGTCAGCACCCAAATCATCAATAAAGCTGGCACCTTCTGCTACTTTGTCTTCTTCGACGCCCAGATGCTCAACAACAATCTTTTTCACGCGATCGGCAATGTCACTCATTGTTCTTCCTTATCTTATTACTTGTGAAGTATTCGGTTAGATGTCTTTAACAGCCCCGAACTTTAACAGCCCGCGCCTCGATTGCAAGACATTTTGTTGAATTAGCATAACCTTATGTGATTCCAAACCTTTTTCAGGTTTTTACGTGGTCGTGAATGTGGATAAGGGAATCGATAATGGCATCCGCTCCGGCGTTTTTCAGGGCATTTGCCTGCTTTTCGGGATCGTGCGCTGTACCGACATATCCCAACACGTGAATATCCGCGGCGCGCGCTGCCGCCACCCCTGCGGGGCTGTCTTCAATCACCAGACTGTTTTGCGGCGCGACCCCCATCTTTTCGCATGCAAAGAAAAACAGATCCGGCGCGGGTTTTGGCTTTTCGACCTGAATTTTGGTGAAAATACGGTCATCGCTGAAATGCTTGATGAGGTTGGTTACCTCAAGGCTTTTAATAACGTTATTCCGTTCTCCGTTCGAACCAACACACAGCGCATGATTGTCATTTAATGCCGTCAGGACCTGATCGGCGTGCGGTGCGGCGTCGAAATCATGATTCATCTTCTCGTTCGCTATACGGATATAACGCTCGATTATATCGTCGGGCATGGGTTCGCCGTGACGCTCTTCCAAGACATGACGAATGGTGCTCCAACTTTGCCCCGCAAAATGTTCCAGACACATTTCGGGCGTATACTCGTCGTAACCGATTTCGTTCAAAAGCTCGGCCGTGATGGAGTTGTAAAGATATTCGCTATCGACGAGTGTGCCGTCGCAATCAAAGATAATCAGGTGGTGCATAATCTGCTACACTATATAGGTGGGAACAAAGGGAGAGGAAATGAAAATTCGTAAATTTCTGATAATTGCCTGTTTATCTTTATGCATCGCCGCGCCGGTCAGCGCACAAGATATGACGCTCGATGAAGCCTATATGCAGGTCCATAACAAGCAGCGCAAACCCTATAACCCCAAACAAACCCGCATCGCCGCGCAGGATGCAAAATATCTCGATCATTACTTTTTCGCGGCCGATCTGGCGATGCGCGCTCGCGTGATGACTTTGCGCCATTTCAACGGTCAGACCCGCGCAATGAGCACGGCGCGTTATAACGAGGAGATCGATAGTATAGTCGACAGCTTTCACATGATCGACACACCGCGCCATTTGGAGAAGGCGGAAAAGCTGCTGATTCAGGCGATCCGCGATCAGCAGGATTTTTTCAACGAATGGAGAAACGTGGAAGGCACACCGCGTTACGAGCAATTAAAGAAAAACTATCTCACCCACCCGAAAGTGGTCAGCTCGCACCGTCTGTTGATAACGGCTTATAGCATGCTTAAAGCACAATACCCGAGAGAGACTGCTGCGAACCAACAGTCTTTCTATGATCATTTATGCGCGCTTGATTTTATTTAGAGCTTTAAATCATCGCCATGCCGCCATTTACATGGATCGTTTGTCCAGTAACGTAGGCAGCTTCGTCTGAGGCGAGGAACACTACGGCAGCGGCGATGTCTTCGGATGAACCCATTTTGCCCGCAGGAATAGTCGAATTGATCTTGGCTTTTTGATCGTCATTCAGCGCATCGGTCATCGCGGTGGCAATAAAGCCCGGCGCGACGCAGTTAATCGTGATACCGCGACTTGCAACTTCCGCTGCCATCGCTTTTGACCAACCAATCATACCGGCCTTTGATGCAACATAGTTACACTGACCGGGGTTACCCGTTACGCCAACAACAGACGCGATATTGATTACACGGCCTGCGCGGCGTTTCATCATGCCGCGTTGCAGGGCTTTGG